>JBKPDW010000586.1:0-3368 GCA_046728115.1 Acidobacteriota bacterium | reverse complement strand
GAAGACGGCATACGCGATCGGCAAGCTCGTCTCGTGGGCTCGGAGATGTGTATAAGAGACAGGCTGCCACGTCTGGCGGCGGCCAGGAGCCAGGACGAACTGTCGGCCGTCGCGCGGAGTGCGCGTGGATTGAAGATCAACCTTGATCGCGAGATCACGATCGAATTCACGCCAGAGAAATAATCTCCGCGTTCGCCACGCCGGCCTCTATGGTCAACCTCGCAACCGTCGGTTGAATATTGAATCGCCGCGGCCCGGCCGCACCGGGATTGATCGCCAAACGGCCGCGGTCATCTCGCAACACGACGGCACGATGCGTGTGGCCGAACATCACGACGTCGCCGACGTAGCGCGCCAGCACGAGCCCCGGCGTAGGACTTCCGAGCTCGTGACCGTGGCTGACGTGAATCGTCACTCCGCCCATCGTGACGGCGCGCTCGCGCGCCAGCGCCGGATCGTGTGGATCGTCGACATTCCCGTATACCGCCTGCACGGGTGCGACGCGCGCCAGCGTATCCAGGACCGTGTGTCCGCCCACGTCGCCGGCATGCAGAATCATCGCGACGCCGGCAAACACGTCGGCAATCCGCGGGCGCACGAGCCCGTGCGTGTCCGAGATGAGTCCAATGACGATCGCAGCCATCGCTTCGAGCCGATACTACTCAGGGGGCTTGTAGTCCCGCCGGTAGCGCCGCAATTCCGGTGTCGTCCCAGCCACCCAGCCTGTCGCGAGGAGGCAACCGATGCCGCCGCTGATCACCGAAATCGTCGCGCCGAACCAGTTGGCGACGACACCCGCTTCGAGCTCGCCGAGCTGCGGTCCGCCCATGAAGAACACCATGTTGACGCCGGTCATGCGCCCGCGGAGACGGTCGGGTGTTTCGAGCTGCCGAATGATGTTGCGGATGATCATGCTGATGGTGTCGGTGGCGCCCGTCATTGCCAGGCAGAAGAACGTCAGCCAGAAGGATCGCGACAGACCGAAGCCCACGGTTGCAAGGCCGAACAGGGCAACCGCCCACAACAGCGTGGTTCCGCGACGGTCGATCCGCTCGGTCAGGGGCACCATGGCGGCGCTCATCAGCATCGCGCCGGTGGCGGGCGCGGCGTACAGCCAGCCGTAACCTTTGGCGCCGACGCGCAGGATGTCCTGCGCGAAAATCGGCAGCAGCGCGTTCGCCGAGGAGAAGAACGTCGCGAAGAAATCGAGCAGCATCGTCGATCGAATCAGCGGCGAGCGAAAGACGAACCGCAAACCCTCGAGCGCGGCGCGGAACGAGACGTCGTCGTGCGCGCCGGCCGTCGGTTCGTCTCGTGCAGCGCGTCCCGGCACGCCGCGCATCATCAACAGCGCCGCAATCACGAACAGGAACGAGACCGCGTTGCCGAGATATGCCCAGCCGACGCCGGCCGCGCCGATGGCCATCCCGCCGAGCGACGGACCGGCAACCGATGACACCTGAAACATGATCGTGTTGAGACTGATCGCGTTCGACAGGTGCTCGCGCGGAACGAGCGTGGGCACCAGCGCCTGTCGCGCCGGGAGATCGAAGGCGCCCACGGCGGAACTGAGCGCTGCCAGCACGTACAGCGGCCATACATGCGCTACGCCCCGAAAGGCCAACAGCGCCAGCACGGCAGCCACGGCCGTGGCGGCCACCTGGGTGACGATCATCAGCTGTCGCCGATCCCACGCGTCAGCCACGACGCCGCTGATCATCGAGAAGACGATCACAGGCACGACGCGAACCGCACCGACCAGACCGAGCGCCAGGCCTTTGCGTTCGGGCGGCACCAGCAGCGAAACGTGCCACAGCAGGGCGGCGCTCTGCATCGTCGAGCCGGTGAACGACACCAGCAGGCCGATCAAAATCAGCCGGAAGTTGCGATGGCGGAGTGCGACGAAGGACGCGCGGGAGATCACCTGACGTCGAGGAGCTCGACGTCGAAGACGAGCGTCGCGTGTGGAGGAATGGCGCCGCCGGCCCCGCGTGCGCCGTAGCCCAACTCGGATGGAATCACCAGGGTGCGCGTGCCGCCGACCTTCATCCCGGCCACACCCTGATCCCAGCCCCGAATCACCCGGCCGGCGCCGAGCGCGAACGAAAACGGTTCGCCGTGATCGCGCGAGCTGTCGAACTTCTTGCCGTGCTTGTCCGGCGCGTTCGCGTCGTACAACCAGCCAGTGTAGTGCACGGTCACCTGCTTACCGGGGGCCGCAACCGCACCGGTTCCGACCTTTTTGTCCAGAATCTGAAGACTCGTGATGTTGTCCATTTCTTACCAGATTACCCGATTATCCAATTCCCGCGACGAGCACTATCTTGCCGATGTGAATTCCCGAATCCATCAGACGATGGGCGGCGGCGGCGGCGCGCAAGGGAAACGTCGCGTGCACGATCGGCTTCACCGTGCCGGCTTCGATGAGCGGCCACACGTGTTCGCGCACCGCGGCGGCGATTGCACCTTTGGCTTCGACCGTCCGCGGCCGAAGCGTGGAGCCGGTGACCGTCAGCCGCTTTTGCATGATCGTCCCGACATTGAGTTGCACGTTCGCACCACCAAGCGTCGCAATCTGTACGAGGCGTCCCTCGACCGCGAGCACGCCGAGGTTCCGGGCTACGTACTCGCCGGCGACCATGTCGAGGACGACGTCCACTCCCTTCCCTCCGGTCAGATCGCGGACGGCTGCCACAAAATCGGCTTCGCGGTAGTTCACGCAGCGTTCGGCCCCGAGCCGCTCGCAGGCGGCGCACTTCTCGGCCGATCCGGCCGTCGCGAACACACGCGAGCCGCGCGCACGAGCGAGCTGGATGGCCGTAGTCCCGATGCCGCTCGACCCGCCGTGGATCAGAATCGATTCGCCCGCCTTCAGCCGACCGCGTTCGAAGACGTTGGTCCACACTGTGAAGAACGTTTCGGGTATCCCGCCCGCGGACGTGAGATCGAGGCCGCGCGGCACGGCCAGACATTGAGGTGCCGGTGCGACGCAATACTCCGCGTAGCCACCTCCGGAGACGAGCGCGCACACGCGACCACCGACCGCCCATCCGGTTACGCCCTCGCCGATCGCATCGATCGTACCGGCGACTTCGAGTCCGGGAATGTCCGATGCGCCTGGCGGTGGTGGATACTTCCCTTGCCGCTGCATCACGTCGGGGCGATTGACGCCGGCGGCGGCGACCTTGATCAGCACCTCACCTGCCGCCGGCCGTGGTTGCTGGCGCTCGACCGGAACGAGAACCTCCGGTCCGCCAGGTTCGTGAATTTCGATGGCGATCATGGAATTACGGTTCTAGGTTCTAGGTTCTAGGTTCTAGGTTCTGGCATCACTCGAGCCAGTCGCGAGCGCGCATGGAGATGACAGC
>JBKPDW010000585.1:0-22229 GCA_046728115.1 Acidobacteriota bacterium | reverse complement strand
CTGGTACACAGTCCGCACCAAATTCGGGACCGGATCGGCATTTCGCCGTGAACGCCTCTCACTGAAGGATTCAGAGCCAAGGAAGCGGCGACGGCGATCCCGGGGTTTTCGTCAATTGCACTCCATCGCGGGCAGCCACGCTCGCTCGCGGCTTTCAGAGGGAGAACGCACGTTGAAAGTCGGGCTGGACGTCAGGCTCGTAACGCCTGCGCAGGCACGGTCCGACGCTGATACTCGCGGACCAGAACGTAGGCGAGCGCGAGCCAGACAACGACGAGCAGAACGTTTGCGAGCGCGAACCCACGCTGCGTGAAGGCGAGCACGGTCGTACCCACCCACACGAGCCCCGCGGAAATGACGTCGCCGAACCGCACGATGAACGTGTCCGCGGCCTGTTTGGCCTTGTACTTCTCCTCGCGTGACGTGGGCAGCCAGAGCATCTGTCGCGCAACGTTCATGATCGAGTAGTCGGTGGAATTCTCGGCCGTTTTGGCGACACGGACGGCTGCGAGGCCTGCGCCCAATGCCACCAGGCTGTAGGCGCCCAGGGACACGATCGGCAGCGCGAACAGGACGCCGCCGATGCCGAAGAACTTCACGAGCCTCGACGCGACGAAGCTTTGGAGGATGACCGCCATGATGTTGACCCAGAGGAAATAGTTGCCGTAGAACGCGCCGATGTAGGCGCCCTTGTTGAACGTCGGATCGGCCGCCGCCAATTGGTTGGCATGCCCCACAACCGAGCTCGACAGGACGTACTCGCCAGTAGTGTTGACGAGGTTCAGCACCAGGAGCAGCAGGCAAATCATCCCGAGATACTGGTTGTGCGCGAGGAGGCTGAACCCGCCCTGACCGCCTGTCAGCGGCTTATCCGCGATTGCTGCGCGGCGTCCCCCGGTTCGATGCTCGACGCTCCAATAGAGGAGCATCGAGACGAGCAGCGCGCCGACGGCGAACTGCAGCAGCGTGTACGGATCGACCCCGCGCCTGAAGAGCGCTTCGGCGAACGCTGCACCGAGCGGGCTGCCGAGCGTCGCGCCAATCGCGATCACCGGAAAGAGACGCTCGCCGGTCGGCTTGTCGAACAGATCGTTGCCGTACGACCAGAACTGCGCGATGACGGCGTTGTTGAAGATGCCGACCCAGACGAAGAACGCGATCCCGATGTAGGGAATCGACATGCGGCCGGCGAGCCAGAACAGCTCGAGGTTGACGATGAAGAACAGCGAGACTCCGAGCAGCAACCGGATGCGATCGACGCGCGACGCGAACCAGCTGTACAGCGGCACGAAGCCCATCAGGACCAGCGCCTGTCCGGCCGCGGCGTAGGACTTCATCTCGGCGCCGCCGCCGGTCAGAATCAGCGGCTCGCGCACGGTCTTGCAGACGTAGTACCCGGCCAGCATCACGAAGACGTTCGTCAGCAGCAGGAGCACCGTGACGGCTTCGCCTTCGCGCACGTCGCCGAACAGGCGGAGCACGCGCGTCAGCGGCGACGGAGTGGAACCGCTTCCTATCGCCGCGGGAACGCCGATTGTTGTGCCGTCCACGGGAATGCCTCCACGTTCGCCTAGTGTTTCAGCCCCTCTTTGGCCCGCTGCCGTTCCGTTTCACGATCCATCACGAGCTTATACGCGATGTAGTACTTGTAGATGTTGCTGACGTACGTGACGGTTTCCCGGCCGATTCGTTCCGAGACGACCCGTTCGACATTGCCGAACCAGACGTTGGGATCGAGACCGCGTTTTGCCGTCTCGTTCCGAAGCTGGCGTATCCGTCCCGGACCCGCATTATAGGAGGCAAACGTCATCAGGGCCTTGTTGAGATCGTCCATCGGCTCGTCTTTGTAGTACTGGTCCATCATGAAGCGGAAGTACTTCACGCCCGCGTGAATGTTCGGCTCCATCTTCGTGATGTCGCCGACGCCCAGATCCTTGCCGGTGGCGGGCATCACCTGCATCACTCCGATTGCGCCGACATGGCTCTTCACCGATTGATCGAGGCGGGATTCCTGGTAGCCCTGCGCGGCCATCATCAGGTAATCCACCTTGTATCTGTCTCCGTAGGTCTGAAAGAACTTCACGAGCATGCGCAGCTTCTGGCGCTCGGCCTCCGTCCCGGCACTTTTCACATAGGCCGCGTTTTGCAGATACCGGCGGTCCATCATGTTGCCGAACGCAGTCTTGGGGCCGTATTCCTTGATCCAGATGTTCACCGCCCGCAGCATCTTCGGGTTGTTCTTCCGCACGCCGATTGCGATGTCGCCTCCGCGGCGCACGGCAGCGGGCTGTGGACGAACGTTCGGGAACACCTGCCGCCAGAACTCGACGACGAAGTCGTCCACAATCGTGATCTCCATCAAACCCGCACTGACCATCTCCAGCAGGTCGTCGTCTTCCAGCGCCTCGGGCGCTTCCTTGATCGCGATCGGCGGCTTCCCCCTGCGCGCAAGCGACTCGTTCAGGCGCTGCAAGCTCTCGTAGTAACTGCTGCTCCGCCTCACGAACACCTGACGGCCTGACAGATCTTCCGGAGCGGCGACTGGAGGCACGCCGTCCGCGGTGACGACAACCTCGGAGACGCCTGTTCGCGTGGGCGTACTGAACGCGGCGACCTTCTGCCGCTCCGGTGTGATAGTGAGCGCTGCGGCGACGAAGTCCACCTTTCCGTCCTGGAGCGCGCGGAACAGTTGGTCCCGCGGCAGCGGGACGATGGCGACGTGCACCTTCAGCAATCCCGTCTTCAGGCGCTTGTTCACTTCATCTTCGAACAGCTTGATTGCCTCGGCGCTGATACCGCGCGGCACCCCCTTGTCGATGAAGTACTGCGTCCGGTTGTAGACGACGCCCGCGCGAACGAGGCGGCGCTTCACCATGGCGTCGAAGTCGTCGGTGAATGGCTTTTCGAGCACCCCCCGTATCTCCGCGGGGAGAGCATCGTATGGCGAAACTTCCTGAGGCAGGGGCGCGTCATTGACCTTCGTTGCGGCGAGTAATTCCTTCTCCGCGTCGCCGGCGCCGGCAGTGGGCGCCGCGCCTTCCCCCCCGGAGCCTGATCCATCTTTGGATGGCGATGGAGTTGACGAGCAACCGCAGGCCAGCAGGATTGACAGGAGCAGTCCCAAACGTGCGCGGCGTGTAGGAGTCATAGGCACCGCCATTATACGGCTCAGGTTCACAGGCTCATCGGGTGTCGATGCCGTTTCTGGCGTGACTGTTATGATGAGGGTCTCCGATAGCAGCCGGCAACCTCAACTGCGAGGCGCCAAACAACAACCCCAATTCATACGGAGCGCAGCGCGGTAAACCGACCCGCGCGGATGGACAGGAGGTTACCCCGTCCTCAAGCCGCGATTTATCGTGACCGATGGGTGCGGACATAACGAATCTCTTGCGCAAAAACACGATTTCTCGCGGCATGATCGTGCATGGGCACAACCCGTGCCGCGTCGCAGGGAACCGGCACCGCGGAGGTTCAGCGATATGAGGCCGTCGTGCGTGCCGTACTATTCGCTCATTGTCGCGCATGGACCGCATCTCGTCGACGCCGCCGATTGTCGTGCTCGTGGCGTGTCTCTCTGGAGTAGTGCCGCATCCCGCGCTCGCCCAGGCACGGGTCTATCAGAGCAACCTCGCCGACGAGGACTGGAGCTTTCTCAAGGACGCCTCTAAACGTCAGGACTGGTGGGACCCGGCGAAGTACGTCCCGTTCGGGCGCGACGACTGGTTCATGACATTGTCTGGCGAGATCCGGTACCGTCCCGAGGGATTCCGCATCAAGGCCAGCGACATCGCTGCTGCAACGAGGGACCAATATCTGCTGCAGCGGTACCTGTTCGGCGCAGATTTCCACTTCGGCAATCAAGTCCGCATGTACGCCGAAATTCAGAGCGGAATCATCAACGGCCGAATTGGCGCGTCGAGACCGACCGACGAGAACCGCGTTGACCTGCATCAAGGCTTCGTCGAGTGGAAATCGAGCGGCGACGCGGCGCCCGGCTTCGCTGTGAGCGCTGGACGCCAGGAACTGACCATCGGCAACAGCCGGCTAATATCCGCGGCGCCGGGGCTCAACGTCAAGCGCAGCTTCGACGGCGTTCGGGCGGCTGCCGCCATCCGATTGTGGCGGTTCGAGACCGCCGCCGCCGAGCTCACGGATCTGAAATCGGGCGCGTTCGATGATGTTCCGGAACACCAGATCAGAGCGTGGGGCCTCTCTGCCCGGAGGGCGGGCCCAGGGTGGAAAAGAGCCTGGACGATTTACTATCTCGGTCTAGTCAACAAAGACTTCCAGCTCGCACAAGGTCGCGGTAAGGACACACGTCACACGATCGGTCTCAACTATCGCGGCAGCCACGGTGTGCTCGACTTCAACTACGACGGAATCGTGCAGGCCGGCACGTTCCAGGGAAGCGAGGCGCGGGCGTGGGGCATCTCGACCGAGACCGGTTTTCGTCTGGCGGCCGCACGCTGGCGGCCGCGTTTCGGTCTCCGCGCAAATGCGGCGTCGGGGGATCGTGATCCAGCCGATCCGACGGTGCAGTCGTTCAACCCGCTGTTTCCAGGTGCGAGTTTCGCCGGCCCGATCGGTCTGTTCGGCCCGACGAACATGATCGATGCGACGCCGTTCGTATCGGTGATTCCGCGTCGAGGGCTCGTCGTCGGGTTCGAGCGCCCGTGGTACTGGCGCCAGTCAACGGGCGACGGCGTCTACAACACAGCACTGCGCCTGCTGGTACCGCCGACCGCGGGCACGGGCACGTTCATCGGCGGGTCGTCAGGCATCCTTGCAGTGTGGCAGACAACCACTCACTTTCAGCTCTCGGGCGCCATCATCCGTCTGGTGCCAGGACGCTTTCTGGACGCAACGTTCGTCAAAGGCGGAGCAGGTCTGTACTCGGTCACAGCCACGTATCGGTTCTGATCTCGTTTCAATCGCGACGTGAAGATTTCATCGGCAAAGATCAGAACACGACAGTCCATCCTTCGCCGCTCGCATCCTCCTCGGTGTAGGACACGCCGTCGACTTTGAGGCCCTTGTTATCGAGCAATGTGATGATTCCGCCTTTGTTGCCCAGCAGCACCGTCGGCGGCAGCGGGAAAACTCTGGTGGCTCCCGCGGCAATCGGGCCTGACAAGCCAGCTTTGTTCTTGAGTTTGTCGGCGATCTGCCAGCCGGTCAGATCGATCGCGTCCGGTGATGCGTTCAGGATCGTGACTGTTTCCTGCTCGGGCGCGCCGCCTTTCGGATTGACGAGCGCGCCGACGATGCGAACGACCTGGTCCGGCTCGTTGGGACCGGGCTCGGGACCTGGACCGGGCTTCGGATCCGTAATCGTGTGCCCGGTCTTGTCATCCGTGTGCCATGCCTGCGATTGAAAGGCGAGAAACATGGCGACCCACTGATTGGTTGAAGGGAATTCGAGCAGCAATCCGCCGTCCTGCCACACGCCATCGTCGCCGAGAAACGGCGCCACGTTTCCCTGATTCATGTGAATGTCGTGGATGCCGTTGCCGGGCAGGAAGTTGAACGTCTCGTCCTTCTTCTGCTGTTCGGGGCCCCACCGCTGCCCGAAGGCGTAGATCCGCGCATCGCTTTCCTGAATTGCACGCTTGACGAAGTGTTCGATCCGATCGCTCAGGTCGTTGTCAGGGCCAGGAAAACTGGCGGGCAGTGGTCTCATATCCAGGCGATTGAACAGATTTGCGCGGATGTAGTCCAGCGCCAGCCCGCCAGGAGCACTGGGCAGCGCCCTGAAGCCGTCCGAGAGCGCAGGGAGATCGGCGGTCAGAGGATGCGCAAAATTGTCCGCCATGAGGAACAGCAACTCCGACGGGCTCGCCTGCGATTTGACGTTGACGGCGATACGATAGTGCACGCCGGCGGCGAGAAGATGGACCTGATAGTGAGGCGTCGATTGACTGTCCTCCCGCGCTCGGTCGATAACCCTGCCCTTCAACACTCCATATCCTGCTATTGGCATTCCGCCCCCTTTTTTCGAAGACTAAGATTTTCATCTGCAGACCTAGCTCATCCATGCAACTCGCGTGACCTAACCCAACGACAGACGCTAGAATTTTCGTTCAAGCTTGCTCACGACATCATCCATGCATTCGTGCGACGGCTGCAGCGACGGAAGGATTGGTTATCCATGCGTACTCTTCGAGTAGCGAGGCTGTTCGCAGTGGCCTGGCTGGCGACCGGCGCGCCGGCCGCTGTTTTCGCGCAGGAACAGGAACCGACGACGCGCGAGGCGGCCATCGAGCAGGAGCAGACTGAGAAGGTCAAGATCCTGCACCCCTATGTCCCGAGCAAGGGCGAAGAACTGATGAACAGAGCCGAGCGATCTCTGGTGAATGGGATGCGCTTTCACCCGTTTTTCACCAGCGCGTACTCGGGCGGCGGTTTCACGCTTGGCGCCGGATACCGGAGTTTCGTGAGCCCGTACAACCTGTTGGATGTGCGCGGCAGCTACACGATCAAAAACTACAAGCGCATAGAAGCAGAGTTCCTGGCGCCGCGGCTGTTCCGCCGCCGCGCGTCGTTGTCGGTCCTCGGCGGCTGGCGCGAGGCGACAGAGGTTGGCTTCTACGGCCTGGGGACCAACACGTCAGTGGACAACCAGACCAACTATCTGTTCCAGCAGCCGTACGCGGCGGCACTCCTGACCGTCTGGCCGACACGCGAAAAGCTCATGCTGCGCGGCGGATTCGAGGTCTCGCAGTGGAAGCAGAAACCAGGCGAGGGAACTTCGCCCTCGGTCGAGAAAGTGTATACGCCGGCGTCGCTTCCCGGCCTGGGAGCGAGCCCCACCTATCTCCACACCCAGGGCACGGTGGGCTTCGACTGGCGCACGTCGCCCGGGTACACACGCCGCGGGGGCTTTTACGGAATCACGGTGCACGATTACGCCGATAGGGACAAAGCCTTCGGCTTCGACCAGGTCGACTACGAAGCGATCCAGCATTTTCCGATCCTGCGAGAAGCCTGGGTCATCTCCCTCCGCGGGCTGGTGCAGACTTCGTACACCAAGAACGATCAGGAGATCCCGTTCTTCATGCTGCCCTCCGTGGGCGGGGGATCGACGCTGCGCGGCTTCACGAGCTGGCGATTTCGCGACCGGCACAGCCTGCTCCTGCAGGCGGAGTGGCGCATCATGGTCAATCGCTTCCTGGATACCGCGTTCTTCGTGGACGCCGGAAAGGTTGCGGCGCGGACATCTGATCTGGATCTCAACGGACTGAAGAGCGACTGGGGCTTCGGCGTGCGCTTCCACGGACCGCTTGCCACGCCGCTCCGCGTCGAGCTGGCCCATAGCAACGAAGGGCTGCAATTCGTCTTTTCGTCATCCGCCGCATTTTGAGATCGCATGCCATGTCCACATCATCATTTGCCTACCGTGCGCTCCGCGCCAGCTTCCGGCTTGTTGTGTTGCTGGGCGTCGTTCTTAGCGTGTTCGCGACGGCCGTCTCGACCAAGGGTCCGCGTTTCTATCCTGACGATCCGATCGCGCGCGAACCGGAGTCGCAGGACGCGTCGAAGGCGGAGCCGCACGACATCGGGTCGCTGTACGAGATGACATACAACCTGTTCGTCACGTCGGGCTACAAGCCGTCTGGCGTGCGCGCCAAGAGCATCAACACCATCGACGAGGCGGCCGATTCGAGCTGGTTCACGAACCGGATTGGCACGACTCCGATCACCGTCGAGGCGATCACGCGCGGCGCGAACGTCGGTGCTCCACCCGATCCATCGCACTGGGTGCTCCTGCGGGAGAAGACCGCGGGCGTCCATCCGGGCTTCACAGCGAGGGACGCCAAGGGCGAGACGTGGTTTCTCGAGTTCGATCCGCCCTATTTCGCGGAAGGAGCGACCGGCGCAGTGGCGGTCGCGACGAAGATCTTCTGGGCGCTGGGCTACAACCAGGTCGAGTCCTTCCTGACGACCTTCGATCCGAAACGCACGGAGATCGATCCCAAGGCCACGATTCGGCGCCCGAGCGGCAAGCGGACTCCCGCCACGCAGGACGACATGGACGCGATCCTCGAGCGGGTCGCGCGCAATGCCGACGGCACGTATCGCGTGATCGCGGGGCGCCTGATCCCGGGCAAGATTCTGGGCGGCTTCCTGTTTGAAGGCACGCGCCCCGACGATCCCAACGATCTCGTCCCGCACGAGCAGCGCCGGGAGCTGCGCGCGCTCCGCGTGTTCGGCGCATGGACCAACCTCACGGACCTCAAGGCGGCCAATACGCTCGACAGCCTGGCCACGGAAAACGGTCGCACGATCGTCAAGCACTATCTGCAGGACGTGGGCTCGACGTTCGGTATGTGCAACGACCTGTACGAATGGGATCTGAGCTACGAACACTTTTACCAGGGAGACACCACGAGGCGGCGCCTCTTTTCCTTCGGGTTCGCCCTGAGCCCCTGGCAAACGATCCCCTACGTCGAGTACCCGTCCATCGGGAAGTTCGAGGGCGATCGCTTCGAGCCCAGGGAGTGGCGGCCGCAGACGCCGACAAAGGCCTGGGCGGAACTGCGCGACGATGACGCGTTCTGGGCCGCGCGACGGGTGACGGCCTTCACCGACGAGCTGATCAGGGCCGCGGTGCACACCGGGCAGTTCTCCGATCCGGCCGCAGAAAAATACCTGGCCGATGTGCTGATCAAGCGTCGCGAGAAAATCAAGAGCGTCTACCTCCCCGCCGTCAATCCGATCGTCAATCCGCGCCTCGATGCGAACGGCCGGCTGACGTTCGAGAATGCGGCCGTTGCGGGAGGTGTTGCGACAGCGCCGGCAACGTACCGCGCGTCCTGGTTCCGCTTCAACAACGCAACGGACGAAAGGCAGCCCCTTTCAGAAACGCAGAGCACGACGACGACCATCGAACCTCCGAACGGGTTGCCCACGGCGTCCGGCAGCTTCGTCGCGGTGGACATCTCGGCAGACGACAAGGCATACCCGACGTGGCGGCAGCCGATCAAAGCGTATTTCCGGCGCGATGGCACCGGCTGGAAACTCGTCGGACTCGAACGGCTACCGGACAACGCAGCGACCGTGGGTGGGCAACAATCGCCGCGATAAAGCGAGTTTAGATTCGCGCAGGGGTGCTGACTGGCAGTCGCGCAGGGTGCTGACTGCAGTCGTGCCGGGTGCTCGGCGCAGTCGCGCAGGGTGCTCAGCGCAGTCGCGCGGGGTGCTGGGCGGCAGTCGTGCAGGGTGCTCAGCGCAGTCGCGCAGGGTGCTCGGCGCAGTCGTGCAGGGTGCTCGGCGCAGTCGCGCAGGGTGCTGGCCGCATTCGCGCAGGGTGCTGGCGGCATTGACGCCGGCTGATCATTCGGCGGCACCCAGCTATCGCGAGGTACGCCGTCGCCGATCGGTCGGGAGGTCGTCGAGCTGGTTGGTGCACAAACGCTCGATCAGTTCCGCGACGCCTGCACCGCGCTCGCCGACAGTGACGATGTCCGCCATGTCTTTGACTGACGGCAGCGCATTCGCGACGGCAACCGCAAGTCTGCATACCGCGAGGAATGCCTGGTCGTTTTCGGCGTCGCCGATGCCGACCGTGCGGTCCGCGGACAGCTCGAGCTCCTGAAGCGCAGCCGACAAGCCTGTCGCTTTGGTCACGCCCGAGGGCAGCGCCATGACCGAACCCTTGTTGAATGTGATGTGCCAATCCAGACCGAGTTCCCGGATGACAGCCAGCACCTGATGCTCGTGCGGTTCGACGGTGGCAATGATGCTGTGTCCCACCGACATGGGAACGTTCAGCCGCGAGAGAGACTCGACGAGCGTGGATGGGGGCGCCGGCGCCAGCGTACGGAGCGTCGACGTCGACGGATCCAAAATCACCGCGCCGTTCTCGGCGACGACGCGATCGAACAAGCTGATGTGGGCAAACGTATTCGACAAGTCGCTCGCTGCGCGGCCGGTGACGAGCACGAGCCGCAAGCCGAACGCGCGAGCGCGTTCGAGCGCATGGACTGTCGCATCATCGACGTGTCCATCGGACGCGATCGTCCCGTCGTAGTCGGTCGCGAGCGCTCGATATGTCGGAGCAGTCATGGCACGCCGCTCAGGCCGATGCGCTCCGCGAGCGTCTGGGAGGCGCCCGGCAGAACGCCTGGCTCCAACGGGACCGCCACCCGTTCGGCTGCGAACGCCGAGCCGAGGCCGGTTCCAAGCCCGGGAAACAGCATGCGGCCACCATCGTAGGCGCCGAACCCCTGCATCAGGGCGTCGTTCACGATTCGCACCGGTTTACCTCGGCAAGATGGTGGGATCAGAGGTTACAGCCAACGACTGAGCGGGCCGGTCCTCGCGAGTCCACTCCAGGAGATCACCCGGCTGGCAGTCGAGTTCTCGACACAGCGCTTCGAGGGTCGAGAAGCGGATGGCGCGAGCCTTGTTCGTTTTCAGGACCGACAGATTTGCGATCGTGATGCCGATCCGGTCGGCCAGATCGGTGAGGGTCAAACGGCGATCGAGCAGAAGGTGGTCGAGCTTGACTCGTATAGCCATGTGTCCCACTCAGATCGTCAGCGATTGATCCTCGTCGAGGCGCGTCCCTTCCCTGAATACTTCGGCGATCACGAGGATGATGCAGCCATTGATGATTGCGAACGCGTTGAGGTGCGGTCGAGCACCAAACGTCACCCCCGCTACCGAGAAATGGCTTGCGGCGTAGAAATTTTCGAAGAAGACGACGGCCGATCGCGCCACCTCGCCGACGATGACGGCCCATGCGATCCGTCGTACGCGCCCGACGTTGACCGGCACGAATAGCTGCCCGGCCCGGAGTGTCCGGAACAACGCGCGGAGCTGGCCAAGCACGAACAACGCCAGCGCAAGCGCTCCGAACACGATGACGAGCGACGCGACGAAAAGCGGTCCCTTGCGCGGTGGAAATCTCAGTGCTCCTCGCAATTCCTGCAGTTCCGCGTTGTCGATGCCAAGCGATGGTGCGATGACTCGATGCGTTTCAGCATCCAGTCTCAAAGACACCGGGATACTCATCGCGGCGCGTGGACCGGTATCGACGGCGGGGCCATCGGAATCGATCCGGAACGCTACGGTCGCGCCTGCAAGGACCAGGAAGACGGTGATCACGAGAACGAGGCCGATCGCGTACCAGAGCACATTGCACAGAACCGTCAGCAGCGACGAGATGGAACCTTGTCCGGTAGCCCTCATGATTTCCCCTCCCACGATCGTTCGTGCCGCCGGCGGCCTTCGTGTTATCGTTATACGATAAATAATATCGAAATACAACAAATAATTATCGTAATTCGATAAGCGACGCGCAGATCCATGACCGGGCCGACGCGAGTTTCGCCAAGTCCCCCGTCTCGGGCGGCCGGCAACGTCTCGCGGCTGCGCGTCGCGCATGGCGAAGACATCGGTGTCGCCGTTCGCATCGGCCAGCCTGATCGCAATCGTCATTCGAAATGTCGGGCCGCACCTGTACATGCGTACGATGAGAGTGGAGTTGCACCACGAGCACATATGGCGAAACGTCGACCGCTTGAACTCGAACGAGAGCTTCTCGAGGCATTCCGGCACAGCGGCCTGGTGAGTGAGTACCTCGCGAGCGTGGTGCCTGCCGGCATCTGGCGCGCCGCGCCTCCAGGCGGTCGAGGCCGTTCGATCGCGGCGATCGTGGCGCACATGCAGGGAGTCCGACGTACGTTCGCCCGGATGGCTGGCGCGCGGCCCGGTCCGCCGTCACTGGATCGGAGGCGGGTGACCCCGAGGCAGGCTCGACGCGCGCTCGAGCAATCGACCGACGATCTCGCTCGCCGTTTCGAGGCAGCGTTAGCCGCCGGTCAACCGCGCGTGAAGGGGATGCCCCGCCGCGCGATCAACATGCTCGTCTATCTGATCCAGCACGACGCTCACCACCGGGGCCAGATCTGCATGCTGGCGCGCGACCTCGGTCACACGTTCAGCACGGACGATACGATGCGCCTCTGGGGATGGAAGGCCATTCAATTCAATCCGCCGCCGCGGAATGCTCGCCACCGCGAATAGTGGCACGTCCGCTACTCCACCTTGCATGGTTCGGCGCGCCAGATGGTCGCGGCGTATTCCGCGATGGTTCGGTCGCTTGAAAACCGTCCGGACGCGGCGATGTTGAGGATCATCTTGCGCAGCCACTCTTCCCGATCCGTGTAGGCGGCGCCCAGGCGTGAGTGCGCCTGGCCGTAGCTTTCGAGATCGGCGAGGTGCAAATAGTGGTCACCGTCGCCAAGCAGCGCGTCGAGAATGGGCGCGAACACGCCACGCTCGCGGCGGCTGAAGGCGTCGCCGGCGATGAGGTCGAGCGCCGCGCGCGTTTCGGGATCGTTGTCGTAGTGCCAGCGCGGATTGTACGTGCCTCGTCGGGCGGAGACTTCGTCGGCGCTCAGACCGAAGAGAAAGAAATTCTCCTCGCCCGCTGCCTCGGCCATCTCGATGGTCGCGCCGTCACGCGTCCCGATCGTCAGCGCGCCGTTCATCATGAATTTCATGTTGCTCGTCCCGCTCGCTTCGTAGCCTGCCGTCGAAATCTGCTCGGACACATCGCTCGCTGGAATAAGGCGCTCCGCCACGGAGACGTTGTAGTCGGGGACGAAAACGACCTTCAGCTTCCCCTTCATCGAAGGGTCGTCGTCGATCGTCATCGCAAGGTTGTTGATGAATTTGATCACCAGCTTGGCAAAGTGATAGGCAGGCGCCGCCTTGCCGGCGAAGAAAAACGTCCGCGGCGGCATGTCAAGCGCCGGATTCTCGCGCAGCCGGTTGTAGAGCACGACGATGTGGAGGCCGTTCAGGAGCTGTCGCTTGTATTCGTGGATGCGCTTGATCTGGGTATCGAAGATGGAGTCGGGATCGACCACCTGGCCGGTCGCAGATTGGAGCCAGCTGGTGAACCGAGCCTTGGCCTCGCGTTTGGCTTTGCGCACGGCGGCACGGACCGGCGCGTCGCCGGCCAGCGGCTTCAGCCGTTCGAGCTGACCGAGATCCACGATCCATCCGTCGCCGATCGCGTCGGTGATAACCCTCGCCAGTGCGGGGTTGGCGAGCAGGAGGAAGCGGCGTTGCGTGACGCCGTTGGTCTTGTTGTTGAACCGCTCTGGAAACAATTGAGCAAAGTCCGGCACGACCGTGCGTTTGAGCAGTTCCGAGTGAATGGCCGCGACGCCGTTCGTGCTGTGGCAGCCGACGATGGCGAGATGGGCCATGCGAACCTTCTTCGGGTTTCCCTCTTCGATCAGGCTCACACGCGCGACGCGCTGGTCATCGCCGGGAAACCGCGCACGCACGACGTCGAGAAAGCGGCGGTTGATTTCGTAAGTGATCTCGAGCTGACGCGGCAGCACCATCTCGAACCAGGGCAGCGGCCATTTCTCCAACGCCTCTGGCAGCAGCGTGTGATTGGTATACGCCAGCGTGCGTTGCGTGAGATCCCAGGCCTCGTCCCAGCCGAGCATCGCTTCGTCGAGCAGGATGCGCATCAGCTCGGATACGGCGAGCGTCGGATGTGTGTCGTTGAGCTGTATCGCCACTTTGTCGGGAAGCGCAGACCATTCGTTGCCGGCCGCGCGAAAGCGGCGGATGACATCCGCCAGCGTGCAGGCCACCAGGAAATATTGCTGGAGGAAGCGCAGCCCCTTCCCTTCGGTTGTCGAGTCGTCGGGATAGAGGACCCGCGTCAGCGTTTCGGCTGTGAGCGTTTCAGCCAGCGCACCGACGAAGTCGCCGCTGCTGAACTGCTGGAAGTCGAAATAGTCCGGTGTGGCGGCAGACCATAGCCGGAGGGTGTTGATCGTGTTCCCGCCGTAGCCGATCACCGGACGGTCGTGCGGAACCCCGATGAGGGTCGAAGGCCGTCCGTGCACGGGTCGCAGCGCTCCAACGTGAATATCGAACGAACACCCGAGCCGTACTTCGACAGCCTCGTTGGGCCGCGCAACTTCCCACGGATCGGGCCGGCTGAGCCAGTGATCGGGCTGCTCGTGCTGCCAGCCCTCGCGCACGGACTGTTTGAAAATGCCGTATTCGTAACGAAGGCCCGAGCCCATTCCCGGAATGGCGAGCGTGGCCATGGAATCAAGGAAGCACGCCGCGAGCCGGCCCAGGCCGCCGTTGCCAAGACCCGCGTCAGGTTCCTGTTCCAGGATGTCGGCAGCGTCGATGTTGTGGTCCTTGCAGAACGCACCGAAGACAGGATCGAGCATCAGGTTGGTGACGTTGTTGGCCAGCGCGCGGCCCATCAGGAATTCGAGCGACACGTAGTAGACGCGCTTGACGTTCCTCTCGCTGTAGATCTGCTCCGTCTTGAGCCAACGCTGCGACAGCACGTCGCGGACCGAGCGCGCGATGGCTTCGAACTTGTCGCGGCGCGTGGCGGCTCCGACCGGCGTCACCTGATCAAAGGTGAGATGCCGTTCGTAGAGGGCGTCGTCGCCGCCGGCGAACCTGACGTAGCCACAGTTGAAGCGTTCCATGAGATTTCGATCAGACACCGTCTTGTTTCCTCATCGAATCAGAGTCAGCGCGAGCACCTGCGCGCTCAGAACGCGAAGGAGCATCGTCAATGGGTACACGGTGGCATAGGCGACGGTTGGCGCATCCGATCCGGCGATGTTCGCGGCAAAGGCGAGCGCAGGCGGAGTGGTCGTGCTTCATGGCCGATTCAGCAAGGCGACCGCTTCACGCAGGATGCCTGCGCTGCGGCGAAGGCCGTCGCGCTCGTCGGTGGCCAGCGGTAGCGGAATCGTGGCCAGCACTCCATCGCCCCCCACCAGATGCGGAAGCGCCAGCGTCAGGCCGTCGCAGTCCGGAACACCGCTGATGCGCGAACAAATCGTGAGAACAGCCCGCTGGTCGTGCAGCAGCACGTCAACGATGTGCGCCACGGCGCTGCCGATGCCGTAGTAGGTGGCGCCCTTGCCGGCAATGATGTGATACGCGGCCCGGCGGACGTTCTCGTCTATCTGCCGCCGCTCGGACTCGTCGAGTGGCGTGCCGTGGACTTTGGCGAACTCGTCCAGGCTCAACCCGGCGATCGTCGCCTGCGACCAGATCAGCACCTCCGAATCGCCGTGCTCACCGACGACATATGCGTGAACATGATGCGGATCGACCCCGAAGTGCCGGCCCAGCAGGGCTCGGAACCGCGCCGTGTCGAGCGTCGTGCCGGAGCCGAACACCCGCGTCTGCGGTACGCCGAATTCAGTGGCGCACTGCGCCGCCAGGTGGGTCATGATGTCGACCGGATTGCTGACGACGAGCAGGAGCGCATCGGGCGCAACGCGAAGCACGGACGGAACGATCTCGCGGAAAACGTCCGCGTTGCGCTTGAGCAGTTGCAAACGCGTCTCGCCCGGCTTCTGAGCCACACCTCCCGCAATCACCACGACACGAGCATCGTCGAGATCGGCGTAATGCCCCGCTCGCACATTCAGCGGATTCGAGAACGGCACCGCGTGGAAGATGTCGTTGGCTTCGGCCTCGGCGCGCTCGTGCTTCAGATCCACGAGCACGATTTCGCGGCCCACACCGCGCATCACGAGCGCGTACGCGGACGCCGAGCCGACCATGCCGCAGCCGACGATTCCCACTTTCATACGCGCAGCCCCTGTGCCATCAGCGATTATGCAGGTCCTGCAGCCTTGATCTCCGCGCTGACACCTGCCTCGTAGGTCCGGAAGTTGTTCTTGAACAGGCTGGCGAGCGACTTGGCCGCCGTGTCGTAGGCGGACGTGTCGGCCCAGGCGCCGCGCGGCATGAGGATTTCCGCCGGTACTCCGGGACATTCCGTGACCACGTCAATTCCAAAGATCGGGTCCCGTTGCATCCTGGCCTCTACAAGAGCGCCGCCGTGAATGGCATCGATTATCGCTCGCGTGTGCCCGAGACTAATCCGCTTGCCCGATCCGTATGCGTCGCCGCCCCAGCCTGTATTCACGAGCCAGACCCGAGCGTGGTGCTGTTTCATCTTCGCCGCCAGGAGCTCGGCGTACTTGTTCGGATGCCACACCAGGAACGGGCCGCCGAAGCACGGCGAGAACGTCGCCTGTGGTTCCGTCACACCAATCTCCGTGCCCGCAACCTTGGCGGTGTAGCCGCTGATGAAGTGATACATCGCGTGTGCAGGCGACAGAGAACTCACTGGAGGCAGTACGCCAAACGCATCGCATGTCAGGAAGATGACGTTGGAAGGATGGTCCGCGACGCACGGAATCTTCGCGCTGTGGATGAACTCGATGGGATACGCGCCGCGCGTGTTCTCCGTGATGCTGGTGTTGGTGAAATCCACGATGCGGTCTTCGTCGAGCACGACGTTTTCCAATACTGCGCCAAAGCGCAACGCCTGGAAGATATCCGGCTCGTTTTCCGGAGTGAGGTTGATGGCCTTGGCATAACACCCACCTTCAATGTTGAAAATACCATCGTCGCTCCAACAGTGCTCGTCGTCGCCGATTAAGTGCCGCTTGGGATCCGCCGAGAGGGTCGTCTTGCCGGTGCCGCTCAAGCCGAACAGCAGCGATGAGCGTCCGGTTTGCCTGTCCGCAGTGGCGGAGCAGTGCATCGAGAGAATTCCGCGCTTGGGCGCGAAATAGTTGGCGACCGTAAAAACGCCCTTTTTCATTTCGCCGGCGTACTCGGTGCCAAGGATTACCAGCTCGCGGTCCTCCAGGCTCAGATCGACGCTCGTTGTCGAGCCCATGCCGGCGGTGAGCCGGTTGGCTGGAAACGCTCCCGCGTTGTAAATGGTGAAGCTCGGATCGCCAAAGGCCGCCAACTCTTCCGGTGTCGGCCGGATGAGCATAGTGTGCATGAAGAGCGCGTGGTACGGGCGCGAGCAGATGACGCGCACCTTGATGCGATACTTCGGATCCCAGCCAGCGAAGCCGTCGAAGCAATAGAGCCGATCGCGCGTGTTCAGGTAGTCAAGTGCACGCTGTCTGTTGATGGCGAAAGTTCGCGCTTCGCACGGGATGTTGACAGTGCCCCACCAGACGTCCTTTTCGGAATCCGGGTGCTTGACCACGCGCTTGTCCTTGGGCGAGCGGCCGGTTTTCGTCCCGGAGTACGCCACCAGCGCACCGTTCACGGCGATGCTTGCGTCCTTCTCGTAGCGAATGGCGTGCTCGTAGAGAACGCTTGGCGGCAGGTTGCGATGGACTTCGCTGACGGTCAATTGATGCTGTTCAAGGCCGAAGTGACTCACGGACTTGTTCCTCCTGGTATCAGGGCGTACTCCCGCGGGAAACAACGAGCTCCGCGGGCTACGCGCGGTCGATTCCCTGATCGAGTCGTCTCAACAAGACAACGACCGAACGCGGCGCCGCGAGATAGGACCGCGGATCGGAAACCGCGGGAGCTGCCTCCCACGGGACGATGTCGTCGGGTGACGCGAGTGCGGTGTCGAGCCATCGGCGCCACGGTTCGGCCTCGACGACTTCCGGCAGCTCGAACTCGAGCGGCTCCCAGAACGCGTTCAAAATGAAGTGGACGCCGAGCCCTTCCCGCCGCGTTTCGGCGCCGAAAGCAATGGTGTGGGAGTGCGGTCCCCAATCCGGTCGAAGGTGCTTCACGCCGTGCCACGCGATCTTCGCGTGCCTGAGCATCTCGGTCAGGCCGATTCGCTGCTGCTCGGCGGTCCCGTCGCGCAGCAGCCGGCGTGCGGCGAGCAGGGTCACGAAGCGGTGGACGTCGGCGTGTTGCTTCAGCAGAGTCCAGTCGAGCCAATTGGCGTCGTTGTCATGGCAATAGGCGTTGTTGTTACCTTTCTGGGTGCGGCGCATCTCGTCACCCATGAGAATCATCGGAATGCCCAGCGACAGCAGCGTGACCGTGAGAAAGTTCTTCACCTGACGATTCCGCAGCATTTCGATCTCGGGGTCGTCGGTCGGCCCCTCCACGCCGCAATTCCAGCTGCGGTTGTCGTTGGCGCCGTCACGATTCTGCTCGCCGTTGGCTTCGTTGTGCTTGCTGTTGTACGACACGAGATCGTTCAGCGAAAAACCGTCGTGGCAGGTGATGAAGTTCACACTGGCCTCGGCCTCGCGCTGCTTGTGCCCATAGACCTCCGGACTGCCCAGCAGCCGGTCGGCTATACGCATCACCGTGCCGTCCTCGCCACGAAAGAAGCTCCGCACATCATCGCGGAAGCGCCCGTTCCATTCTTTCCAGGCATCGCCAACGAAGCTGCCCACCTGATACAGGCCCGCCGCGTCCCAGGCCTCGGCGATGAGCTTGGTGCCCGCGAGTGAAGGCTCGGACTCGATGTCCCACAGGACTGGCGGATTGGGCGTTGGATGGCCGGAGGGATCTCGCGAGAGGATCGACGCCAGATCGAAGCGGAAGCCGTCGACATGCATCCACTCGACCCAGTATTTCAGGCTGTCCACGATCATCCGGCGCACGATCGGATGGTTGGCATTGAGGGTGTTGCCGCAACCCGAGTAGTTGGCGTAACGCGCTCGATCCTTTTCCAGGATGTAATAGACGCGGTTGTCGAGCCCGCGGAAGCACAGAGTCGGGCCGTCGTGACCGTCTTCCGCAGTATGGTTGTACACCACGTCGAGGATCACTTCGATGCCGGCTCGATGAAGCGCCTTTACCATGTCGCGGAATTCGTCGAGCGGACCGAGCGGATCCCATCGCGAACTGTACGCCTGATGAGGCGCGAAGAACGACACCGGTGCGTAGCCCCAGTAGTTGACTCGATCCTCACCGGGCGGAACTGACTGGGAGTCGAACTGGAAGACAGGCATCAGCTCGACGGCGGTGACGCCCAACTGTTGGAGATACGGAATCTTCTCGATCAGTCCGGCGTAGGTGCCTCGCGTCGGTTCGGACACACCCGAGCTGGGATGCTTGGTGAACCCGCGGACGTGCATCTCGTACACCACGGTTCGCGACGAGGGCGTGTGAAGGGGACGGTCGCCCTCCCAGTCGTAGGCGGTCGGATCGGCGACGACGCTCTTCATTGCCGCGGCCACGTTGTCTCCTCGTCCGGATGCGGCCTCACGACTGTAACTCCTGGGCACAACGACGCCGCGGCCATATGGATCCAGCAGGACCTTCTCGCGGTCGAATCGCAGACCGTTGGCGGGATCGAACGCTCCCGATGCACGGTAACCATAGATCTGTCCGGGCCGCACGCCTGGCACGAAGAGATGCCAGTAGTGATAGTGGCGATTGCGGGCGGGATCGATTGGGATGACCCTCGCCGGCCGTGAATCGTCCGCACGATCGAAGAACAGCAGTTCGATGAGCGAAGCATCCTTCGAGAAGACACTGAAATTCACACCGGTCTTTGCCACCGTGGAGCCGAGGGGTGCTGCGGACTCAACGACTGAAGAATCCGCGGCTCCGTGCGCGACTCGAATCGGTGAAAGACTGTTCATCCGCGCGTGGGTGGCGCAATCAGGCGCACCTGACGTCGAAGACGTGGTATCCCCAGGGGGCCAGATCGAGATACAGGCCTGCCGACACGATGTCGTTCCCCGCGCGATCGTAGCCCGCAGGTCCCAACAGATCGTTGAACCGAACGGAACGGCCGGCCAGATCCGCGAACGGCAGCCGCACGTAACACTGGCCCTGATTGGCCGCATAGTTCACAGTCACCAGCAACCGCTCCGTGCCGGCGCCCTCCCAGGCAAAGGCCAGGAAGCCGTCCCAGGTCCAGTTGCCGTCCCACGCCGGCATGCACTCGAGGAGTTGCCATCGGCCGTCGCGGACCGCAGTCCGCGCGAGCACGGCGAGCAGCCGATTGTAGAATTCCTGCAAGGCGTCGTCTTGGGGCTCGAACGGTGCGCGAACCAGGTGTGGCGAAATTCTCTTCTTTCGTCCCTCGAACTGACCCTGGTGGAAGAACCGCAATCCGGGTGAGAGAAATGTGATAACGGCTGCGGCCTCGTGCATCGCGCGACTGAAGGTGGCCGCGGCGCGTGGCTCGTCGTGATTTTCGAGGAACCGGGCGAGCTTGTCCTGATAATCGAACCCGGCGTGCAAATGCTCGCGAACCGGACGCGCATGACCGTCGCGCAGGCGATCGTACAACCGCTTGTCGTACGCGTAATCGAACCCTTCCTGTTGCATCGTCCATTCGAGATCCCAGTAAACCTCGGCGATGAAGCAGAATCCAGGGACCTTGCTTCGAACCTGCTGAATCGCACGCGACCAGAACGGCTCCGGCCGGCGGCCCCAGGTCCTGTTGAAGACGTCGGGCAGCACGAGCATCGCCATGTCGCACCTGACGCCGTCGCACCGTCCGGCGATGTCCGTAAGCGAAGCGCTCATTGCCTCCTGAGTCGCAGTGTTGCTGTAATCGAGCTGCAGGGTATCCGGCCAACCCGCAAAATACGGATCGCGCCCGTAAGCCAGAATTCGGTTGCTGCCAGCGAATTCGATGCGCGTGTAATTCTGCGGCTCCCGTTGCAGATCTGTCTCGGTTCCCTCGACGTAGTACTCCGGATGGCTTTCGACCCAGGGGTGATCCAGCGCGGTGTGATTCGGGACGAAATCGAGCATCAACCGAAGACCGCGCTGCCGCAGCCGCTCGCGCAAGCGGGTCAGGGCCGGGTCACCGCCCAAGGAGACGTGCACCGAATAACCCGCGATGGCAAAGCCCGACCCGGCGATGTCGTCCTCTCGCAGATCTGACAACGTTTCTTCGAATTCCGCCCGCCAGCCGGCATTGTTGCGTGAGACGCGTTGCCCGGCAGGACCCGTCTGCCAGACGCTCAATAGCCAGATCCAGTCGAACCCTCGACGAGCCGCGCCATCCAACGTTTCGTCTGGAATGTCATCCAGCGTGGCAGGCCGGCCCAGCCCGCGTGCGACTTCTGTCAACAAGACCCTCGTGTTGATCTGGAAGAGCGACGGGTACCGTGGCCTCACGAGAGTGGTCATCAGCTCACCCAAAACGATTCGGAAACTCCGCGCACAGGATAATAGGATGCCGCGAAATCAAAAAAGGCAACTCGCCACCACGGCGGACCCGACCTGCCCCAGGACACTCCCACCAGCGGACCCACCGGCCGGCCGTCGCGTCGGTTACGAAATATCGTGAGGGCCGTCATGCCCTGACGCGATTGCCTCAATGAATCCGCAGATCCGCGGCCGGGCGAACCGTGAGAGGCACACGCCGTGCCGTTGGCGCCTGCTTCCGAACCCAATACAATCCGGCAGTACACCGACTCCGCTCGCTTCGACTTCTGCGCGCACGAAGGTGCTCTTGATGCGACAGAGGCAGCCGGCAACTCGATTCGTTTTGGCCCTATCGTGGCTTGCCATCACGAGCGCGGCTTGCGAGTCCAGCCAGCTCAGGGCCGATCCCAAAGCGCTGGCGGCAGCTTCACCCGAGTTGCTGGACCGGGTTCGGGCAGATCCCTACAACTACTACCGCTTGATCAACCATGAGTGGACGGCTCGTGTCTGCGAGACCTTCGCGGCGGACGTGCCCAACCAACCTATCGTGCAGTTGCACGGCGACGCGCACGTGGAACAGTACGCGCTCACGAACGATGCGTGGGGACTCGATGATTTCGACGATTCAGCTCGAGGGCCGGCGCTGGTCGACATCGTAAGGTTCCTGGGTTCGATCGATCTGGCCGCTCGTCGCCGCGGCTGGACGGCCGACCGCGATCTGCTGTTCGATCGTTTCTTCGCCGGCTACCGGCGCGGTCTTACAGAGCCCTTCTACCAACCTGCTCAACCCGATATCGTGCGCCGGCTCCGAGCAGAAGCGCACACTCCCACTCGCGAGGCGTTTCTCGCGTGGGCTGAGACCCAGATGACGCCGATGTCCGAGACAACGATGAAGGACATCGCTGCGGCGATGGAGGTCTTTGCGCAGGTCGTGCACCGGGAGCGACCTGACTTGCCGGACGGATACTTCCGCATCTCGCGTTCCGGATGGCTGCACATGGGCGTCGGGAGCGCGGCGAGCCTGAAGATCCTGATGCGAGTAAATGGTCCCTCGAGTGATCCCGCAGACGATGAGCTGCTCGAAGCAAAGGCGGTCCGGGGGCTTGGCGGTCTCGGCTGCCTCGAGGCGCCGAAGTCTCAACCAACCTTGCGTGTAATTGCAGGGAATCAGCAGCTCGGTCGATTGAAACACAATATCCTCGCGGCGGGACCTGAGATTGCTGTGTCCGAAATGGCAATCGAGGGCGAACAGCTGCGCAACTGGTGGATTCGTAGTTGGGAACCCTCCTACCGTGAGA
>JBKPDW010000584.1:0-12113 GCA_046728115.1 Acidobacteriota bacterium | reverse complement strand
CTCGAAGACACACCTAGGGCCTTGCGCGTAGTACGCGCGGATGAACGGACGGAGAGAGGGTGTTAGATGCGGAAAGGGAGCGAGCTCCGGTCGAGCAGCGTCGACGCGGGTCCCGGTGGCGCGTGCGTCCGGAGGTGCTGGCTGATGGCGACCGCAGGATTAACGGGGATGGCGACCACCGCGACGGTCGCAACAAATGGGCGCGATGTCGTCGTCAACCCGTTGTCGGCGGTGACGAGCGTCTCATTGTGATCGTGCCCGCATCCGTTCGGCGCATGTCCGACGTGGAAGGCTGTTCCGGTATGGTGGCAGGCCGGCATGCTCGCAACGCTGTCGTGGTGCTTTTCGCACGTGGCGGCGCACTGGTCCAACATCAGCGGCACGACCGCGACGGCGACGGCGACGGCGAGGACCGCGGCAAGCACAACCCGGGATTTCCGGAACATCGTTTCGATTGTATCCGAGTATCGCGTTCAACCGGTGTTCAACCTCGGCCGCGCTAGAATCTACCGATGAAAGCCGCTGTGCGTCGACTCGTGTTCACGACCCACGTGACATCGTCAGTTGGCTGGACCGGCGCGGTGCTCGTGTTCCTGGCCCTGGCCATCATCGGATTGACCAGCCAGCATCCCCCGACCGTCCGCGGGGTTTACCTGGTCATGGCGCCGGCGGCGTGGTTCGTTCTGGTTCCGTTGGCGCATGCCTCGTTGCTCAGCGGCGTCGTAATCTCGCTTGGCACGCCGTGGGGTTTGTTCCGGCATTACTGGGTCGTGTCGAAGCTGCTGATCACGCTGTTTGCGACGGTGATTCTGCTGATCTACATGGGAACGTTCAGGCAGATGGCAGGCATGGCGGCTGACCCAGTTGTGGAGTTGGGCTTGGTACGGAACCCCTCCCCGATGGTTCACTCGATCCTCGCCCTGATCCTGTTGCTGCTGGCGACAGTGCTGGGTGTCTACAAGCCGTTCGGCATGACGGCGTACGGCAAGCGCCAGCAGGTCGGACAACCGGCCGCACAGCGAAGTCCGCTCGCGGACGCGAAGCGCGTTGGAACCGAGCCCTCGGTGTATTTCGCGTGGATCGTCGTTGTGAGCCTCATACTGCTCTTCATTGCCGCCCATCTGTTGAGCGGTCGCTTCCCTGGACACTGACGCTGGATGCGGTGCCCAGCTCCGAACTCCGTCCGCCACGCGCCGGCCACGTCAACCATCGTCCGGCAGGAACGCCGACGCGTTCACGACGGACAGGCGTCCCGTCCGCGTGTGACGGATAACGACCGCCTCCACGGCATCGACGCCGTCCACGCAGACCAGGAACTTGTTTCGTGCCCTGCCGACTCAAGCTGGTGCGAACGACCCGGCAACTGATCACGGGTCCTTCCAAGGACCGTCCGTAAGATGGGGCTCGTTCGCGTCAGGCTGCTCGGCGCTACGGAGCGCCTACGTTATGTGGTGATCAGTCCGCTGAGACTGGCACGAATAGGGAGTTGGTCGTGGCCTGAGTTGCCGACCACGCGAACCGGCAGCCGCCAGCTCGAGACACGATGATCGATCGAGCGCTCACTCACGGACGCGAGCGCTCTTGTTTGATCTGAACATGTAGCAGCCGCCTACGCGGGCCCGGCGCTTGGCGGGAGGCCCCCGCTTCGCCGACGACAATGGAGGTGTGCATATCGATCTCAGAAACCGGGGGGACTTGACAGCGAGAGCCCTCATAGGAGTGATCGAGGAAGATTAGGGGACGTATCACAATTCGAGAATGCCGTGCCCCGTGACCACTTGCAAGTGTATGATTCTAAAGACGGAGAGATGTCCGAGTGGTTTAAGGAGCACGCTTGGAAATTGCTCTGACGATCTGCGACGGCGTGCTGCGGATTTCGATTACCGTTGCAGACTCAAAGAGTTAACTGCGCACGCGTCACGTCAGTCAATCACCGTAAACCTCGGTAGGTCTCGCTCCCTCGACAAGGTCACGTCACAGTTACGTCACAGCGGCAGAAAGCCTAGTCGTCCTCCTCGTCGTCGGCATTGGAGCCAGCGGTCGAACCAGGGTCGACTGCCTTCTGGACCTCGGACTTCAGCTCGGGTCCGACGATGTTGCATTTCGTACACGACCTGCTTTCCGCAGGGTTCATTGTCCCGCAGTGCATGCAGACGTATCGAAACCATTTCGCGAGGTTTTCGCAAGTTGGTGATGACGCGCGACTTCTGGTGTTAACGGTTTGGTCCCGAACGACTTATCGACTCCGAGTTTTCTTCTACTGTTCACTCGCGTGCTCGCGAATCGACCGCCGTCGTGGAGAGATCTCTAACGACGTCGCGTTTTCGCCGTTTGCTGTCGACGGGGTCCGTACCGGCCGAGTCCCGGTAGGCGCCGGAATTTGGCATCACCTCTGCTACCGCGCGCCTGTTGCGGCCCGGATCGCGCCAACATACGACGATCGCAGCAGTGTGTCTGCCAGCGAGGCGTCCTCGAGGTCGGCAGCCACCCCCTCGATGACGGCGAGCGCTTCCAGCCGCGCTTCTCTCGCGGGATCCGTCTGGTCTTGAGCTGATAGAAGGTCTCCGAGGACGACGAGCGTCCTCCACAGCTGAGGCGGGTTGCCGAGCAGGCGGGCGTTCTCGAGGGCGATCTTGAACTCGGCCTCGGATTCCGCGAGCTTGCCGCTCCTCAGGAAGACCTGAGCGCGCAGGCACCTCGCCTTCGAGACGTACCTGGGGCTTCGCCCGGGTTCCGCCAGCTCCAGACAGCGCTCCGTGAGCTTGAGCGTCTTGGCGGTGTCGCCGCGGACGAGCCAGAGCGCTCCATAGGTGTGAAAGAGATGCTGCGAGTAACGCCAGAGGTCGAGGCGTTGCGCGGGCGTCGGATCGCGAACGACCGCCTCCACCCGTTGCAGCTGCTCTTCGGCTTCATCCAGCCGACCGAGAGCCATCAGGTTGTCCGCGAAGTTGAGGCGCGCGTTGTTCTCCACCTCCGGATCGGGGAAATCAGCTTCGATCGCTGCCGCGATTCCCCGGCGGTTCCAGTCCATGGCGCCAAGCGGGTCCTCCAGCTCACCGTGGATCCAGCCCACCGTGTTCAGCGCTCGCGTCGCCCAGAACGGTACCCCGCCCACGCGCTCCGAGGTCGCGAGGACTTCCTCTAGCAGCGCAAGGGCCTTCGAGTACTCACCGCGACTGGCTCGAGTCAGCGCCTCCAGCCAATGATCCCCGAGAATGAGAAAGAGACTGCGGGTCTTCTCGATCGCCCCCCGCCAGCGCTCGAGGTGGCGGAGCGTATCGTCGAAACGGCCCTCCCACTGAGACCGGTGCCAACCGACCACGCTCCACCAGCTCCTCGTGAGGGGATCATCCACTGTTGGAGCGAGCTGCTCGGCCGCCCGGAGGTGGGGCTCGGCCTCGTCCGTCCTGTGGGTGCCATAGAACATCAGGCCGAGGGTGGAGCTGGCAAAGAAGCGAACGTCGTCCATGTGCTCACCGGCCAGCTCCAAGGCCTCCCGCGCGGTGAGCTCCGCCTTGTCGAACTCGTGGTTCCACCACTCGATCCACCCACGATAGGCCAGAGCCGTGCTCTCCAGCCGCCGGTCACCGAGTCGCCGGGCGTCCGCGAGCATCCGATCGAAGTCTCCGATCGCGCCGCCGAAGTCGCCGGCGGTGAACCTCAGCAGGCCTCGCTTCTGGAAGACCTTCACGGCCTGCTCGAGCGCCTGGACGCGTGAGTCCCCATCAGCCAGACGGTGACACCGGGAGAGGGCCGCTTCGAAGAAGTGCAACGCCTCTCTGGGAGCGGCCGCTGCAAGCGCGTTGTCGCCCGCGCGGACCAGATACCGCACGGTCCTCATCGAATCCGCCGCGGCGCCGGCCCGCACCAGGTGGTGCGCAATGTCGATTGCCTTTTCCTCGGCCCTTGCGCCCAGAGACTTTTCCAGCGCGCCCGCTATCTGCAGGTGCATGCGCTGGCGGCGCGGTAGCGACTGCTGTGCCATCAGCGTCTGCCGGATGAGCTCGTGGGTGAACGAGTACTGGTCGCCCATTGCCGTGGTGATCAGCCGCGCAGCCTCCGCCTCCTCGATGGCATCGAGCACGTCCTCGGGATCGAGGCTGTCGATCGACTCCAAAACACGAGGATCGAAGACTCGGCCGATCACTGCTGCCGCCCGGAGAACCCTGGCCGCGGCTTCCTTCAGCCTCTCCAGACGCCGCCCGATCACGAGACGAACGCTTTCGGGAACGTCGAGCTCCGAGATGGCAATCCCATCGATCCAGTTCCCGTCCTTGTCGAAGAGCCTCTGCTCTTCCCACAAGTGTTGGAACACCTCTTCCACGAAGAACGGGTTTCCTTCGGTCTCTCTGTAGATCATGTGAACGAGCGGGCTCGGCGGCGTGCGACCGGCAAGGCCCTGGATGAGCTCGGCCGTGGACCCTTCCGACAGCCGGCGCAGCGTGATGCGATGGCCGAGGCGCTGACGAACGAGCTGGGCCAGGACGCGCTCGAACGGCTTGCCGATGTCTAGGTCGACATCTCGATATGTGCCGATAAAGAGAATCGGCAGATCCTCGAGTCTTGGCAGCAGATGCTGGAGCAGAAGGAGCGTCGAATCGTCCGCCCAATGCAGATCATCGAAGAGCCAGACGATTGGGGCACTCGCGCTTAGCCGGTCGAGAAAGCCGCCAATGCTATTGAACAGATACCTCTGTTGTAGCTCCGGCGGCAGGTCGATGGCCTGTATCATCTCCTGGAACCGATGGCGTAGCTCAGGGACCAGCTTGGCGACCTCCGCTGCGGCTTCTCCGAGCGCGTCCCGCAGCCGCGGTTCCGGTACGAGGCGAATCGCCAGCTCCAGGCCCTCGATCCACGGCAGGTAGGACTGCGCTCCCTCCATCTCATCGCAGTGCCCCTCGAGGGCGAGGAGGCCCTGTCTGCCGGCATGCGAGAGGATCTCCCTCGCCAACCGCGTCTTGCCGACACCCGGCTCACCGCCGACGAGCGCAACACTCCCTTTGCCCGTCCGCAGTCGCTCGGCCAGGGTCCGCAGCTCTGCAAACTCAGTCTCGCGGCCCACGAAGGCGCGGTCCGGACCAGCAGTCGCGGCCAGAAGGTCCGGGTGTGCCACCCACTGCTCAAGTTGGAGGCGCGTCTGCTCGTGCGAAGGCCTCTTCTCGGGCTCTCTGGACAGGAGCTCGGCGACGAGCTGCCGGACGACGGAAGGCAACTCCTCGCCGCCGACGGGCGCCTCCCTTAGGATGGCAGCGATCGTATCGGGGCCACTGTCCCCTCGGAAGGGATGCGTGCAGGTCAGAATCTCCTGCAGCACGACGCCGAACGCGAACAGGTCGCTGCGTCCATCGATCGTTGCCCCTCGAAGCTGCTCAGGAGACATGTAGCCGGGCGTTCCGGCGATCACGCCCCGCCCGCTCAGTTCTTCCAGGGTCTCCCCCTCGGTAGCGACCTCCGTGACACGGGCCGGCTTCGCAAGACCGAAGTCCATGACCTTGACGTGCCCTTCGCGGCTCAGCATCACGTTCGCCGGTTTCAGGTCGCGGTGAACGATGCCGCGTTCATCCGCCTTGACCAGCGCTTCTGCGATTTCCAAGCCCACGCGGACGCCGTCGTTGAGCGCGAGAGGTCCCCGCTCCAGTCGTGCCTGCAGCGTCTCGCCTTCCACGTACTCCATGGCGATAAACGCCCGCCCGTCGTCGGTGTCACCGAGCTCGTAGATCTTGCAGATGTAGGGGTGGTCCAGCGCCGCCGCCATCTTGGCCTCGCGACGAAAGCGCCCCAGCCGCACCTCATCCTGCGCCACCTCGACGGGCAGCACCTTGACCGCGACGTCGCGTCCCAGCTTCTCGTCGTGAGCCCGGTAGACCTCGCCCATGCCCCCGGCGCCGAGGGGCTCGAGGATCTCGTAGGAGCCGAGGCGGTCGCCCGCCGACAGAGACATGTCCGGCCGCCCTCCAGAGGATGAGAGTATAGATTCTTCGTTCGTAGATTCTTCGTTTTTCGCGACGATGTTGCGCTGACCTCAGGCGGTAGCGGCGAAGAGTGCGGGGTAGGCGACGTCCCTGAGCTTGATCGCGGTGGGGCATGGTCCGGCGACCGGCCAGGGAGACCCGCCAGCGGCGCGAGCGCGGGATCTCGGCGATGAGTCCGTGCGCATGGAGACGGCGGAACAACCGGGTGACCTGGCTCGGTTGCATGTCTTCGTTTGGTGCGAGGGGATAAGAAGTGCGCGCCAGCTTCTGTCGCACGTCGCGGTTCGTGAAACCGTACGGGGCGTGTTCCCCCGCTAGGAGCACCTCAAAGAGCATGCGCTCGTTGCGCGACAAGGGATTGAACGCTCTGGCGGTCCTGCCGTCTGTGGTCGAAGCGTTGGTCGTCAACGCGTCGAGATCCCGCACGGCTGGAGTGGGATCTTGTACGGCTCAAGGCCTCCAGATACCTGACATTGCTTTGGGCCGAGATCTCTCGATATCGGAACAACAAGGAAGGTGTCGAGCCTGATCTCCCCGAGTGAATCGACCTGGATCGCCCCTGTCCTTGTCGCCAGCTTGAGCAGCATGGATCCGTAAGCCGGCGTGTACTTCTCGCATCCGAGAACGACATCCACTGCTGCCTTATACGTGCAGAGTATTGGGCGCCCCGCGACGAGCTCAGACGCCAGCAGCTCGAAGAGCTGAGCGGCCCGGTCCTCGCGGGTTGCGCCGTCAAGCGACGGACGCGCTACGATCGACAACTCGCCCGCGCCTCTCTGCGCCGTCGAAGCACTTCGCACGGCTCGCAGCGTCTGTTTCTCGGGTGATGCTATCCTCGGCGCCACAACAGACTGCAACTTCGTGAATATTGCGGCGTCCACCTCGGGAATCAGGGTCTGCCCTTCTCTCAGGCAGGCCGCGTCATCGTCCCACTACATGGGATCGCCGACCGCAGCGACACGAAGTCCTTGGATGTGCCTATCAGCCGCCGCGGCGAGTAGTGCCGCCGCGCATGCGTCAAGGTCATCGTGACTGGGAGCATCAGGAACGGCGACGCCCAGCGTCCGCAGGATTGCGACACGAGCCTGCCGCCCATCGCGGCGGCATTTGTTCGGCAGCCCGCGCGCGAGTCGAGTCCAGATTGAAGCGGGGTAGACCTCATCAAGCTGGAGGTCTTGAGTTGAAGGATCGAATAGCCCAGCGGCGTGGAATGCCGCGAACAGATCGAGCGAAGACGCGACAAAGCCGCCGTACGGCTGCGACAACGGCGGCCGCTTGTCACCGGTCTTCCCTGCGGCGGCGAGAGATCTCTCGCTTGCGCGAATGTTGCACCCGACGCGTGCGAGACCTTGCGGGCCGTCGAGCATGACTGCCTTCGCGGCAGAGATCTCTGGCAACAGATCGGTCAGGTCGATCAGGTCGGTCGGCCCCCACGACCACGTCCAGAAGTGCGGTGTGAGTGTGTGGTCGCGGATCTCCAGTCCGGACACATCCATCGCCCGACGCGAATCCGCGTAGCGATCGCTGATGTCTACCCCGAGATAGACGCACGTCGCCGTGGTTTTCTTCGTAGACGTCACGATTCGGACCAGTCTAATCCGTCAGCCATCGAGTGCCACACGCAACGGACAAGAACCGAAGCAAGAACGAGACGAGCCACCGGGTCATCCCGCTGAACGCGTCCGCGATCGAAGCTGTGGCGCGCATGCTCGAACGCGCCGATCTCCTCGGGCACACGGAGCCCGAGCATTACCTCTGGCCGGCTTGCCAGTGGGGACGATACGATCCGATCCAGCCGATGCTGCAGTGGGACACGGCCTGGCGCGCGCTGAGGGATGGCGCGGGCCTGCACCGCCTGCGATTCCACGATTTGCGGCACACGGTGATCACCGAACTCGCCGAGATGGGCGTCGCCGATCACGTGCTCGAGTCGATCAGCGGCCATCTGTCGCGCCGGATGCTTGAGCACTACTCGCACATCCGCATCGACGCGAAACGCCAGGCGCTGGATGCCCTGGATGCCGCCCGACGCAGCACAGTGCCCAACGGGAACGGTGACGGCCACGGCAGCAAAGGCAATGAAGATGGGCCAGACGAGGGCGGAATTGACGCCCTCGTCGAGGTGTCCGACGACCTCACGTCACAGTCACGTCACAGTCTGCGGTTGAGCGGGTCCCCGCCCTCCGGTAAACTGTTGATTCCACTTGAACGGAGAGATGTCCGAGTGGTTGAAGGAGCACGCTTGGAAAGCGTGTGTAGGGGAAACTCTACCGAGGGTTCGAATCCCTCTCTCTCCGCCAAAACTCATGATTTTCCTAGCAAATCCGCTTGATCGTCGCTGTTGCCCCCTATTTTCCTCCTCATTCGCGACGTGCTAGTCAAGGATGCGTATGGCCACTTATGGCGGCCATAATGCGTGACCGTGCAGTTCCCGTCATGGTTCACACCGCTCGATCGTGTACGACTGGATGAGGCGCTTGCTGTCCCGCCTCCAACGTACTGGCCCGAATCGTCTCGAGACGTTGTCGTCGCCTCCCCGATTCATCGGTATACGGACGAAGCTGCGAAAGTCGACGCCGTACTTGCCGATGCCCGCGTGCTGGCCACGATCCTTGAGCGCCATCAGGCCGATCAATCCGCCGAGGAACGAGCGAGAGCTGCGACCGATCTGCTCGAACAGATCCTCGTGGCCCGCGCCCCGTACCTGCCGGCGATGACCTGGGAGGCGTTGGAACAGCCCGTACGGACGATACTGGCAACGTGTTCATGGTGGACCGCAGCAATCACGACGCGGCCCCGCACAGCCGCGATGTCACGAGCCGCCGAGATCCGCTCGATCGCGCAGCAGCTACAGCAGTGCCGGAAAGAGGCCCACTGGACCTATGACGAACTGGCCGAGGCACTCGGCAAAGATCGAAAGACGGTGATCCGCCATTTGCAAGGTCAACAAGGCCTTCATCCCCGCACCATCCCGCAGTACGAGAAAGTATTCAGCGACCGACTGAGCCGCCCGGTAAAAATTGTTCCATAAAGATCGGTCGAAACACCTCCTAACTCACCCCTAACTCACCCCCGCACTCGCCGACTGACTTACTGTGCGCGTGGTCGTAGTGTGTGGCCCTACAACGCAAGAGGGCCACATGAAGAGCCAGCAGCGCAGACAGATCGTCAAGAGGCACCCCCGTCGAAACACCGCCGACACCTTGCGGCCGTGGGGCCAGCTACCGGAACACGGGTTCGTCCGTGAGCGCCAGATTCTCGGCGTCCTGCCGTTCAGTCCGAACTCGTGGCGGCGTGGCGTCCGCAGCGGACGCTTTCCGCCTGGCATCCTGATCGGCCCGCGCATGCGCGCGTGGCCCGTCGAGCAAATCCGCGAGATTCTCGAGTCGTTCGCGCTTGTTGTCGTCGTGTTCGTGCTGTCGTTGTTGGCTGGATAAGTGACGGGGGGCTGAAATGGTTTCAGCCCCGTAAAGCACGGTGCGGCGCACTGATGATGCGCGCGCATCGAAGGGAGAACAGCATGTCTAGCGTAGCACAGCTTCCATTCACGACCGACCGTCTGTCCGATCCTGCATCTCTCGACGCGTTCCCTCACGGTGAATCCGACCTGACCACGCGGCTGCTCACAGTTGCGAGTGAGTTCGAGCTGCGCGTTCAGGAACTCGAACACGACCGCCGCCGACTCGAAGCGGCGCTCGAAACGGAACACGTGCGCGATCGCGTGACGCAACGCTGGCTGAAACAGATTCGACGGGCCCATCGGCAGTGGTCGCATGCCATGACGGCCCGAACGATTCGACAAGCGTGCGCTGTGCTCCTCCCCGCGGCCAGCGAGAACCGACATGTCCGACGAGACGGATCATCCGTTACCACCACCCTCCCGGTCGTTTCGCCGTCGGAACAGTGACGTGATGTCCTGTCCTCGCTGCCGCAGTACGGCGATCGAGTACGACAGGGAAACCGAGTCGTACCTCTGCTGCCGGTGTGCCGCGAGCTTTCGTCCTGAGACGGAGCCAGATCGATGAGCACGCGACGGTTTCTCGATCGCTTGTTCGGTGACTGTGATGGCGGTGTCGTCGAACTGCGTGCACTGCCGTCGACGCGTCGGGCATGGGCCGGGCTCTGGGCGTGGTCAGAGCTCGGCCCATTTGTGACGGCTGAAGTCAACGCGCGCCAGGAGCTCTACATCGGCGTCGCCACCCGTCGGGATACGACGAACGGCACGACGGCGAACCTGCACGAACTGCCGGCCGTGTTCTGTGACTTTGATCGGTTGCCGGATGAAGTGACAGCACGCCTCGCCCCCTTTCCGTTTCCGCCATCACTCGTCGTGCACAGCGGATTGGGCGTCCACACGTATTGGCAGCTGCGTGAACCCCTGTTGGTCCATGAACCCGCAGCCATCATGCGAAGCGCATCGTTGTTGCGACGGTTGTCAACCTATCTCGGTGCCGATGAAAAATCCTCCGATCCGGCACGCGTGCTCCGCCTGCCAGGGACGTTCAACTACAAGTACGACGCGCCGCGGCCAGTCGTCCTGGTTCACGAATCAGACGCGACCGTGAATATCGCGGAGCTCGAAGACTTCCTTCCCCAGGAAGTGGTCCGTCACAATCGTGTCGTTCTGGAGTCGACGATCACGCCAGGGCAGCGTAATGCGGTGCTCTACAACCTGACACGCACTCTGCGCTACAAGGGTCTGCCCGTGCCGATCATCGTGAGCACCGTTGAAGACGTGAATGCGAAGCAGTGCGATCCGCCGCTCGAGGCGGAGGAAGTCACCAAGCTGCTTCGGCACGCGCTCGCACAGCCCGATCGGCCGTCATTCACCCCGCCCTCGTCGGAGCCAACTGTGATCCACGATGCGGAACCCGAACCCACCACGGTCGGCGGCGTGTTCGTCAACCTCGCGACGGTCGAACCCGAAGCGATCGACTGGATCTGGCCGGCGTGGCTGGCCCGCCGAAAAGCCGTGGCACTTGCCGGAGATCCCGGGAAGGGGAAGAGCTTCCTGATCTTCGATATCGCCGCACGGATCAGCCGCGGATCGGCCTGGCCGACAGGGGGGAATGCGCCGCAGGGGCGATCGCTCTTCCTGTGTGCAGAAGACGGCTTGGCCGACACCGTCCGACCGCGGATCGATGCGGCGGGCGGGGACGCCTCACAGATTGACGTGCTGACGAGCGTACGTGATGGACATGGCGATCGCGTCGTGAACCTGGCGACCGATCTCAAAGTCCTCGAAGACGGGTTGCAGCGGTTTCAGCCCGTGCTGGTCACGATCGATCCCATCAACGCGTATCCCGGCATTGTGGATTCCTACAAAGACAGCGATGTCCGAAAAGTATTAGCGCCGCTCATCGCGCTGATCGATCGCTACCGCTGCGCCCTCGTGTGGGTGGCGCATTTGTCCAAAGCGAGTGAACGCAAAGCCCTGTACCGACACGGCGGCTCGATTGGGTTTGTCGGCGCGGCGCGTCTGGCGCTCATTGTCGGGGATCATCCTGACGATCCCGCATGGCGCGTCATCGCGCATTTAAAGAACAACCTGGCGCCGGACGGCACGAGCCTGACGTACCAGATCGCGGATGGCCGCGTGGTCTGGGGCGAGCCGGTTCGGTTCGGGGCCGATGACATCCTCGAACCGACCAGTCTCCAGGACGTGGAAGACGGTGGCGCGGCCGTGGAGTTGATCGCGACGTTACGGGAGGAGCACCCCGACGGGTTGATCGACACCCGAGATGCCAATGCCCGTGCCGAGCTGCTCGGCATTCCGCGCCGCACCCTGCAGTACGCCGCACGGAAGACCGGATTGAAACCCCTCTGTACCGGGCGCGGATCGACCCGTCGATCGTTCTGGTACGACCCCACGATTCGGACGGGGGTGGAGATCCACGATGCGGAATAACGCATGGTCGAGCTTGAAGCGCGCAAAGCGCGCAACGTCTCCGGCAGGTTGCGTCCTTTGCGCGCTTTGCGTCCTTCAACCTCAACCGGCCATAGCGCGCAAAGGACGCAAAGCACGCAATGCACGAGACCCGTTGCGCGCTTTGCGTACTAAGGAATGTGTAAGCGACTGTTCAGCTTGTTCCCGGCCTGACACAGCACAGGAGAGGTGACGTATGGACTACAACGCTCGTG
>JBKPDW010000583.1:0-14049 GCA_046728115.1 Acidobacteriota bacterium | reverse complement strand
GCTTCGAGCTTGACGATCGCCTCTTCGACCAGGTTGTCGGGCGTCGACGCCCCTGAGGCCAGCCCAACTGTGACTGGGCCGGCTGGCGGAAGCCAACCAGTCGCAGCGACCTCCGACTTCGATCCAACGGGCCGATGGCGGATCTCGAGCGGAGATACCAGGCAGTCGGGATCCGCGATGTGGAACGTCGGTCGCGACGCCGCGCAGATTCTCGCGAGGTTGGCTGTATTGCTGCTGTTGTAGCCGCCGATCACGAGCATGAGGTCGACTGCGGCATTCCGGAGCAGCGCCACGACGGCATCCTGCCGATCCTGAGTTGCGCTGCAGATCGTGTCGAACGCCTGGTAGTGGTCGGCCACGGCCTCGGCGCCGAACCGCTGGGTCATGGCCATCCGAATCATTTCTCCGATTTCCAGCGATTCAGACATCAGCATCGTGGTCTGATTCGCCAGGCCAACCCGCTGCAGATCGCGGTCAGGGTCGAACCCCGGCGAGACGACACTGGCAAAGCGCCCCAGAAACGCCTGTCGGTCGTCGCCCGTTCGGATGTAGTCGCACACGAGCGAAGCCTCGCCACGGTCGAGAACCACGAGGTATTTGCCGCCGGATTCAACGGCCTGCGAGGCCGTCGCCATGGTCTCCTCGTGCCACATCTTGCCGTGGATGACCGATGTGTAACCGCTCTCCGAGTACCGCCGCACGTTTTTCCACACGTTGAGCACCGATCCGCATGTGGTGTCCACGAGCGTGGCCCCGCGCCGCTCGAGCCGCGCGAGCATCTCCACAGTGACGCCGAATGCAGGCAGGATGACGACATCGTCCGGGTTCAGACGATCGGTTGCAGTGGGATCGTCACTCAGAAACCGGATGCCCATCGCCCGCAACTTCGCGTTGACGTGGGGGTTATGGATGATTTCGCCGGTGAGGTAGACGGTGCGATTCGGAAAACGCTCGCGGGTCTGGTAGGCATAGTCGACGGCGCGGTCGACGCCATAACAAAATCCGAACTCGCGCGCCAGATGAAGCGTCATCCGGCCGGCGCGATAGATGAAGTTGTTCGACTTGATCTGCTCGATCAGGGCGCTGTGATAGCTGTCGGCCAGCAAGCCGGCCACAGCCTGCTTCATGTCCAGGCCCTTGCGGAAAATCAACGAAGCCATGGAATCGGGTAATCGAGTACTTGGGTAATCGGGTAATTGAATTGGGCGATTGGGTTCAATTGGGCGATTGGGATCAATACATTACCCGATTACCAGATTTCCCAATTATCCAATCCATTTACCGTTGGCTGACTTCTCGAACATGAGGCGTAAAGGCGTCAAATGCCGCCAGCTCGCGGGTGCGGGGCCGCTCGAGCGCCAGGTCGAGTTCCGAGAGAAATGCCTCGTCGGTCGCGTCACTGCCGTTGGCGTGCGGCTGCGTCGGAGCCGCCCTGACCACGCGGGAAGATGGTGCGCTGTATGCGCTCATGCCGCGGAGACCGGCGCGCCCGTGCGATTCCCATTCGTACGATGCGCCAAGCGCGATTCCCACGAAGAGTCCCGCGGCGGCGGCCGCAGCCGCCCAGCGGTGAGCCGTCCGGGTATTTGAGGCGTTGATGGTGCGTCGAACGACGCGACCGGGGAAGCTGATCACTTGCGCGGGTCGTGCCAACGTCTCGAGCCGGCGCACGATGTGCTGATGCTGTCCGCGGAGGCGCTCCGTCGTGAAAATGGCATCGGTTTCCTCGTCGGCCTCGGCGCGTACCGCGTTCATGAACCGCGCAAGGTCGTCGAATCGTTTGCTGCATTCCGGGCAGTCGGCCAGATGTTCGGCAGTCGGCGGATCGGCAGCGTCGCCCTGCCGTTCGGCAACATAGCAGTCGAAGAGCCGGGCGTCGTCGAGGTGGTGCGCGCGACGCATCACAGCTTCCCTCCAAGAAGCGCTCGCAGCTTGCGCGCTGCCCGGAACAAGTGCACACGCACCGTGGATTCGTTGAGTCCGGTCATGGCGCTCACTTCACGCGGCGTGCAGTCGCCGAAATGGCACAACATGAAGACGGTCCGCTGACGGCCGTCCAACCGGTCGATCGCGGCCGCCATCCGCGCTCTCCGTTCGCGCGCCAGCGCCTGACGCTCGGGATCGGCGCCGACGTGAACCGATGCGCGAGCTTCAGCCGCACTCGAGACGCCGCCTCCGAGGATCCAGCGGTCGCGACGACCTCGCGCCTTGCGCCGGTCGAGACAGCCGTTGATGAGAATTCGGGTAAACCAGACCTCGAACGGCCACGCTTCGCGATAGGACGAAAGATGCGAGAAGACCTTGACGAACGCGTCCTGCACGGCCTCGTCGGCCTCCGCGGCGTCGCGTAAATATTGATAGGCGATCCTCGACGCCCGTTTCTGGTGAAGCGTGACGAGCTCGCCGAAGCGGTCGCGCGCCTCGTCCATCTCGCCGCGCTCCATGAGCCCGCGGATTTCGACAGCCAGCCGGGAGTCATCGGAGACAGGCCGGCCGATGGCTCGACGACGCGGCTGCGGGGCATCGGCAGCAGAGCTGGTCGGGAGTGAATCGACCTCCGGCGCGATTCGACGGTCACCATTCATACAGGCATTACGATCCGATTGTCGCTGTGTTTACAGTTTACCGTATGGTTCCAAATTGTTGACTCGATCGATCGGCCGGGACTAGGATCGGCGGATTCTGCTATCTTGCTGGGGCCGTACGTGTTAGGAGATCTCGATGAGCACCGAGGTTGAGCCGTCTCGTTCGCTGATCGGCGAGGGGATTGACAGCGATCGGGTTCATTGGAACCCGTCAATTGCAGGGTTGTACGAGGAGGCCGTCCGTCGCGAGGAAGCGGTCATTGCGGACGGCGGCCCCTTGGCCTGCCTCACTGGTCAGCACACCGGCCGATCCCCCAATGACAAGTTTGTCGTTCGCGAACCGTCGAGCGAAGACAATGTGGCGTGGGGAACGCTCAACCGGGAGATGAGCGTTGCGCACTTCGATCTGCTGCATGGCGACCTCCTCGCCTCGCTGAAAGACAAGGACCTTTTCGTTCTGGACTGTCACGCAGGCGCGGATCCGAAGTACCGGCTGCCCATCAGGGTCATCAACGAACTGGCCTGGCACAACCTGTTTGCGCGGCACCTGTTCATCGCCGATCTGCCGGCGGAATCGATGGTGCCGACACCGCGATGCACCGTCATCGACTCGCCGAGTTTCAAGGCCGATCCGAGCCGGCACGGCACGAATTCGGAAGTCGTGATTGCGCTCAATTTCGCAAAGAAGCTGATTCTCGTCGGCGGTACGAGCTATGCGGGCGAGATCAAGAAATCGATTTTCACGACGCTCAACTACATGCTGCCGATGCAAAGCGTGCTGCCGATGCACTGCTCGGCCAACATCGGGACGGGCGGCGATGTCGCGCTGTTCTTTGGTCTGTCGGGCACGGGGAAGACGACGCTCTCGAGCGATCCCGAGCGGCGGCTGATCGGCGATGACGAGCACGGATGGAGCGATCGAGGCGTATTCAACTTCGAAGGCGGATGTTACGCGAAAATGATCCGTCTGTCGGCTGAGGCGGAACCGCAGATCTATTCCACGACTCGTCGATTCGGCACCGTCCTCGAAAACGTCGTCGTCGACCCGCTGACCCGCGCGCTCGATCTCGATGACGGGCGCTACACCGAGAATACGCGGGCGGCCTATCCGATTACGTTCATCGACAATGCCGAGCTCTCGGGCAGGGGGGGACACCCGAGAAACATCGTGATGCTGACGGCGGACGCGTTCGGCGTTCTGCCGCCAATCGCGAAGCTGACGCCCGCGGCGGCAATGTACCACTTTCTTTCCGGCTACACCGCGAAGGTCGCTGGAACCGAGAAGGGCGTCATCGAGCCGAAGGCAACGTTCAGCACGTGTTTCGGCGCGCCGTTCCTGCCGCTGGCGCCGAGTCGTTACGCAAAGATGCTCGGCGAACGAATCGCGAGGCACGAGGCCCGGGTCTGGCTGGTGAATACTGGATGGACCGGCGGCGCGTATGGCTCGGGCTCGCGGATGAAGATCGGTTACACGCGTGCGATGATTCGCGCCGCCCTCGCCGGTCAGCTCGACGCGGTCCAGTACGAGCAGGATGCGACATTCAACCTTCTCATCCCGACAGTCTGTCCGGGCGTGCCAGCCGACGTCCTGCAGCCGCGAGCAACCTGGGCAAACGGTGCCGAATATGATGCCCAGGCCGTGAAACTCGCGCGCATGTTCGCCGAGAACTTCCGCGCGTTCGAGAACGGCGTCAGCGCCGAAGTGCTCGCCGCGGGGCCTAACGCCTAGCCATGGCTCATGGCCGAGCCCCGTCGTCATGACCGCCCGTCAGTTCGAAGCTGTCATCGGCCTCGAGATTCACGCGCATCTGCTGACCGCGTCCAAGATCTTTTGCGGCTGCAGCACCGCGTTTGGCGCACCGCCAAATTCGCAGGTCTGTCCCGTCTGTCTCGGTCTGCCAGGTGCATTGCCCGTTCTGAACCGCACCGCAGTCGACTTCGCCATGCGCGCGGCGCTCGCGCTCGACTGCACGATTCACGAGACCTCGATTTTCGCGCGCAAGAATTACTTCTATCCCGATCTCCCGAAGGGCTATCAGATCTCGCAATACGAGCTGCCGCTCGCCACCGGCGGCGCCATGCAGTGGCCCACGGAAGACGGACCGCGGCGCGTCGGCATCACACGCCTTCACGTCGAAGAGGACGCCGGCAAATCGCTTCACGAGGGCTTCCCCGATTCTGCCCGCAAGACCTATCTCGACTTCAACCGGAGCGGCGTGCCGCTCATCGAGATCGTCACCGAACCCGACTTGCGTTCGGCTGCCGACGCCGCCGACTTCTTCAGCCGCCTGCGCGACACCCTCGTCTGGCTCGGGGTCAACGACGGCAACATGGAGGAAGGCAGCCTGCGCTGCGATGCGAACGTCTCTGTGCGGCCGGTGGGTGAGACCGCGCTCGGGACGAAGACCGAGCTCAAGAATCTGAATTCGTTTCGATTCCTGCAGAAGGCGCTCGAGCACGAGATCGATCGGCATGTCGAGATCCTGCGCGAGGGCGGCAGCATCGTGCAGGAGACGCGCTTGTGGGATCCAGCAGCGGGACGCACTCTGTCGATGCGCGGCAAGGAAGACGCGCACGACTACCGGTACTTTCCCGATCCGGATCTGCCGCCGCTCGTCGTGGATGCTTCACGGATCGAGCGCGTCCGCTCGGCGATGCCCGAACTCGCGGAACGGCGGCGCCATCGTTTCGTCGAGCAGTACCACTTGTCGGCATACCATGCAACGCAGATGACCGCGTCGCGAGCCGTCGCGGACTATTTCGAGGCGACCGTGGCCGCCGGCGCGTCGCCGCAGTCCGCCAACAATTGGATTGGCGGTGAGCTGACGCGCAAGCTGAAAGACCGCGGGCTGGACATCAGCGCATCGCCCGTCTCGCCCGAGCGGCTCGCTGGCCTGACAAAGGCGGTCGACGCTGGAACAGTCAGCGGGCCGATCGCGAAAGAGGTGTTCGAGAAGCTGTTTGCATCGGAGCGCAGCGCTGACGAGATCATTGCCGCCGAAGGGCTGATGCAAATCGACGATCGGGCCCAGCTCACCGCGCTTGTCGGCGAGGTCGTCGCCAGGAACGGCGACGCCGTTGCCCAGTACCGCGGCGGGAAACACGCGGCGCTGAGATTTCTCGTCGGCCAGGTTATGAAAGCGGCGGCCGGTAAAGCCAACCCGAAGCTCGTCAACGAGCTGCTCAGGAGCGCGCTCCAGCATCAGGACGACGCAGAAGGCTCGAAGGCTGGATAGCGGGCGGTGCCGGCCGGGCAGGAAAGGGGAGCGTCGTGCTATACTGTGAGTCTCTCACCGACAATCCAATAGCGTGATAGCCGTGAGTGCACAGGCAGCGTGGCAGCGTGGTAGAGATCTATCACCTATCCAAACTCTACAAGCGTGGCGTCTACGCGCTTCGTGATCTTTCGCTCACGATCGACAAAGGCGAGTTCCTGTTCCTGACCGGGCCCAGCGGCGCCGGCAAAACCACCCTTCTGCGTCTGCTGCTGCGCGAGGAGCTGCCGACCGATGGCGACCTCAAGGTTCTCGGCCGCAATCTCCGCACGCTGCGGCCGTCGCAGGTCCAGGCGTTTCGCAGGAGCGTCGGGTTCGTCTTCCAGGATTTCCGTCTGATTCCCCGCTTCACGGTTTTCGAGAACATCTCATTTGTGATGCGTGTGATCGGCGTGCCGACGGCCACGCAACAGCGCAAGACGTTCCAGGTGCTGAAGTGGGTGGGACTGCAGCATCGCATGCATGCCTTGCCCGAAGAGTTGTCGGGCGGCGAGCAGCAGCGAATTGCGATCGCACGCGCCCTGGTCAACGATCCCCAGCTCGTTTTGGCCGACGAGCCGACCGGCAATCTCGATCCGGATCTGGCGCTTGAAATCATGAACCTGTTCCGCGAGATCAACGCGCGGGGCACTACCGTGATCGTAGCCACGCACGATCGCGAGTTGATCCGCCGCGTGGGCCGGCGATCGATCACGCTCGAGCACGGCCGTCTCGTGGAGGTGGCGTGATGCGCGCGTTGCGCTACGCATTCGACGAAGCGATCGTCAGCCTGTGGCGACGGAGGCCGTCGGGACTCCTCTCGACCGGCACGATCGCGCTCGCGCTCTTCGTGCTGGGGGCGTTCCTGGTTGTCACGACGAACCTTCAGCGTCTGGGAAACGAGTGGGAGAATGCGGCCGAGATGTCGGTGTATCTCAGCGACGAGATCTCTGCCGAAGAGCGTCAGGCCATCGAGCGCGCCGTAGACAGGAGCGGCCTCGCAGCTGGTCGCGAGTTCGTGTCGAAAGCCGACGCGCTGGAGCGCTTCAAGCGGACATTCGCCGACCTCGCAGCCGCTATCGAGACGGTCGGCAGCAACCCGCTGCCTTCCTCCATTGAGGTGCGGCTGCAGCCCGGCGGCGCCGACAATCTCGGCGTCGAGCGCCTCGGTGAGGCCCTCCGACAGATGCCGGGTGTCTCGGATGTTCGATACGATCGCGAATGGCTTGGCCGCATGATGGCGGCCGTTCGGATTGTTCGTAACCTCGGCCTGGCGCTGGCTGCGGTGTTGACGCTCGCCTCCGCGCTGACCGTCGCCAACGTCGTTCGCCTTGGCCTGGTGGCGCGGCGGGACGAACTGGAGATCATGCACCTGGTCGGCGCGCCGGCTGCCTACATTCGTGGTCCATTCGTGATGGAAGGTGTCCTCCAGGGCGGAGCTGGAGCGGCCGTCGCGCTTGTCGCGCTCGCAGCGCTGTTCCTGTTCGTTCGAGCCCGCTATCTCGTGGAGGTGGCGCCAGCCATCGACGTGTCCGCCCTTCGCTTTCTCTCGGTCGAGCTGTGCGCCGTTCTGATAGCGGGTGGGATGGTGGTCGGGTGTCTGGGTGGACTCGTAGCGGGCTGGCGCTTTTCACATCCTTGACACACCTTTTTCGTCAGGCTTACACTGAAAAAGTAACAGTCGGACAATCCACTTGAGGGCCTGCATGCCACGCATCGCACTCGACTCGAGGCCGATCAACGCGCAGCATTCGATCGCCGAGTTCTACCGCGAAGAGTTCCTCAAGCACCAGCGATGTCTACAGCAGCAAAGGCCGTATTACTCGGAGAGAGCCATCACAGACGTTGAAGCAGCCCTCTCCAGAGTCATGAGTCAGATCGAACAGCTCTCCACGAAAGACAACGCCCCCCAGTTAGTCAGCTCGCTCCTGAAAAAATTTGACGTCGTGACCGGGCTTTCGGCTTGGTCGGATCCTAGACAGACCCACTGACGCGTTCTCTCGCCAATCTACGCCACGATCTTCTGGATATTATCCGTGCCGCCATTCGCGCAGTCGATGCGGCTGAGCTGACACGGCTCGCCCTCGCCGATCTCGCGCGTTCGCCCGACAAAAAGGGCCACGGCCCCTTTTTTCGGACGGTGGCTGCTGGGAAGGCCGCCTCCCCGATGGCAAAGGCCGCGTCGAGCGTTCTGAAGGACCGGCTGCGTTCCGGACTGATCGTCGGTCCCTCGCCCGACGCGTTCGGCACTTTTGAATCGATCGGGGGCGGGCATCCGGTGCCTGACGAAGGAAGCGAACGCGCGGGGCGGAGGGCACTGGAAATCGCTGAGACCCTCGAACTCGACGAGACGCTGCTCGTGCTCTTGTCGGGCGGCGCGTCCTCGCTCATGGCCGTGCCCGCCGACGGCGTGACCCTCGACGACAAGCGCCGTGCGACCGCTCAATTGCTGCGCGCAGGGGCCGACATCCAGTCGCTGAACACGGTGCGAAAGCATCTGTCCGCAATCAAGGGCGGATGGCTCGCGAGTCGCGCGACCGGACCGGTCCGGACTTACGTCATCTCCGACGTCGTCGGCGACGATGTCAGCGTGATCGCCTCGGGACCGACCGTGCCCGACGCGACAACGTTTGCGGACGCGCGGCAGTTGCTCGATCGTTACGGCGGCGCGCGGTCGTATCCGGCGGCGGTTGTCGCGAGGCTGGATCGAGGCGCGGCGGGACAGCTGCCGGAAACGCCGAAGCCGAAATATCCGCGGCTGGTGCGATCGGAGGTCTCGGTGATTGGCGGTCGCGGTGGCGCGATGTTCGGCGCTGCGGCAAAGGCGGTCGGGCTCGGCTATCACGCGGTTCGCATCGAGGCGGCGATCGTAGGCGAAGCCCGGCACGCAGCCGTCGCGCATTTTCGCGCCGTCGCGTCGTTGGCGCAGGACCAGCCGAGGCCGCTGTGCATCGTGTCGAGCGGCGAAACGACCGTGACCGTGAGAGGCCACGGCAAGGGCGGGCGCAACCAGGAATTTGCGCTGGCCTCTGCTGAAGCGCTGTCGCAACTGGGAAGTGCTGCCGCGCTGGCCAGCCTCGGCACCGACGGCATTGACGGCCCAACCGACGCTGCCGGCGCCATCGTCGATACGGCGACGCTGGAACGGGCGCGATCGGCGGCGCTGGCGCCCTCACGATTTCTTGCGGCCAATGACACGTATGCGTTTTTCGACGCGCTTGGCGATCTCATCCGCACAGGTCCGACCGGTACCAACGTCGGCGACCTTCAGGTACTTCTGCTAGCCTAAATTCAATGTATTCACGCGATCAGGTGCTCGCGCTGATGCGGGACCGGGTACATCATCCCGCCGGCCTGCGCGAGCTTTTGCAAATTCTCAAGATTCCACGTGACGACCGTCGAACGTTCAAACGGCACGTCAACTCGCTGGTGGCATCAGGCGATCTCATCCAGATCAGAGGCCACCGATTCGGCCTGCCCGAAAAAATGGACCTGTACGTCGGCCGCCTGCAGACGCATCCGGCGGGGTACGGGTTCGTCACGCCGGAGCGTCCGATCGATTCCGGCGGCGACATCTACATTTCGGGTCCACATCTCAATGAGGCGATGCACGGCGATCGTGTCGTCGTGCGCATCGAGCGCGTCAAGGACGACGGTCGGGTCGAAGGGCGCGTCATCCGCATCCTCGAGCGCCGCAACACGTGGATCGCCGGACGATACGACCGCGGCGACGATGGGATGGGCTACGTGGTGCCATTCGATCGGCGCGTCCTGATGGATATCTTCATACCGCCCGGCCAGGAGGGGGGAGCGTCGCCTGGCGAGATGGTCACGGCGGAGCTCACGCGCTGGCCGACTGCGGCGCGAGGTGCGATCGGACGCGTGGCCGAGGTGCTTGGCCACATCGATGCGCCAGGCGTGGACACCGAACTCATCATCCGGAAATACGGCATACCAGACGCACATTCCGCCGAGGCCGTCGCGGAGGCAGTGGCGCTCGGCGCGTCCGTGTCTGAGCGCGACATCCGCGGTCGCACCGACTTTCGCGGTCTCCAGACGGTCACCATCGACGGCGAGCACGCTCGCGATTTTGACGATGCGATCACGATTGAGAAGCTGGCGAACGGCCACTTCTGGCTCGGCGTGCACATCGCCGACGTGTCGCACTACGTGGAGGAAGGCAGTGCGCTCGATCAGGAGGCATACGAACGCGGCACGTCGGTCTATTTTCCCGAGCGCGCCGTTCATATGTTTCCGTGGGAGCTTGCGACCGGTCTGTGCAGCCTCAATCCGCACGTGGATCGGCTGGTGCAGTCGTGCCTGATGGAGGTGAACCGGCATGGCGAGGTGGTCCGGTACGAATTCCACGACGGCGTCATCAACAGCGACGAGCGGATGACGTACACGGCCGTGAACGGCATTCTGACCGACCGCGATCCGGCGTTGATGCAACAATATGCGCCGCTCGTGCCGATGTTCGAGCAGATGCGCGAGTTGTTTCAGATCCTGAATGACGCGCGCCGTCGCCGCGGATCGATCGATTTCGACCTCAACGAAGCCGAGGTCGTCATTGACGAGGGGGGCATGGTCGAAGCGATTATCGCGCTGCAGCGTAATGTCGCCCATCGCGTCATCGAAGAATTCATGCTGCTCGCGAATGAAACCGTGGCGTCATGGATCGAGTCGCAGGGCGCGCCCTCCCTGTACCGGATTCACGAAGAGCCCGATGTGCTCAAAGTCGCGAAGTTCGAGGAGTTCATCTCGGGGTTCGGCTACAGCCTGGCGGCGCCGCTGAGCGGGCTCCGGCCGCGTCAGTTTCAGAAGCTGATCGAGCGCATTCAGGGGAAACCTGAAGAGAAGCCGATTGCGTTTCTGATGCTGCGCTCGATGCAGAAGGCGCGGTACGGTCCGGAAAACCTCGGCCACTTCGGGCTGGCGGCGCCAAGCTATACGCATTTCACGTCGCCGATTCGGCGCTACCCGGACCTGGTCGTGCATCGAGCGCTCCGAGCCGCCCGCCACAGGCTTCTCGATGAGGAAAGCCGCGAAGAACGACAGGAGGAGCTGCCGGAAATTGCGCGGCACACATCCGAGATGGAGCGGCGCGCCGATGATGCCGAGCGCGAACTGTTGCAGTGGAAGAAAGTAAAGTTCATGGCCGACAAGGTCGGTGACGAGTTCGAAGGGTACGTCACCGGCGTCGCGCCGTTCGGGCTGTTCATCGAGCTGATCGAGCACTTCGTCGAAGGCATGGTCCACGTGTCGACGATGGCGGACGACTACTATCGCTTCATCGAGGACGCGCATCTGCTGCGCGGGGAGAACACGCAGAAGGTCTACCGGCTCGGCGACAAGGTGAAGGTGCAGGTCATTCGCGTGAATATGGAGCTGCGTCAGGTGGATCTCGGGCTGGTCGAGATCCTCGAGCGCGTGCGCGAGGGTGAGCGCGGCCCGCGGCGCAGCAAAGCGGCGCCGCGACCCGAACGGCGACCCAAACAACGGCTCGGACGTCGGGAGCGCGGGAGGCGCAAGCCCGGGCGGCGATAGCCTCTCTGAGAATGGCTGATGGGTGAGTGGCTGATAGCCGAATGGCCTCATGGCGAAACGGTCGTGACAACGCGATGACCTTGCGCCTGGCACCGATCAGAGATCGATACATTCGACCATGACGTCATGAAATCCGTTGTCGTCGGCACGGCCGGTCACATCGATCACGGGAAGAGCGCGCTCGTCCACGCCTTGACCGGAACGGATCCCGATCGGCTCAAGGAAGAAAAAGCGCGCGGCATCACGATCGATCTCGGGTTCGCGCACGCCGCGATCGGCGGCATCCGCTTCGCGTTCGTCGACGTGCCCGGCCACGAGCGGTTCGTCAAGAACATGCTGGCCGGCGTCGGCGGCATCGACCTCGTCGTACTGGTCGTGGCGGCAGACGAATCGGTGATGCCTCAAACGCGGGAGCACTTCGACATCTGCCGGCTGCTTCGCGTGGGCACCGGTCTGGTCGCTCTGACGAAAACCGATCTCGTGGACGCCGAGACGCTCGAACTGGCCCGGCTGGAAGTCCGCGAACTGGTTGCGGACTCGTTTCTCGCAAAGGCGCCGATCGTCCCGGTGTCGGCGAAGACGGGCGCTGGCCTCGATGAGCTCAAGGCGGCGCTCGTGCGGGCGAGCTCGGATGCCGCCGGACGTCCAACCGATGCGGCGGCGAGATTGCCGATCGATCGTGTGTTCTCGATGAAAGGGTTTGGCACCGTTGTCACGGGAACACTCGTGTCGGGGCAGATTGCTGCCGACGAGGAAATCGCGGTCAAGCCGGGCGATCGACACATAAAGGTTCGCGGCGTACACGTGCATGGCGAGCGTCAGCCGCGTGCGATTGCGGGGCAGCGGGCGGCGATCAATCTCGGCGGCATCGACGTCCACGAGTTGACGCGTGGCCAGAACCTGGTCGCGTCCGACGCGTTCGAGGAGACGCGGCTCGCCGACGCGATGATTGAGGTTCTCGACGGAGCCCGGCCGCTCAAACACGGTGCGCGCGTGCGCTTTCACCAGGGCACCGCGGAACTGCTGGGCCGTGTCGCTGTAATCGGCCCGGTCGGCGCGGACCGCGTGGTGCCTTCGATCGCGCCCGGCTCGCGCGCCTTCGTCCGGCTGCGCCTCGAAGCGCCGGCTGTTCTCACGCGGGGCGATCGCTACATCGTCCGGGCGTACTCACCGCCGGTCACGATTGCCGGCGGCATTGTCCTCGATCCAGCCCCGCCTCGAACCGCGATTCGCACCGAGACGGCGCTGGAGCGGTGCCGTCGGCTCGCGTTCGATCCGATGCTCGACGATCCGGCAGAGGCTCAACGGCGTGCGGCCGTCGCGTTGATTGACGATGCGGGGGCGCGCGGCCTCGCGGTCGCCGCCTTCATGACGCGGATCGGCGTCCGTCCCGCCGACGTGCAGTCGCGCGTCGCAGAGCTCGTCGCCGACGGGCGCGCGCTGGTCGCCGGCGACGTCCTGGTAGCGCCGTCGATCTCGCGGCGGCTGAACGACGCGATCAGCGCCGCACTGACCGAACATCACCGCGTCGATCCGCTGTCGGAAGGCATACCGCGCGAAGAACTCCGCGTGCGGCTCTTCGGGCGCGGCCATCCAGCGATTTTCGATCGCGCGCTCGACGACCTGGCCGCGGCGAACCGCATTGTCGTCCGCGACCGCGTCGGATTGGCGTCCCATCGCCTGGAGCTGACGCCCGAGGAGGATCGCGTGCGGGAGGTCATCGCGCGCGCCTATCGCGACGCGGGCCTGAAGCCGCCGGATCTGGCCACGATCGTCACCGACGCCCGTTTACCCCCGGCCGTCGCCGATCGGATCGTGAAGCTGTTGCAGCGGCAGAAAGTGCTCGTGCGTGTGGACACGCTCGTCTTCCACGATGAGGCGTTAAAAGGGCTGAAAGCGGAAGTGGCGGCGATCAAAGCCTCGGCGGGCGCCGGAGCGCGCATCGACGTCGCCACGTTCAAGGAGCGGTTTGGCGTGTCGAGGAAATTTGCGATTCCGCTGCTCGAATACCTCGACCGCGAGCGCCTGACGCGGCGTGTCGGCGACTCGCGGCTGATTCTATGACTTGTCGTCGTCCTTCATGCCGTCCTTGAAGTTCTTGACGGCACTGCCCATCCCCCGCGCGAGACCCGGCAGACGGTTTGCTCCGAAGATCAGCACCACGATGAACAGGATGATCAGGAGCTCAGGCATTCCGAGTGAACCAAACATATCAGTGCTCCAGAAAGGTATCGGTCGAGCGACCGTCGAGATTGTACCACTGTTCGCGACCGCCCTCCTTTACGCTCAATTTAGCTCCGGCGTGAGCCTCGTCGAGGTGTACGCCACGGTTACCGACGCGCACGGTCAGGCGATCGCCGGGCTGACAGCGGCAGATTTTCGAATTACCGAAGACGGCGAGTCCGAGACAATTACGACATTTGCCGCCGGTGAGTTTCCCTTGGCCGTTGCGCTTGCCCTCGATCGTAGTTTCAGCATGGCCAGTCGCAAGGCCGATCGCCTCGCAATGGCCAAGGCCGCGGCGGCAACGTTCGTCGGCGCCCTGAGGCCGGTCGATGAGGTGATGGTCCTCTCGATCGGCAGCGAGGTGTCGGTCGAATCGCCTCTTGGGACCGATCGCGGCGCGGCGCTCGCCGCCATCGATCGGCTCGATGCCTGGGGCA
>JBKPDW010000582.1:0-26353 GCA_046728115.1 Acidobacteriota bacterium | reverse complement strand
GCGACGAGGCATGCGGCGACATATTTCTGGCCGTTTCAAAGTCACGCGTCGCTCGGGCCGTGTTGTGCGGTGGCCGACATCAAGGGCGACAGCGGGACGATCTGGTCGTCGTCGCAGGGCACGCACGGCATGCGCGGCAACCTGTCAAAGGTGTTCGGCCTTTCCGCCGACAAGGTGCGCGTCATTTTTCTCGACGGCTCGGGGTCGTACGGAACCAACGGCGGCGATCATGTCGCCGCGGACGCCGTGCTGCTGTCGAAGACGCTTGGACAGCCCGTGCGCGTTCAATGGTCACGGCAGGACGAACACGGCTGTGATCCGAAGGGTCCGCAGCAGTTGCTCGATGTCAGCGCCGCCACGAACGCTGCAGGCCATATCGTGGCCTGGGATACCCAGATGTGGCTGCCGAACCAGGCACAGGGTGCACGGGCGCTGCTCGCCGCCGATGCCGCCGGACTCACGCAGGATCACGGGCAAGGTGCCGGAGCGATTACGCAAAACGGTGATCCGCCGTACGCGGCCGACAACGTCCGGGTGCTCGTGCACTGGGCGAAGGAGACACCGTTGCAGCTCTCGAATCTCCGCGCGCCTGGAAAGATCGCCAACGTGTTCGCGGTCGAGAGTTTCACCGACGAGCTCGCCGCCCGAGCGCGCGTCGATCCGATTGAGTTTCGCCGCGCACGCCTTTCCGATCCTCGGGCGCTCGAGGTCCTCGCGAAGGCCGCCGAGGCGTTCGGCTGGCAATCGCGCCCGTCACCCAACCCGCAGGCGCGACAAGGCAGTCTGCTCGTCGGCCGCGGCATTTCCTACATGCGATACAAGCAGGCCGAAAACTACGTCGCGATGGCCATGGAGGTGGCTGTCGACCCCTCGAGCGGTCGCATCCAGGTTCGCCGCGTGACCTGCGCTCACGATTGTGGCCTCGTCGTGAACCCCGACGCACTGAAAAACCAGATCGAGGGCTGCATCGTGCAGACGATCAGCCGCACGGTGCATGAAGAGGTGACCTTCGATCGGACGCATGTGACGAGCGTCGACTGGGCGAGCTACCCGATTCTGCGGTTCCTCGAAGCACCAGACGTCGAAGTCATTTTGATCAATCGCCCCGATCAGCCGCTCCTGGGTGCAGGCGAAGCCTCGACCACCCCGGTCGCGGCCGCAATCGCGAACGCGATCTTCGACGCCACGGGCGTCCGCTTGCGGCGTGTGCCGTTCACAGCGGCGCGAGTGAAAGCCGAGCTCGCCGGCGGATCAACGGCGTAAGGTGCTTTTGCGGGGCGAGCGTTGCGGCCTCGATCCCCTTCCGGTGCGAGCCGGGCGCCATGACGTCATCCCGCACGGAGCGCTCTCAGCGGGTCGATCTTCGCCGCACGCAGGGCCGGAACGAGACACGCTAGGACCGCGACCGCGACGACGACAATCGGGACCATGAGAAACGTGAGCGCGTCGTGCGGGCTCACGCCGTACAGAAATCTCGACAGCAGCCGAACGCCGGCCAGCGCCGCCGCTAATCCGAAGACGACGCCGCCTCCGACGATCCTGACAGCTTGCCGAAGCACGAGCGCGACGATGTCGTGCGCCTGCGCGCCGAGGGCGGAGCGCACACCGATTTCACGCGTACGCTGCGCAACGCTGAATGACAGCACGCCGAACAGCCCGACGCCGGCGACGATCAGCGCGGACACGCCGAACCATGAGAGCACAACCGCGTACAGCCGCGGCCGCGCCAGGCTCGTCGTCACGCGATCCTCCAGCGTCATCACCGAATCGAGCGCGAGCGCGGCCGACTGCTCGCGCACGAGGCTGCGCAACGTCGACACGTACGTTGTCGGATCGCCCGCCGTGCGGATGACCAGGATCGGATCGAAGCCGACGTTCGTGGTCGCAGTCGTGATCTGTTTGATCGACGCAAAGATCTCCGGCTGCGGCGGGGAATCGAGATCCTGCCGCATATCTTCGATGACGCCGACGACTTCCCAGTCGGCGTTCGCGTCGGCGAAACGAATCCCGCCGGCGCGCGGTCCGTGGGGAGCGATATGGAAACCGAGCGGCCGCTCACCGAGATATTGGCTGGCGAAGGTTCGATTGACGACGATCGCCGGCGGCGTCGTCTTCGTATCCGCATCCGTCAGTGTCCGGCCGGCCACCAGCCGCAGCCGCATGGCAGCAAAATAATCCGGGCTGACGACGCGTTGCGCGGCCTGGACATTCAGCTCGGTCTCGGCATTGCGAGGCGACCGCATGGTGAAAGCAGTGAAACCACCCAAAGACAGGAACGGCAGCGCCGTGCCGTAAGCCGCCTGCGTGACGCCGGGCACCGCACGGAGACGTTCGGCCAGCGTCTCGAGCAGCTGGCTGCGCCGTTCGGCTGGATAGCCCGGTGGAAGCGGCAATCGCGCGGTGAGCACGTTGACCGGGTCGTAGCCGCGATCCGCGCGGATCAACGAAACGAAACTCCGCGTGAGCAGCGCTGCCCCGACAAGCAGCATGCAGGCAATCGCCACCTGCCCGGCCATGATCAGCGCCCGCGTGCGCGCCGTCAGCGAATGCGCGGCACCGCCGATCGACGCGTTGCCGTCTTCTGACAGCGTCTCGACCAGGTTGACACGGCGTGTGTGCCACGCGGGCAGGAGCCCGCACCCGACGCTCGCGAGCACCGACACAACCAGCGCAAACGACAGCACACGCATGTCCAGCGCCACGGCATCCAGTCGCGGAAACCCGGCCGGAACGAGCGCCGGCAGCAACCGCTGCAGCGCTGCGGCCAGCGCCAGTCCGCCGCCTCCGCCGCACATCCCGATAATCGCGTTCTCGATCAGCAGCTGCTCGACGATGCGGCGCGGACCGGCGCCGATGGCCGCACGCACTGCCATCTCGCGCCGCCGCGTCGTCGCGCGCGCGAGCTGAAGACTGGCAACGTTGGCGACCGCCGTAATCAGCAGGAGGGACACCGCTGCAAGCAGAACGAGGATGGCCGGGCGGACGTCCGCTGTGATGGCTTGCAGCTCCGGCTTTGCGGACACGTCGATTGGCCCAACGGCGCCGAACAGCGCCCGTGCTGCGAATCCCAGATCGGGTGCGGCGCGCGCGCGGGACGTGGCTTCGGCGGCCGCCTGGGCCGGCGTTGCGCCGGCGCGCAGCCGTGCAATCGCGCGGAAGATCACACCGACCAGGACGCCGCCGTTCCCCGCGACTGGCGGCACGCTCCACGCGGTCCACGCCCGTGTTTCGCGATCGGGGAATACGAACCCGCGCGGCATCACGCCGACGATGGTGTAGGGTTTGTCGTCGAACTGAAGATGCTGACCAACGATCTCCGCCCGTCCACCGAATCGTTCCTGCCAGAGGCCGTACGATAGGATCACAAGTCCGGGTTGATCGCGCGAACCTTCTCCTTCACTGAAGAGCCGTCCGATCAGCGGACGGGCTCGCAGGATCGGAAAGAGACCCGGCGTCGTGGGCGTGATCGGCAGCCGCACGGCATCGCCTGCGCCGTTCAAAGTCACCGTCTGCGCCAGCCAGCCGCCGATATCCTCGATGGTCGATGGATGATCGCGCCAGGTGAGAAACGTTCCGTTCGACACCGTCCCGACAACACGCCCGGCGCGACCCTGCCGCGTTTCCGTGACTCGCAGCAGGCGGTCGCTGTCGGCCCACGGCAGCGGCTTTAGCAGCACGCCGTACGCCACGCTGAACAGCAGCGTCGTCGCCCCGATGCCGAGCGCCATGGTGAGAACGGCAACGGCGGCGAAGCCCGGCTGGCGGCGGAGCAGACGGAAGCCGTACTTCAGATCCTGCATGGGACCTAATCGTCGACTGTCGCGCCGTCCAGAATCGGCCGGCCGCACGGCGAGCAGAATCGGCTACCGGCGCGGTTTTCCGCTGAACACGACGGGCACTGCATCGGTCGGTCGGATTCTAGGATATCCGCGCGCCCCTTGATTCGTCCACAAGCGTGAGTGAAAAACGCGGGTTACGTCGCCGCCAAAGCGCGTCAGGATGGCGGCGCGCGAAGACGGGCCGGCGCAACTTCATTCGCCGGCGGGTGGCAGACCCGCGCGACGCCAAAAGTCATTCTGCAGGACGCTTTCTACCAGCTTGTCGAAGCGAACAAGGCCGAGCGCGTCGCCGAGGCGGGGAGCACATGACCCCCGAAGAGCGGGAGCCATTCCGGCAGAAGAGCAGGCGCCGTTTCGGCAGACGGTGCGTGAGCGCTGCGGCTTCGATCCAGCCGCCGGCGAGATCAACGCGAAATGAGGAGAAGACGATCGCGCGGCCGTGGTCCGCAGTACAGGCCTCGCGATCGTCGATCCAGTCACTGCCGGTTGTACTTGATGCCGGCTTCCTGCGCCTTCTCGATCGCAATCACCATGGCGGGCACGATGGTCACGCCAGGCAGCAGGTTCGCGCGCAGTTCTTTCTCGATGTCCGCCGCCTTGCCCTTGCCTCTGGCCTCGAGTTCCAGAACCCAGATTCCGAGCGCGTTGGCGCACAGGATGAACGTGGCGCCCATTTTCTGCAGGCTCTCGATGCCCAGCGCCGGAACTGCGCCGGCGAGCGCGGGAATATTCGGTGAGTCGATGGCCTTCATCAACAGGTGCAGATCGTCGGGCGTCGGACGATTGAACACGTTGCGCGTATAGAACGTCCCGGCGGCGTCCTTCAGACCCAGGTACGCGCCCAGCTCGTACTTGGCCCACATCGCGTCGTTGAATCCGAGCGAGATGCTCGATCGCGGACCCGCGCTATAGAAGGTCCCGACGGCACCAACCTCACCGGCCCCCGTCTTGTAGGCCGAGCTGTAGGTATTGAGGTAGTTGAGGATGTGCAGCAGCGGCATCGCGTTCTGATGCTGCGGGAAGTCGAACAGGCACCGGTGCGTGCCTTTCACCTCCTTGATCCAGGCGTCGGTCCCCGGTTCCGAAGCGGCAGCCGCACGCCCGCTGATCGACAGGCTCGCGGCGGCCGCCGCGCCGAAAATCCCACCCATGAAACGTCGACGATGCACGTCCGGTGTTGAATTCATTGGAATCTCCTCTTGTTGGGTGATCTACGTGGCCGGTTCCTTTCCGTGGCCGTTGACGCGTTGCGACGCAGGGTATCCAGCGCGAAACTCCAACCCCTGCACTGGAGATATCGAAAACCGCCGGCGAAAAGCGACACGACGCGTGAGGAACGCCACCGGTTCGAACGCCCTCGAGGTGTGATGGCGGCCAGACGCCTCTCCGTAGTAGCCTGTCGCTGCGCCATCAGGCGCGTTCGGGAAATCTCGTGGATCCTGCTCTTTCGACACTCGTCGCTTCGGCCGAGCAAGGGGATCACGCGGCCGCAGACAAGCTGTTCACGGCCCTCTACGACGAGTTGCACCGGATGGCGCGACGGGAGCTTGCAAGGCGCGGGGCGGGCGTGACACTCGGCGCCACGACGCTCTTGCACGAGGCGTATCTGGATATTTCAGATAGAGATCGCGCGGCGTTTCCGGATCGCAATCGCTTCATGGGCTACGCCGCACGCGTGATGCGGGGCCTCATCATCGACTACGCGCGCCGGCGGCAGGCGCAGAAGCGCGGCGGGCTGTTCGAGATCACGTCCATTCAGACCGACCTGGCCGAAGCGGCCCCCGACGCCGACCAGCTCAGCCGTCTGAGCGAGGCGCTCGACGATCTCGAGTCGGCCGACGCCCGGCTGGCGCGCATCGTCGATTTGAAGTTCTTCTGCGGCTTCTCGTTCGGAGAAATCGCCGCCATGGTGGGCGTATCGGAGCGCACGGTGCAGCGCGACTGGGAAAAGGCGCGCATCTACCTCCATCGCCTGCTGCGAGACGAGATCAGCGTGGACTGATGTCGCCTTTCGCGCGGCGATTCCGATCTCCAGGATCGAACGCGATATGGGCGTCATCGACCATCAACGCTGGCAGCGCGCCAGCCACTACCTCGACCAGGCGCTGGAGCTGCCTCCACGCGAACGCGAGGCCTGCCTTTCCTCCCTGCGAGCCGAGGATCCCGAGGTGGCTGCCGACGTCGAAGCGCTCCTCGCCGAACACCGCCAGCTCAGCGCTGAGGGATTTCTCGATGCTTCCGCGTCCGTCCAGACGCCACCACCATCGCTGGCCGGCGTCACTATCGGCGCGTACACGCTCCTCTCTCCCATCGGCCATGGCGGCATGGGCAGCGTGTGGCTGGCCGAGCGAAGCGACGGCCGCTTCGAGGGACGGGCCGCGCTGAAGCTGCTGAACGCTGCGCTCGTCGGCCGCGCCGGCGAAGAACGCTTCAAGCGCGAAGGCACCATCCTCGCGCGACTCACGCATCCGCACATCGCGCGGCTCATCGACGCCGGCGTCACGGGCACCGGCCAGCCGTATCTGGTGCTCGAGCACGTCGACGGCCGGCACATCGATCGGTACTGCGACGATGAGCGGCTCGGCATCGAGGATCGAATCCGACTGTTCCTGAACGTGCAGTCGGCCGTCGCGCACGCGCACGCCAACCTGATCGTGCACCGCGATCTGAAGCCGTCGAACGTTCTCGTCACGGCCAGCGGCCAGGTGAAGCTGGTCGACTTCGGGATCGCCAAGCTGCTCGAGGACGATCGGGAAAACCCCGCGACGCTGCTCACCGTCGAGGGCAGCCACGCGCTGACGCCGAAATACGCCGCGCCCGAGCAGGTCACCGGCGGCCGGATTACGACCGCCACCGACGTGTACGCGCTGGGCGTGCTGCTGTTCGAGCTGCTGAGCGGCCGTCACCCGACCGGCGTGGATGCGCGCTCGCCCGCGGAGTTCGTGAAGGCCGTGGCCGATACGGACCCGACGCGCCTGTCTGCGGCAGTTCACGACGCCGCCGATCCCGCCGCATCCGCGACGCTCGCCGTGCAGCGCGCGACGACTCCCGATCGGCTGCGCCGCATACTGCGCGGCGATCTCGACACCATCCTCGGCAAGGCGCTGAAGAAGAATCCGGCGGAACGTTACGCGTCGGTCGCGGAGTTCGCCGACGACCTGCGGCGCTTCCTCGACGACCAGCCAATCGGCGCGCGGCCCGACGCGCTCGGATACCGCGTCGCGAAATTCGCGCGGCGCCATCGCCACATCCTCGCCGCCGCCACGATTGCCGTCGCCCTGGTGGTGGGCCTCGTCGCGTTCTACACGGTGCAGCTGACGCGGGAACGCGACCGCGCGAGGCTGGAGGCAGATAAGGCCTCGAAGGTGAGCGAGCTGCTCACGGGATTGCTGACCGGCGCCGATCCCTACAGAACGCCCGACGCGAAGGAGCCGACCGTTCAGAATCTGCTCGACATCGGCGCGGAGCGCATTGCCCGGGATCTCGCCGATCGCCCCGAACTCCAGACCGAGATGTTCACGGTCATCGGCCGCACATACCAACGCATGGGACTCCGCGACAAGGCGCTCCCGCTGCTGGAGCAGGCACTTGCAATCGGCCGCCGCACCTTCGGAACCGAGAACGCGCACGTGGCCCAGAGTCTCAACGATCTCGGGTCCTGTACCGCGAAGCCGGCAACTTTGCCGCGGCCGAGCCGCTGCTCGTCGAGAGTCTTGCGTTGCGGCGGCGGCTGCTCGGTCCCGATCACAAGGACCTCGCCGTCACGCTCGTCGAGTTCGCCAGAGTGCTGAGGGATCGAGGTCGATTCGCCGAGGCCGAGGCGCCGGTTCGGGAGGCGCTGGCCATTCGGCGAAAAATATTCGGCGAGGAGCACCGCGAGACTGCGACGAGCAAGAACGAACTCGCGCTTCTGCTGCTCGAACGAGGCGAACTCGATCCCGCCGAGCAGCTGAGTCGGGAGAACGTCGCCACGAGCGAGCGCCTGCTCGGTGCAGATCATCCCAACGTGATCACGGCGAAGGGGAATCTCGGTCTGATCCTGGGTGCGAAAGGCAACACAGTCGCCGCTGAAGCACTGTTTCGAGAGTTGCTGGGGCTGGATCGACGTGTGTTCGGTCAGGTGAGTCCGCAGTACGCGGTCGGATTGAACAATCTTGCGCGCATAGCGGAGACGCAGGGACGCCTCGAGGAGGCGCAGACCATGCTCGAGGAAGCGCTCCGAATCGGGCGGCTTCAGCTGGCCGACGATCATCCACGCGTCGTCCTCTATGCGCTGAACCTCGCGCGCGTACAAATTGAGCGCGGCCAGGCCGCGGCAACCGAAGGCGTGCTCCGTCATGCGCTCGACGTGCGTCAGCGCCTCTATCCGCCTCGTGACTGGCGTATCGCCACGGTGCAAAGCCTGCTGGGTGCCGCACTGACCGCCCAGGCGCGTTACGACGAAGCCGAGGCGCTGCTGCTCGAAGCGGCCAGCAGCCTCGAGCCAGTTCCGGGACAGCAGGAGCGCGAGCGGCTCGACAACCGCGCGCGGCTCGTCTCGCTCTATCAGGCGTGGGGACGCCCGAACCAGGCCGGCGCCTATCGCTGACGCGACAACGGTCGCGTGTCGTCTTCTTTCTTCCGTTCTCGATCTTTGAAGTAGCGGGCAATGTCGCCCAGTCGAAAAGTGGAGACGAGCGATGACCGTTCATGTTGTGCGGCTGATCACGGCCTGCATATTCATTGTCGGCCTGACGAGTACTACTCTGATGGCCCAGACGAGCCTCGTCGCTGGCGGCAGTGTGCCGCCTGTGCCGACGAAAATCGAAGTGCCCGCCGGGCACGTACTTTTTTTCACTGCTCACGCCGTGGGCACACAAAACTACGTCTGTCTGCCGACACCGGGCGGTGCGGCCTGGACGTTCGTGGCGCCGCAGGCGACCCTCTTTCTCACGTTCAACGACCAGATTCTCCAGCAGGTCACGACGCACTTTCTGAGTCCCAACCCCGATACGTCCGAGCAGGGCCGACCGCGCCCGACCTGGCAGCATTCCTTTGACAGCAGCCGGGTGTGGGCGAAATCGGTGGCATCGTCGGACGATCCATCGTTCGTCGAGCAAGGTGCGATCCCCTGGCTGCTGCTCGAAAGAGTTGGATCAGCGCTCGGGCCTTTGGGCGGCTCCTTTCTGACGCAGACCGCGTACATCCAGCGCTTGAACACGTCCGGAGGCATCGCACCTTCGACCGGCTGCATGGCGGCGACCATCGGCGCGATCGCGCTGTCGCCTTACACCGCCGACTACTTTTTCTACAAGGCCAGGACGCCGAAGTAAACGCTGGCGTCTTGCGGCAGCGACTATCGCTTCAGCTCTAAGGGGTGATGATCGCCTTCGAAAATGCCGACGCAATCGCAAAATATCCGAGGGCGTTCGGGTGCACGTCCGGTCCCCTGGGCGGTTGGGCACCCATCCAGGTCCACGTCAACGCCAGGAAAACGTTGATTGGAAAGGTCTGGGAGCGGAATGTTGCGGCAACATCCGCAACGGGTACCTGAAAGATTTGGTAAACGCTCTCCAGCGCATTGTTGAAGAAAGTGGTAGCTGCGAGCGACGCTGCGGCAAGCACTTGCCCCGTTGGACCGAAGATGGCGGCGGCCAGGAACGGGTCGTAGTAGTTCATGCCGACGATCAGCGCGTCCGGCGCCCATGTCTGTAACGTTCCCAGGATGATGAAGAGATCGCCGAAGGCTGTGCCCGACGCGTTTGTCACGCACGTTGGATCGACCGGGCTCGTGAGGTTCAGGCACTCCAGCAGGTTGTCGGCGCCGATATCCAGGGTGATGAGGACGACGTGATGCGTCATCAGGAAAGAGACCGCGGCAGAGAGCTGACTGCCCGGATACGGGCAGCTGGATCCGGGTCCTTGACCGGAGATCATGGAAGTGGTCGTCTCGCCCAAACATCCAAGCTTCGTCAGCTTCAGGCCGGGCACACGAAGTCGATAGAGGGCGTACAGGTCGTCTACGTAACCATGGTTCGTTGGAACGTAATCGCCGTTGGCCGCGGGTTGAATGCCGATGGCCAGTGAATCGCCGAGCGCCAGGTAATAACGATCGTCCGCTCTCGCGCCGCTTGCCGTCGCGAGCGTGGCAACGAAGGCCCAGAGGACCAATCGCGCGCGCATGGCACGTCTCCTTGATAAGGGAACGATGCCGATGGCGCGGAAGCGTCGCCACCGGAGACAGTGAGCCTAGGATCGTTCTGAGCCGAAGTCAACAGTATGCGACTCACGAAGCAGTCGCACTCGAGCCTTCGGCCGACCTGTCACCGCGCGAAACAGTAGATGCGGCCGGCGCCTCCGCGCGGCGCCGTGTTCGAGCAGTCCTGGTTCGCGTGCGCCGAGTTCCACGAAGACAACGCGCCGGCGGTGCTCTGGCCAGGTCCCAGGCCGTCGGAGTGACCGACTTGCGCCGCAAGCGAGGTTGATGCGGACGTCCAGTCGGCGCACGTCAACCCGACCGCAAACGTCCCGTCGGCATTCGATCCGGTGAGGATGTCGTGCTCGACCGGCGATGGCGAGCCGGTCCATTGCCCGTTGATCCGCTGGCCGCGTTCGTCGAGGAACACGGCGGCGTCTCCGGTGCGCGCGTGCAACTCCGCGAGGTTGTTGGCGACGACCACGGTGTTCCTGTTGCGCCAGGGGCCGCTGCCGATCCGGTCGCGCGCGTGGGTCGGCTGATTACCATTCGAGGCGTCGTGCTCGACGCTGAGGTACGCGCGCCATGTTCGCGCGCCGAACCCGACGGACGCAGCCAATCGCTGGCACGTCGCATCGGCGCCGGCAAGGCCGCCAAGATTGCCGGTGACGCTGGTCGCGCTCGAGACGAAGAAGGTCATCTCCGCTGCCGTCGAGCTGGGTCCGGTCGTGCGGTTGTCATCGCTGCAACCGGTCGCAATGACGGACATGACGAGCAACACGGTTCGCTTCATGGGCGTTCCTCTCTGAAGAAGCATTACGGCACACCCAGGTGTATGAAAACGAGGCGCGCCGCGCCGGATCACTCTGTGTTGGCGGACGCGACGCAAACGTGCGGCCAGCGTCAGCCGCGGTGACGACTGCTGCTGCGCGCCTTGGGCTACCTTGCACCAGGTGCCGCAGGCTGCAGAATTGGCGGCGTGCCGTTCGACTCGACCAGACGGCGCGCCAGATAGTTCGTCACATCGGCGTCAGTCCGTACCGCGGTCAGATACGCGGAGCGCAGAAGTTGCTCTTTGCGCCCGCGCAGAGTCTCGCTGATGCGCTCGCGCATTCCCGGCGTCGACAGGTCGCGTTGTCCAGCCGGCTCGTGTGCGATCACCAGTACGAGGGTGTAAGAGCCATTCGCGCTCACGACGTTCACGGTTCCCGGCGCCTTGTTCAGCACTGCGTCGCGCAACTGCGGTAGGGCCTGTTTGAGCCTCGACAACGGCACGAAGCCAAGGTCCCCGCCGCGAGACGCCGTCTCGGGATCTTCTGAATAGCCCGCGGCGAGATCCGCGAAAGACGCGCCCGCTTTGAGGCGTTCCGTCAGCATCTGCACCTTTGCCGCCGCCGCCTGTGGCGTCGTGGCATCGTCGCCGGTGTTGTTGGTCACTTGTGCGTCGCGCACGGGCGTTACGACGATCTGCGCGATGCGGTACGCCTCCTCCGCCAGGTTGAACTGCGCGCGATTGGCGTTGAAGAAATCGGTGATCGCCTGGTCCGTAATCGCGATCTTCGAGCGCACCTCGTGATCGACGACCTTCTGCGCAAGCAGTTCGCGCCGAAGTCCTTCCCGCATGTCCGCAGCCGCGAGGTGGCGTCGCGTCAGCTCCTGCTGAAAGGCTTCGTCAGGGATGTTCTTCTTCGCATTGGCGTATGCGGTGTCGAGCTCGCCTGCGCCAAGTTCAAGCTTCAGCGAATTGGCCTTTGCAATCAGAATCTCCTGGAGGATGAGGTCGTTGAGGAGGTTCAGCTTGGCCGTCAGCGTCTCTTCGTCCGACAGCGTCTGCGACAGGTCTCGACTCCGCTCGAATGCCCTGTCGACGTCCTGTCGGGTAATCTCGCGGCCGTCGACGACTGCCCAGGTGTCGGTTGAGATCGTCTTTGCTCGAGTTGCGGATGTCGAACGACACGCGGCGGTGAAGCATGCCGCTGCCAACACGCTCACGAACACAGTTCTCATGGGACAAAGCTACAGCGGCGGCCTCCGGAACCGCAACCGTCCCGACGCCCCGAACCTGGAGCGTTCCTTTGATCACCCCGGTCGATTCGCGACTCGAGCAAGCATCTCGTCGAATTATTGCCGCCGGGGGGTCGCCGCATATGACGCCGCAGCGCGATTGGTCAGGGGAGGAATCGCACGCGGCCGCTCTCCAGCTCGTAGACTGCACCAACGAGCTTCACAGTGCCTTCGGCCGCCCGGGCTTTGCCCTCAGAAGTCTGCAGGAGTTGGTGCATCGACCAGCGCACATTGGCTTCAACGGCTGCACGCTGCTGCTCGTCCGCCGGCGCCGCCAACGGCACATCGCGAAGTCCAGGCATGATGTTGTCGATTAGCAGCGCAATGCGAGCGGGTTCTGTGGCGCGGCCGCGTCTGGCGGCGACCGCCGCGGCAACCGCTCCGCAGCCCTCATGGCCGAGCACGACGAAGAGGGGCGTCCGCAGGTGGACCCCTGCGTACTGCAGCGATCCCATCACTTCGGCAGAGATCACGTTGCCGGCAACGCGCACGATGAACAACTCGCCGAAACCGGCGTCGAATACCAGTTCGGGCGGAACGCGCGAATCGCTGCACCCGAGAATGGTGGCGTACGGATTCTGGGCCTTGGCCAGGCCTGCAAGGATCTCCTTCTGAACGGTCGGAAAGCGGGCTTCGCCGCGGACGAAACGTTCGTTGCCGGCGATCAGCCGTGCGAGTGCCTCGTCCGCCGTGTAAGAACGTGATGCGTCGCGCTTCATCAAGTACGTCGACCCTGAACGCCGGTTCGATCTACGACACCAGCACGGATTGCGCCGTCCGTCCGGCGAACTGACTGTGATACAGCTCCGCGTATCGACCTTTCGCCGCGAGCAGCTCGTGATGCGTGCCCCTCTCGACGATGCTGCCATGCTCCATCATTAAAATCACGTCCGCGTTGCGAACCGTCGACAGCCGGTGCGCGATGACGAACGTCGTCCTACCGCGCATCAGTTCGCCCATGGCACGCTGAATGAGGACTTCGGTGCGGGTGTCCACGCTGCTCGTGGCTTCGTCGAGAATCAGGATCGGCGGATCGGCGAGAAACGCACGCGCAATCGTCAACAGCTGTTTCTGTCCCTCGGACAGGTTGCTGGCGACCTCGTTGATTGGCGTGTCGTAATTCTCAGGTAGCGTCCGGATGAAGTGGTCCGCCTGCGCCGCTCTCGCCGCTTTCACGATCGCCTCGTCGCTCGCGTTCTCGCGTCCGTACGCGATGTTCTCGCGAATCGTGCCGGAGAACAGCCACGTGTCCTGGAGCACCATGCCGAACGTGCGGCGCAGCGCCCCGCGCTTCAGCTGCCGGATGTCCACGCCGTCCACGCGAATGGCGCCGTCGTCGACATCGTAGAAACGCATCAACAGGTTCACGAGCGTCGTCTTGCCGGCGCCGGTGGGGCCGACGATCGCGATCGTCCGCCCCGGCGCGATGTCCAGCGACATGTTGTCGATGAGCGGCACGTCCGGTTTGTACCTGAAACTCACATTGTCGAACTGCACCACACCACGCGTGCTGGGCATCACCGTCGCGCTGGCTGAATCCGGTGCCTCTTCCGGCTCGTCCAGTAATTCGAACACGCGCTCGGCCGACACGATCGTCAGCTGAATCATATTCACGATGCCGCTCAGCTGCGTGATCGGCATCGAGAATTGACGGCCGTACTGAACGAACGCCTGCACGTCGCCGATCGCAATCGATCGGCGTGTCACGAGCACGCCGCCGATCACCGCGACAAGCACGTACCCGAGGTTTCCCACGAACATCATCGTCGGCCAGATGATGCCGCTTACGAATTGCGCCCGCCACGCGCCGTCATAATACGTCTCGTTCAGTGTGTCGAATGTCGCCACCGACTTCTTTTCGTGGCCGAACACCGTAACGATCGCATGACCGCCGTACATCTCGGCCACATGACCGTTCAGCGCGCCAAGCGCCATCTGCTGCTTCATGAAAAACTTCTGGGAGCGCTTTGCAAGCCGCGCGACGATGACGATGCTGAGCGGCAGCGTGAGGACGGTGACGAGCGTCAGAATCCAGCTGATCGTGAGCATCATGACGATGACACCGATGAGCGTCAGCGCCGACGTCAGCAGCTGCGTGAGGTTCTGCTGCAGCGTTCCACTGATGCTGTCCAGATCGTTCACGGCACGGCTCATCACTTCGCCGCGCGCCCGCGCATCGAAGAACTTCAGCGGCAGCGTGTCGAACTTCGCCTCCACGTCGCGCCGCATCGCGTAAACCGTCTTCTGCGCGACGCTCGCCATGAGGTACTGCATCAGGTATTGAAAGCTGTTGCCGACGACGTACAAGCCGATCAGCCCGAGCAGGATACGGCCGACGTAGGCGAAGTCGACCGCGGCGCCCGGCACGCCCCGCGCCTTCGCGACGAACCCTTCGAACACCTTCGTCGTGGCCATGCCGAGAATCTTCGGGCCGAGCACGCTGAAGACGGTGCCGATGGCACCCGCCAGAACCACGACGAGCAGGGCCGCGCGATGCGGACGCAGATACGCCAGGAGCCGGACCACCGTTCCCTTGAAGTTCTTCGCCTTTTGTGACGGCACGCCGAGCCCGCCAATCGGCCGGCGGTTCCCGAACATGTCCGCCGGCGGCGCGGTGCGCTGCGGTGTCGCCGCCGCCGGCGCTGCTCCCGGCTTGCCCTGAGCTCCGTCGACACCCTTGCCCTGAGCGCCGTCGAAGGGCCTGCCTTGTGCGTCGTCGAAAGGCCGCCGTGAGGCCGTACTCATGCGACCTCCTCGAGCGAAACCTGCGACGCGACAATCTCGCGGTAGATCTGATTGTTCTCGAGCAGCTCGGGATGTGTGCCGATGCCGACCACTCGCCCGTTGTCGAGGACCACGATTCGGTCGGCATTGATGACGGTGCTGATGCGCTGAGCGACAACGAACACGGTGGCGTTCCCGGTTTCGGCCTTGAGGGCGGCGCGCAGTCTGGCGTCGGTCGCGAAGTCCAGCGCCGAGAAACTGTCGTCGAAGACGTAGACGTCCGGTTTCCGCACGATCGCGCGCGCAATCGAAAGCCGCTGTTTCTGTCCTCCCGAGAGATTGATGCCGCCCTGCGAGATGGGCGACGCGAACTTCTCCGGCATCGCGTCGACGAACTCGATCGCCTGCGCGACGGTTGCCGCGTGACGAACGTCGTCGTCGGACGCCTCTTCACGACCGTAGCGGATGTTGGCCGTCACGGTTCCTGTGAACAGCGTTGCCTTCTGCGGAACGAAGCCGATCCGCGCCCGAAGATCGGCCTGCGTCATCTCACGAACGTCGACGCCGTCTACGAGTACCCGCCCCTGATTGACGTCGTAAAAGCGCGGAATCAATCCCGCCAGCGTCGACTTCCCGGAGCCCGTGCCGCCGATGATGGCGGTGACTTCACCGGGCTGCGCCGTGAACGACACGCCCGTGAGCGCAGGTTCCTCGGCGCCGGGATACTGAAAGGTGACATTCTCGAATTCCACATGCCCACGCCTGGTTGCGAGCTGCGGTTGAACAGGCTTCGCAGGATCCACGATCTCCGGCGCGACCTCCAGCACATCGTTGATGCGCGCGGCCGACGCGGACGCGCGCGGCAGCATCACGAACATGGCGGTCACCATGAACACGGCGAAGAGAATCTGCATGGAGTACTGAAGCGACGCGATCATCGCGCCCACCTGCATCGTGCCCGCGTCGATCCGGTGGCTGCCAACCCAGATGATCGCGATGTTGGTGATGCCCAGCATCACGATGAGCGCGGGCATCAGGAACGCGATGAGCTGATTGACCGCGATCGCGGTGTTCGTCAGATCGAGATTCGCCCGATCGAATCGCTCGCGCTGATACGGGCCGCGATCGAACGCGCGGATCACGCGCACGCCACTCAGTCCTTCGCCAAGCACGAGGTTCAGACGATCGATCTTGGTCTGCATCGCCTGCGACAACGGAATCGCGCCGCGCAGGATCAGGCCGAAGACGAGCGCCATCACCGGCATGACGGCGATCAGCACCCACGCGAGTTGGGTGTCCTGCGACAGCGCCAGGATCACGCCGCCGATGGCCATCATGGGCGCGGTGATCACCATGGTCAACATCATGATGAGCATCTGCTGCACCTGCGTGGTGTCGTTGGTCGTGCGCGTCACCAGCGACGCCGAGCCGAAGCGGTCGAACTGGTGGATCGAAAAGTGTTCGACCCGCGAGAAGATCGCGCCGCGCAGAATCCGCCCGAATCCGGTCGCCACCTTCGACGCGTAATAGCTCCCCGCGATGGCGCAGAAGGTGGCGGCGACGGACATCAGGAGCATCAGGCCGCCGATCCGGAGAATCGCGCGCTGATCACCCGTCACGATCCCCTTGTCCACGATGTCCGACAGCAGCCTCGGCAGGAGCAGGGAGCCGAGCGACTGCGCGAGCGCCAGAACCAGGACGATCGCGACCTGTCCCCGATAGGGCTCGAGGAGACGAAACAGCTTCAGCATGGGTGGCCGGGCAATGTAACGGAAGACGTGCCGCAATACCAGTCTCGTCAACGCCGCGAAGCTCTAGTAAAATAGAGGCACGCGAGATCAGCGTCCCACCAAATCTTCCATTATTTCGTCTTCATCGAGAATCATGATCGCAGGCCGTGGTCTCCCCGGAATGGCCACACGGGAGGAATTGCCATGAAGCTGGCGGCTGCCCTTTGTGTTTGCCTGGCGTCATCGATCGCGACGACGGCGTGTTCGAAACCGGCGCGTGAATCACCGACGCGGGCCGCCGGCGCCGAGGCCGCCAAAAACCTCGTCGACTACAGAAACGGGCTGTCTGACGTCGATCGCCAGACGTTCTACCATCTCTCTGAAGGCTCCGAGATCATCCCCTTGGCAGTTCTCCAGGCGCTCGAACGCGCCCGAACGCCGCAGGATCCACCCGGAGAGGGCCTGCTCGCATTCACCGACAACCTAGCGCGCTACGGCTTCATCCCCGACGATACACACGCCCAGAACCCGTTCGGCCTTCCCGTGGGCATGACCGTGGGGAGATCCTCTCTGACGAACCGGGTGCTGGCCGGCTTCAATTGCACGACGTGTCACGTCGGAGAACTGTGGCGGAACGGCCGCCGCGTGCGAATCGACGGCGGCCCGAACATGATCCGCCTGAACGACCTGTTTGCCGACATGAAAGCCGAGCTCGAAGCCACGCTGAAGGACGCCGCTGGACGCCGCGAGCGCTTTCTGGTCAACCTCGCTCGGCATAGGCGCGAGAACGACACGATGTTTCCCTCCGATCGGACGCTGGCTGACCGGGCGCAGGCCGTCGCCACCGACATCGAACTGGCCCAGGCCTTCATCGAGTACCTGAAGACGATGCCGACGATCAAGATGCAGGCGGTGACACAAAACGGGTACGGACGCGTCGATGCGTTTGGCGTCGCGCGGAATCTGCTGTTCGGGAAGAACGAGAAGAATCTGCGCCCGCAGAGCGCGCCTGCCAGCTTTCCGCACATGTGGGACATCGAAACCACGGCCTGGCTGCAGTGGGGCGCCAACATGAACTCCGTGATGGAGCGCAACATCGGCCAGTCGCTAGGCGTGGGCGCGGTGTTCGATCCGGACACCTTCGCGACGACGTCTCGTCTCGACAATCTCAACAGGCTCGAACACATGGTCTATAAGTTGACGCGGCCGGAATGGCCGGCGAGTGTCTTCGGTGCGATCGACGAGACGAAGGCGGCGAGAGGCCGCGAGCTCTACGATCGGCAGTGTGCCAACTGCCACGAGAAGCCGTTCGCAGTCACGCCGTCCGGGCTCGTGGTGTATCAACTGTTCACGTTGAACGAAACGGGTGTCAGCCCGCTCGTCGCGCAGAACTTCGACGAGCCGGTGATCGTGAACGGCAAGCAGATGCGCTTCGCCGAGGCAGCGTTCGGTGCGCTGGAGAGTCTGAAGAAGCAGTACTACGCCGCCAACCACATTTCCGAGCAGACCCAGGCCGAGTGGGAGGGCCGCGCGCGCCGCCCGGCGCCGCAGTGGGCGCCGGCCATGCGAAGCACGCTCGCCGAGGCGGACAAGTATCCCGATACGCGCGGCGGCCGTGTCTATCCGGCGAAGCCGCTCGCCGGCATCTGGGCAACGGCGCCTTATCTCAACAACGGCTCGGTAGCCAACATGTGGGACCTGCTGACGCCGCCGGATGCGAGGCCCAAAACCTTCTTCCTGGGCTCGCGTGAATACGATGTCGAGAAACTCGGCTACCGCACAACGCCCGATCCGAACGCACCGGCGCCCGCATGGGAATTCAAGACGTCAGAGACCGGGAACTCGAATGGTGGCCATGTTTACGGGATCAATCTATCGGACGACGACAAATCGGCCCTGATCGAGTTCCTGAAAAAACTCCGGCCGGGTGATATCAAGAAAGAGCCCCTTCACACGACACCCTGAGCGAACGGCGCATCACTTCACCGGCTTCAGATCAGGACCCACGATGTGCCCGAATTCACCGGGCTCTTCGTGTCCGATGTCGTGTGTGAAGTGCGCGCCGTACCAGAAGACGACGTCCGCACCGTTGATCGGCTCACCGTTCACCCATGCGTTGAGGCCGGCTTCATACGGCGGTCCGGTTGCCACGACGCCATCGTCGATTTCGGTGCCGCGATACTTGAGGATCCATACGTCGCCGCGCGGAAACGGCGAGTCCGATCCTTCGCTCGCCACGCCGTCGTTCGGGCCGGGGATGATGTCGTAGCCCTTGCCCGTTGCCTTGTTGATGACTCGCCACCTGCGCTGGTGTGATGGATCGCGCGGACGGCCGATCTCGTAGTCCGTGTCGTGCCACTTCGAGCCGGAACCGACCGGTGGATTGTTGAACTCACGCACGAGGTTGTTGCCCGGAGTGCCGATGTCGAAGTCGAACCGCCAGTACGCGTGATGATGATGAACGTTGCAGACGCAGGAGCTCTCCACCGCGGAGAAACCGAAGCGAGGACGAACCGTACCATCCGCATCCAAGCCCCACTGGCTGATGTACCGGTACCACCCGGCCTGCATCTCGCTGACGAGCACGACCTCCTGGTCCTTCACATAGACGGCGACGCCAAGGTAATTGCCGGTATCGGATCCGGTATCGAGAATCGTCGTGGCCGGCGTCGCGCACAAGCGGAATCCCGGTGCCGCGTCGCTGCCATCGGCCTGGATCATGCTCTCCTGATTCTGCCAGTCACGGTACGGTCCGCACGCATCGCCGTCGTACTTGACGTTGAGGATTGGCACGTGCGCGCGGTACAGCACGCGCTTGCCGCGATAGTCCACGAAGCGCAATTCGATGCCGGAGCCGTTGGTGCCCGAGGAAGCAGCAGGGCGGAGCACGAGAAATTTCCAGAGCGTGGTGCCACCCCTGGTGACGGTGACCCAGGCGCTTCCGGCGATGTGGCTCGCGGTAGCCTGTCCCGCGTTCGGCTGCCCGCAAATCGGATTATGGGCGGCCGCCATCACCGGAGCGCGCCCGCGTGCGGTCGGCTCGAAGCGTCGCACGTCGCGCCGTATGAGATTGACCGCTACGATCTCGTGTGGCGGCATCGCCGCGCGCGCGCGCGATCCGTTCGATCGCGGCAGCAACCCGACGGCAACAGTTCGCTCCACGCGTCCATCGGGCCTTTCTTCGCCCAGGAGCGGCGGCATCGGAGGATATGGGACGAGACGTCGGTCGCGTAACTCAGGGCCGATCTCCGGATGATCCTGCAGCAGCCCGACAGCCTCGTCGAATTCCTCCTGGCTCGGGCGCGGATGAGTCGCTGATTCCGTCACTTCGAGCGCGTTGGGTCTTGCGATGCTGCCCGACGCGATCACGCTGCGGTTGTTGGTGTAATCGAAGAACGTCGCCTGGAATCGGTCCGGCGGCTTCGGCTTACCGGACTTCGTGTCCGCAGGAGGATCGACGACGTCGATCTGCAGCAACCGGTGACGGGTCCTGGCGAGACGCGCTTGCACCAGCCGGTGCCTGGTGATTTTGGGCGCCAGTGCCTGCACTTGTTCAGGTGTGGGACCGTACGGCTCGATCTTGATCCGCAACTCCGAAGCTTTGTGTGTAGCCATTGCCGACCTCCTTCGTCCGCCCTGTGGCCGCCGAAGCGCAAGTTCGTCGAACCCGTGGAACCGCTCTATCAGCCCTCACGCCTGGGCCGCCGCGAATCGCCACGCAGACTTCGAGGTTCTGGTCGAGCACATGCCCGCGTCGAAGTGCCCGCCCCTCAACCGCGGAGCAGCGGCGCCAGTTCATAGAACGGCCCGGCGAACGTCAGTGGCGGGTAGACAAGTACGTCGTCATGCCGTCGGTCAGTGCCGTCATCTGCCCGGTGATCTCATCTGGTTTGGCATCCGATGGTATGCGCTTCAGCATCGGGCTCCAGAGCGGCTCTGGCACCTCCGCCCGCTGAGCGTGATACCGGATTTCCATGGCGAAAACGGCGCGTTCCCCAGGAAGCGCTGGCCGAACCATCTCCGAGTAACCCCAGAACGCACCGAGTTTGAATAGTTCGCAGGTCTGCGGCGAAAACATCACGGCGAGACGATGCGCCGTATCGCCGGCATTCTGCTCCACGAATCCCACGAATTCCGTGTTGGCGTTGGCCATCTGCGCGGGACGGAAAACGCCCGGAGAAGGTACGCCGAGACGGTCGGAGAGGCCGGTCCGAACAGCAGCCAGTTGGTCGACGGACCGGGAACTCGATGCGGCAAACTGCCGAAGCACCGCATCTCGACCGAGACTCACACCGAGAAACCACGCGTTCACACGCGCGCCAGTCTCTTCGGCAGGCGATCGCCGTTCTGACCTTTCGCCTTCACGCACAGTGCACGAGGCAGATTGCGTGACGGTCGGAGACAACGCGACGTTTCCCAACAGGGCCGGATAGGACAGCGCGAAATCCATGCCCCTGAGCGACACGACCTCGAAGGCAACGAATGTGGCGGCGATTCCCCAGACGATGGTGACAAACGCGAGGATGTTGCGGACACGCGACGAAAAAGGACGAGCTGGCGTAGCGGCCATGCCGAAGATGTCCGCACTATACTCGCTCTCGCGTGACCGAACGCCTGCCGGGCGAGCTTTCCTACATTTTCGCCATTTCAATCCTCGATGCCGTATTGCTCTCGTGGCTGGCGTTGCTCTGGTACCGCCGTTCCGTCCGACGGCTGATGAGCGAGGGAGTGCAGAAGCCAGTCAGTTCACTCGACGGGTCACATGGAGCTGCACTGCCGGTTGCAACCGCGGGTTCAGGCGAGCCCGACGGCGTCTCGCTGACTGAGGAGCAGGCGACGCCGGCTGGCGCCACATCCATTCTCCATCGCGCCGGATTGGGACGCGTGGTTCTGGCGTACGGCCTCGGCGCCGCGCTGTATGCGGCGGTCATCACGACCCTCAAGTTCGCGAACCAGTCGCCTCCGCTGCCGATCGTCGCGTGGTTCATCGACTGGTGGACGAATACCTGGCCGATCGTGCCGGCGCTGGTCGCGTTGCTCGTCCTCGATCGGCCCGTTACGGTGCGGCTGGCGCTGCTCTACGTCGTCGGGGGCGCCGTTTCCATAGCGCTGTTCACGCTCGCCGGGCAGATTCTCCGAGGGACCCTCAACAGCGCACCGCTGACGAATGTCTTCTGGGCGATGGTCAGCCTCGGATGGACTGCGTCGATTCCGCTCGCGCTCGTGGCGTTCACCGGTTGGCGGCGCGTGCGTGCGGTCATGCCGCTCGCGTTGGCTGCCACGCTGCTGTTCGGATTCGGCTCGGTGGTCTCACGCGAGTTGCTCATTCGTGCGTTGAACGTCGGTGTCCTGAGGTCGCTGCTCCTCAGCGGCGCGGCGCGCTCATCGTCCGAGACGATGCAGTACGTCCTTTTCATGATCGTCAGTCTTCCTGTGGGCTGGATCGCGTGGCGACTCCTCGCCGTTCTGGGCGAGGCGTTCAGAGCGAAGCGATTCAGCGATGTGCAACTCGTGATCGATTGCTGGTGGGCCGTGGTCACGGCGGAAGTGACGGCCACCGCACTTTCGGTCGCGCACGGATTTGCTGGAATCGCGGGCGGAGTGGCCGCTTTTCTGGTGTACCGGCTCGCGGTCTTTGCGGTGCTTCGCCGTTCCGTTTCGCCTGAGACCGCGCCACGACGTCTTCTGCTGCTTCGCGTGTTCGGCTATCAGGCGCGCACCGAGTCCCTGTTCGATCGGATTGCGCAGGTGTGGCGGTTGCACGGTCCCGTCCAGCTGATCGCCGGCGTCGACCTGGCGATGCGCACCGCCGATCCTGGGGATCTGCTCGCGCTGCTCGGTGGTCGACTGGCGGAGTTGTACGTCAGGGCGCCGCAGGAAGTCGCCGAGCGGCTCGCGCGGCTCGATCTCCGTCCCGATCCCGACAGCCGATTTCGGATCAACGAGGTGTATTGCCACGAGAACACGTGGAAGCCAACGCTCGAAGCGCTCCTCGATGCGACCGATACCGTGCTGATGGACCTGCGAAGCTTCTCGGCCAACAACGCAGGGTGCGTCTTCGAGCTCGAGCAGTTGGTGCGCCGCCTGTCGAGCGACGACATCGTCCTTGTCTGCGACAAGACGACCGACCTGCCGCTGCTTCGCCGGGTTCTTGGCGACGCCTGGACAGCAGCTCGCCACGACAGGCGGGCGCGAGGCGCCGGCAGAATTTCTGTCGTTCGCGTCGAACGCCACTCGCGTTCGGAGCTCGGTCTGCTGACGCAGCGACTCCTCGCGAGGCCTCATCCTGCAGGCGTTTGAGCGCCAATAGATCGGTCCTTAGTTCCTGGTTCCTGGTGCTTGGTCCGTCCCGAGTCCCTTGTCCGTCCCGAGTCCCTCGTCCGTCCCAGGTCCTTGGTCCGTCCCCAGGTCCTTGGTCCGTCCCAGGTCCCAGTTCCTGGTCCGAGCCTGGGTCCTGATGTCCTCGGTCGATTGGCTCCAGCGCATCAAGGATGTCGGACAGTTATAGAGACACGACCAGGAAGGACGAAGGACGACTGGACGGCCAAAGGACGGGAGGACGGACAAAGGACTGGAGGACGGACCAAGAACTAAGTCCCAGGAACAAGGGACAGACGCGAAGCGTGCTGTACTATCGCGGGCATGCAAGACCGCTTTCTCATTCGAAGGCTGATCGCGTTTTCGACGACGGCCCTGCTGATCGTAGAGTCTGGCTTGCAACCCGGGGCCGACACATATCCGCGACAGCCTGGCATCGACGCCCGCCACTACGCGATTCGGCTGATGCTGCTCACGAGCGACTCGAACGAGATTCGGGGCGAGGCGGACGTGACGCTTCGCGTAGTTACCACGGGGACCCGGGAAGCGATCCTCGATCTGACGTCCGCGACGGCAAACAGTAAAGGAATGACGGTGACCGGCGTCTCATCGAACGGCCGCGTCGTGCCGTACGACCACCGTGAGAATCGGCTGCACCTGCCGCTGCCAGCGGGCGCGAGCGCCGGCCAGGATGTCGTGTTCACGATCATCTACCACGGCGTTCCGGGCGACGGACTGCGGCTCCTCAACAACATTCACGGCGATCGCACGGCGTTCAGCGAGAACTGGTACAACCGCGCGCGCCAGTGGCTGCCGATGATCGACCATCCCGCCGACAAGGCCACGGGCGAGCTGATCGTGACGACCAAAGCCGACTACCAGGTAGTGTCCAACGGCGTGATCGTCGAGCAGGTGGACCTGCCCGGCGGACTGCGGCGCACGCACTGGAAGCAGGACGTGCCCATCTCGTCGTGGCTGTACTCGCTCGGCGTCGCGCGCTTCATCGTGCGGCAGGGCGGCGTCGTGCGTGGCGTGCCGCTCTCGTTCTGGGCATTTCCGCAGGATGCCGACAAAGGCCTGACGGCACTCGCACGCGACGCGCGCGAATCGTTCGAATTTTTCTCGGATCGCATCGGCTCGTACGCCTACGGCAAGCTGGCCCACGTTGAAGCGGCGGGGATGGGCGGCGGCACCGAACACGTAAGCAATATTTTCTACGGCGAGAAAAGCGTCACGGCGGGCAGCGCGCCGGTGGTGCACGAAACGGCGCATCAATGGTTTGGCGATGCGGTCACCGAGAGCGACTGGAACGACGTGTGGCTGAGCGAGGGCTTCGCGACCTACTTTACGCTGCTCTACAGCGAACACGCCGCTGGCCGGGACGCGTTCGTCGACGGCCTCCGCCGAAGCCGCGACGCAGTGCTTCGACTGGAGCAGTCGCTGCGGAATACACCGGTCGTGCACGTCAATTTCGACGAGGCCGCCAGTGCGCCGAACAATCGACTGGTCTATGAAAAGGGGGCGTGGACGCTGCACATGCTCCGCGACTTGATTGGTACGGAAACGTTCTGGCGCGGTATCAGGCTCTACTATCGCGAGCACATGAACGGTGTGGCATCCACTGACGACCTTCGCCGCGCGATGGAAGAGGTGTCGGGTCAGGACCTGCGCTGGTTCTTTACGCAGTGGCTGACGCGGAGCGGTGTCCCACAGCTGTCAGGCAGCTGGCACTACGATGCAGCCGCCAGGCAAATCGTTGTGACGCTCCGGCAGACACAAGCTGGTGATCCCTTCCGATTCTCGCTCGGCGTCGGCGTGTCGACGGCGTCCAACTCGGCGCCAGCCATCCGTCAGGTGCAGGTGACGGACCGCGAGTCGACGTTCAAGATCCAGGTGGACGCTGAACCCGCATCGGTGGCTCTCGATCCCGGCGTGTGGCTGCTCGCCGGGTTCGGGGAATTTAAAAAACGCAGCTGACCGCGAGCAACAACCCATTCTTCGCGGCCTTTGCGGTCCTGACTCGCGCACGCGAGCCTAACCATGCCCGGGAGGATTCTGGCCAATGTCTCGACGACGAGCGTTTCTGACGCAGGTTCCCCTCGGGCTTGCGAGCCTTGTCGCAGCCTGTCGTGCGGGTGGCGGTGACGACCAATCTCCGGCGCCGCCGAGAGCGACATCGACAGCCACGGCGGCGGTAGCAGGCAGCGGATCCAACTCTGTCGCGGCACGACCGGCGCCACTCCTCCGCGACGTTCCCGCTACTTCGCCGACGCTACGTTGGACGCCGGAGCACCACGATCTCGTGTACACGTTCGGCGGCGCTGCGCCGAAACATCGCATCGCCCCCGGCACCCACATCATTTCATGGACGGAAGACTGCTTCGACGGTGCAGTGAAAACGGCGAGCGACCTGCCGTCCAAGGTGATGTCCCCAGGGCATGACAATCCACAGACCGGCCCCTTTTACATCGAGGGCGCCGAGCCCGGCGACACCGTTGCCGTGCATCTCCTGAAGCTCGAGCCTGCCCGCAGCTACGCCGTGTCGTGCGCCGGTCCTGGTTTCGGTGCTCTGGTGAGCACGGATCGCACCGCGATGCTCGCACCAGACCTGCCTGAAACGACGTGGCGCTACGATCTCGATTCGGCACGCACGACAGCACGTGCTTCGTCGCGCGACGGATTGCACACATGGGAGGTGCCACTTGCGCCGTTTCTCGGCTGCCTTGGTGTGGCGCCGTCAGCGGCAGAAGTCAGGAGCACGATCGTGCCCGGCCCGTTTGGCGGGAACATGGACTGTCCCGAGGTTCGTGCAGGCAACACCGTCTTCCTTGGCGTCAATGTGCCCGGTGCGCTGTTGTCGTTTGGAGACGGCCACTACGCCATGGGCGACGGCGAGATCATGGGTGCGGCCATCGAAGGAGCGATGAACGTCGAGATCTTCGTCGAGCTCCTGAAGCACCAGCCGACGCCAGTGCCCAGGATCGAAAACGCCGTCGAGGTAATGTTCGTCGGCTCGGGACGTCCACTCGAGGATGCCGCACGCGTGGCGTTCAAGGCGATGGTTCGCTGTGTGCGCGAGCGCAGCGGCATGAGCGAACTCGACGCGTATCAGTTCGTCTCGCAGCTCGCCCGTGCCCCCATCGTTCAGCTCGTCGATCCCGAATACACCGTGCTCGTGAAGATCGAGAAGGCGCATTTACCGCGGGAATCCTGAAGGTGTCGGGAGGACGAATGAAGTTCGCAAAGACAGTATTTACCGCTGCGGGAATCTGGGGCATCGTCGTTGTGACGCCGTTGTATTTCATGTTCGACCTGGTCGGGCGAACGTATCCGCCGCCGGTCACTCACCCGGATTTCTATTTTGGATTTCTTGCCGTCACTGTCGCGTGGCAGGTCGGCTTCCTGGTAATCGGACGCGATCCGGCGCGTTATCACCCCCTGATGATCCCGGCAATGCTCGAGAAATTCTTGTACGTGTTGAGTCTTCTGGTGCTGTATTGGCA
>JBKPDW010000581.1:0-10610 GCA_046728115.1 Acidobacteriota bacterium | reverse complement strand
GACGTGCGGCGACCGAAGCACGGTCCACTTGTTCTTCGCCGTCGGCAGCGGAATGGGACCCGCCAGCCGCGCACCCGTGCGCTTCGCCGTATCGACGATTTCCGTCGTCGACTGATCGAGCACCCGGTAGTCGTACGCCTTCAGGCGGATTCGAATCTTTTCGTTGAACGTTGTTGCCATCGCTATATCTCTGAGGTCTCTGCGTCTCTACTAATCCCTAATCCCTGATCCCTGATCCCTGCGCTACCGCCCCTGCATGCGCGCAACGACCTCTTCACTGACGTTCTGCGGCGCGGGCTCGTAGCGATCAAAGTGCATCGAATAGGTGGCGCGGCCCTGCGTGCGCGACCGCAGATCGGTCGCATAGCCGAACATCTCCGACAGTGGCACGCGCGCAGCAATGATCTGCGTGCCGCCGCGATCTTCCTGCGATTGAATCTGACCGCGCCGGCTCGCCAGATTGCCCATCACGTCGCCCATATAATCCTTCGGCACGACGACTTCGACGCGCATCATCGGCTCGAGGAGCACGGGTTTGGCTTTCTTCGCGGCGTCCTTGAACGCCATCGAACCGGCGATCTTGAACGCCATTTCGGACGAGTCGACGTCGTGGAACGATCCGTCGTACAGCTCCACCGCCACGTCGTCTACCGGATAGCCGGCGAGGATGCCCGTCGTCATCGCTTCGCGGATACCCTGATCGATCGGCTTGATGAATTCCTTCGGAATGGCGCCGCCGACGATGTTGTTGATGAACTCGTAGCCTTCGCCGGGCTGACGCGGCACCAGCCGGATCTTCGCGTGCCCGTACTGGCCGCGGCCACCGGTCTGACGCACGTACCGACCTTCGCCTTCGGCCGGGCGCGTGAGTGTTTCCTTGTACGCGACCTGCGGACGGCCGACGCTGGCTTCGACGTTGAACTCGCGCTTCAGGCGGTCCACGATGATCTCGAGATGCAGCTCGCCCATGCCGGCGATGACGACCTGGCCCGTCTGTTCGTCGGTTTTCACGCGGAAGGTCGGATCCTCGGCCATCAGCTTGCCGAGGCCCATCCCGAGCTTCTCCTGGTCGGCCTTGGTCTTCGGCTCGATTGCCAGCGAGATGACAGGCTCGGGGAAGTGAATCGATTCGAGGACGACGGGCTTTTTCTCGTCGCAGATGGTATCGCCGGTCGTGACGCTTCGCAGGCCCACCGCAGCCGCGATGTCGCCCGCGTACACTTCTTTGATCTCCTCGCGCTTGTTCGCGTGCATCTTGAGGAGGCGGCCGATGCGCTCGGTCTTCTGCTTGGTCGCGTTGTACACCGACGAGCCCGACGTCATCACTCCGGAGTACAGGCGGATGAAGGCGAGCTGACCGACGAACGGGTCGGTCATGATCTTGAAGGCGAGCGCCGAAAACGGCGCGTCATCCGCCGACGGACGCTCGACGAGCGTTTCCTCGGCCTTGCTCGGATCGATGCCGACAATCGCCGGAATGTCCACAGGCGACGGCAGATAATCGACAACGGCGTCGAGCAGCGGCTGCACGCCCTTGTTCTTGAACGCCGACCCGCACAGCACCGGCACGAACGGAGCCTCGCCCTTGTTCCGCACCGACGCGATCGCCCGCGTGCGCAGGGCGGACTTGATTTCGTCCTCTGAAATATCTTCGCCGTGCAGATACTTCTCGAGGAGCTTGTCATCGACTTCGCTGACTTTTTCGATGAGTTGTTCGCGAGCGTGCTTGGCTTCGTCGAGGTATTCGGCCGGAATGTCTGAAACGACGTAATCGGCGCCGAGGGTTTCGTCCTTGTAAGTAATGGCTTTCATCCGGACGATGTCGATGACGCCAATGAACTTGTCTTCCGCGCCAATCGGCAGCTGGATGGCGACCGGGTTGCCTTGAAGTTTGCTGATGATCTGATCGAACGTGCGCGTGAAGTCGGCGCCGACGCGGTCCATCTTGTTGACGAAGCAGATGCGCGGAACCCGGTACTTGTCGGCCTGACGCCAGACGGTTTCCGACTGCGGCTCGACGCCGGCGACGGCGTCGAACACCGCGACCGCGCCGTCCAGAACGCGCAGCGATCGCTCGACTTCAGCCGTGAAGTCCACGTGGCCGGGCGTGTCGATGATGTTGATCCGGTGATCGCGCCAGAAGCATGTCGTGGCGGCCGATGTGATGGTGATGCCGCGCTCCTGCTCCTGTTCCATCCAGTCCATGACGGCCGTGCCATCATGGACTTCGCCCAGCTTGTACGTAATCCCGGTGTAGAACAGGATCCGTTCCGTCGTCGTGGTCTTACCGGCATCGATGTGGGCCATGATGCCGATGTTCCGCGTCTTGCTCAGTGGATATTGCCTAGGCATTGTTTCGTGTTCTTCAATCGTTCTACGTTCGAGGATCTGCGTGCCAGGCTCCGCGATGGAACCGAGAACCTCGAACGACGAACCACGAACCGCTCATTACCACCGGTAGTGCGCGAAGGCTTTGTTCGCCTCCGCCATGCGATGCGTGTCTTCGCGCTTCTTCACCGCGCCGCCACGCAGGTTCGACGCGTCAAGAAATTCGTTCGCCAGCTTCTCCTGCATCGTCTTCCCGTCGCCGCGCGCCGAGGCATAGCCGACGATCCACCGGATGCTGAGCGACAGGCGTCGGTTCGGGTTCACTTCGACGGGCACCTGATAGTTCGACCCGCCGACCCGCCGCGACTTGACCTCGAGGCTCGGCTTGACGTTGTCGATCGCCTTCTTGAACACCTTCACCGGATCGTCGCCGGTCTTTTCCTTGATGATGTCGAAGCTCTTATAGAGGATGCGCTCCGCGGTGCTGCGCTTGCCGTTGGTCATGACGCAGTTGATGAACTTGCTCACCAGCTGACTCTGATAGATCGGGTCGGCCGCAACATCGCGTTTCGGAATTTCTCGTCGTCGAGGCATGTGAATTCCTAACCCCTATGCTTTCTTCGGTCTCTTCGCACCGTATTTGGACCGACCCTGCATCCGCCCTTGCACGCCGACCGCGTCGAGTGTGCCGCGGACAACGTGGTAGCGCACGCCGGGAAGATCCTTGACGCGCCCGCCGCGTATCAACACCAGCGAGTGCTCCTGCAGGTTGTGGCCAACGCCCGGAATGTAGGTCGTGACCTCGATGCCGTTCGTGAGCCGCACGCGCGCGACCTTGCGCAACGCCGAGTTCGGCTTTTTCGGCGTCTGCGTGAACACGCGCACGCACACGCCGCGTTTCTGGGGACTGTTCTGCAGCGCGGGGCTCTTCGTCTTGCTGACAATCTTCTTTCGGCCTTCGCGCACCAGCTGACTGATCGTTGGCATTACAGCCTGCTCTCGCAATTGGCGGATTGGGGAATCCGTGATGGGCGACTGCGTTCGCCAGCTCACCAACTCTCCGATTCGCCAAATGACAACGACACCGCGCTCGCGGTGTTCGCATTTGTCCCAGGCCTAGAAGCCGATGGCTTGGCGCCTGAAACCGTACAACCCTACGTTCGAATGTGTCGCAGCGGACCGTCGCCCCCCGGAGGAATCCGGAGGCGCTATTCCTAAGCGGCGAAGCTAGATAGGGTGTCCCAGCTTCGACAGAACCTGACGAATATAGCACGGCGCGTCAAAAAGGCGCAACTTTGCACGCACTCGAGGCCGTGGAGAGGCGGTGTTCGATACCGGACGCCTGGCCCGGAGGGGAGGGTTCGCATATGCCGACAGCCAAGTTGAAGGGTTATATTGATGCTCATGGGATTCACACCTACCGACAGTATCTGGTTCAACGGCCGGCTTGTGCCTTGGCACGACGCGCAGGTCCATGTGCTGGCGCACGCCCTTCACTATGGGACGGGGGTTTTCGAAGGTATGCGGTGCTACGCGACCTCCGAAGGGCCCGCCGTGTTCCGCCTGGATGCTCACCTGGACCGTTTCTATGCCTCGGCTGAGCTCTACGATCTCGCGATCCCGTACAACAAGGACGCCTTGACCGAGGCCACGCACGAAGTGGTGCGCGCCAACCGCCTCGAATCGGCGTACATCCGCCCGATTGCGTTTTTCGATGCGGCAACGCTGAGCGTCTGGACGAAAGAATGCCCCATCACGGTCGCCATCGCGGCCTTTCCAACCGGGCAGTATCACGCAGGAGGACCGGACCACGGCATCCGCGTCACTGTGTCTCCGATTCGCAAGTTCGATAACAGCGCGATGCCGGCGTGGGCCAAGGCGTGCGGCCAGTACATCAATTCGGCACGCGCCGTCAACGAAGCGCAGCGCCGGGGATTCGACGAAGCGATTCTGCTGAACTCGCAAGGACTGGTCGCGGAGGGATCGGGCGAGAATCTCTTCGTCGTGAAGAACGGTACGATCATCACGAACGACAAGGACGCAAGCATTCTGATGGGCGTGACCCGCGCCTCTGTCCTCGAGATCGCCGCCGACATCGGAGTCGGAACCCGGGTCGCACCGATTTCGGTCGAAGACGTGCTCGGTAGCGATGAGCTGTTCTTCACGGGGACCGCAGTGGAGGTGACGCCGATTCGCGAGGTGGACGGACACGCGATCGGAAGCGGCGAACCAGGGCCAATCACGCGTCGGATTCAGGAGACGTTCAACCAGGTCGTGCGAGGCCAGTTGCCGCAGTATCGCCGCTGGCTCTCGTTCGTCCGTCAGGAGGTACGCGCCTGATTCGCAAAGCTAGATTCGCTCTCGCGGTGTTCGTTTGCACGGCCTCGCTGGCAGCGGAGCGGCCCGCTTAACAGCTGTTCGGCAACGCGCGTGCTGCGGCGATGTGGTTTCTGGCGCACAAGCCGCGCGCGGTCACGAAGTCGGCACCCATTCATCTACTACAACGAGGGCAGGCATTCATCGTCCGGATTCGTGGGCGCCGTGAGCCGGCGCAGGGACATTCTGCCTTCCTGTGCCTGGGCATGAGCGGCACGCGATACACGTGGGGTTCTGGACTATTCTGTCGCTGTCATCTGATGAACAAAGGAGCAGGTGAGATGCATCGTGTCCTAGCAACGATTTCGGTCATCGCCCTCTCTGCCGGAACGGCGTTGGCGCAGGCGCCTGTCGCCAAGACCGCCGCGCCCAGACCGGCGGCTGGGAAGAAAGCGCCGCTCGTCGAATTCGAGATGATGACTTGGCCCGAGGTGAAAGCCGCCCTCGCGGCCGGCAAGACCACCGCGCTGGTCTACACGGGCGGGACGGAGCAGCGCGGGCCGCAGAACGTGAACGGTGGGCACACGCTCATGGGCCGCGAGATCGTGAAAGCCATCGCACTGCGGCTCGGCAACGCGATCGCGATGCCGATCCTGCCGTACACGCCGAACAACGCCAGCGCCGATCTGCCGGGCACTATCGGCCTCACGCCAGAGCTGCTGAGCGCGGTCCTCGAACGCATCACCGAACAGACGATCGCGACCGGCTTCAAGAACGTGATCCTCATGGGCGATCACGGCGGCGGTCAGCCCGACGCCTATGCGAGCGTGGCCAGGAAACTCGATGAGAAGTACGCGCCGAAAGGCGTCCACGTGTACTTCTGCGACGAGGTCTACAAGAAGGCGCAGGACGACTTCGACGAGTGGCTGGTTGCCAACGGCTATCCGCGCAGCTCGCATGCCGGCATCCCCGATACGTCAACGATGCTCTATCTCGGCGGCGACAAAGGATGGGTGCGGAAGGAGCTGATTCCAACCGCCGAAGGCGACCCGGTCCTTCCGCCCGGCGCGCGCGGCCAGGGCCGCGGCGCGGATCCCAACGCGCCGCCGCGCAGGAACAACGGCATCACCGGCGATGCCCGTCGCTCCACCGCCGCGCTCGGCAAGCGGGCTTTCGACATGAAAATCGACTACGCCGTGCGGCAAATTCAGGGCTTCCTCGCGAATCAGCCCAAGAGTACCGCCCAACCATAGGCAGTGTAAGCTTCTCCCATGGATCGGAGCCTTCGCCTCGCGATCGCGCTCGCCGTCGCCGTCGCGATTCCGGTCGCCATCCTGTTCTACTTCCAGTTCCGATCGATCTCGGCGCTCAGCCAGTCGTCGGCGGTGATCCTGCGCCAGTTGAGTCAGGAGACGGCCGGAGGTGTGTCGCAGAGCCTGCAGGACGCCATCAAGTCGCCCTACATCCAGGTGATGCTCCGCGTCTCACAGGCGCAGACCGAGCCGCTCGATCTGGGACTGATCGGCCCGACACTCGAGCAGGGCCTCGAGTCCGAGCCGTTCGTCAAACGCTTCTATGTCTGGTCGGACCTGACGACGACGCATCGCGGCGAAGTGCTGGCCTACGATCGCGATTCGCACGGGTTCACGACGAACGTGTCGGAAGGCCCGTTGATGGTCAAGCGATTCCACGAACTGGCGCCGCAGAAACACGCCATTTCCATTTTTGAGGCAACGATCGACGGCCGCCGCACGTACTTTCAGGGCCAGCTGCGGTTTCGCTTTCCGGCGCGCGACAAGCTGACGAGCTTCGTCGCGCTGCGCGTCGACTCCGAGGAGCTGCGGCGCGAATTCCTGCCGAAGTTTCTGACGAAGCGGCTGCAGACGGTGGAGGGACCGACCGGCTTTCCCCGGCTCGCCGTCAGCGTGCTCGACAACGACGGGACGGTGCTGTTCCCGCCCGGCGGCTCGCCGCCGACACGTTTTATCGACGAGCGCGAGTTCCCCCTGCTGTTCTTCGAACCCGAGTTGCAGCCGTTCATCGCGCCCGAAGGTCACAAGTTCGAGACCTGGCGGCTCCGAACCGGATACGACAACAAGACCATCCCCGACATCATCGTCGCACGCGAGCGGCCGCAGCGTGCCTTGATGTGGATGCTCGCGGGCATCATGGCCCTGGGCGTCTTTTTCGTCGCCCGCGCCGCGGCGCGCGAGGTACGTGTCGCCGAGATGAAGTCGAACTTCGTCTCGAGCGTGTCGCACGATCTCAAGACGCCGCTCGCGCTGATCCAGCTGTTCGCCGAAACGCTGGAGCTGGGACGACTGAAGAACACCGAGCGTGCGAACGAGTACTACCGCATCATCAACAGCGAGGCGCGCAAGCTGACGCGCCTCATCAACAACATGCTCGATTTCTCGCGCATCGAGGCCGGCCTCCGCCGCTACAAGCGCGAGCCGGTCAATCTGACGGACGTGACGCGCCACGTGCTGCAGTCGCTCGACAGCCAGTTCCGCCACAACCAGTACTCGATCACCACGCACCTGGCGGACGACGTCCCGGTGCTGCTCGACAAGGAGGCTGCCGAGCAGGCGCTCGAAAATCTGCTCTCGAATGCCATGAAGTACTCGCCCGAACACCGCGAGATCGTCGTGGATGTCGACCGCGTCGACGGTTACGGCGTCGTCCGCGTGACCGATCGCGGCATCGGCATTCCGCCGCGACTGCAGCGGAAGATTTTCAGGAAATTCTTCAGGATTCAGAGCGATGCGGGCTCTGGACCGCAGGGCACGGGCCTCGGGCTGGCGATCGTCGACCACGTCATGCGCGGGCATGGCGGCTTCGTGCGCGTGGATAGCGAGCCCGGGAGCGGCAGCACGTTCGCGCTGCATTTCCCACTTCACGCAGGAGAACGGCACGGTGACCAAACGGATTCTGGTGATCGAGGACGAACCGCAGATGTTGCTCGGTCTGCGTGACAACCTCGAGCTCGAAGGGTATGAAGTCGTCACGGCGGCGGACGGCGAGGATGGGCTTTCCAAAGCATTGTCCGTCACGCCGGACCTCATAATTCTCGACGTGACGCTGCCGCGTAAAAACGGCTTCGAGGTCTGCCGCGAGCTGCGAGCGCGCGCCAACCCGACACCCATCGTGATGCTGACGGCCCGCTCGCAGGAAACCGAGAAGGTCCTCGGCCTCGAGCTGGGCGCCGACGACTACGTCACCAAGCCGTTCAGCATCACCGAACTGCTCGCGCGCGTCCGCGCCGTGCTGCGCCGCGCCGGCGGCCGGCCGACGGGACTGGAAACGTGCAGGATTGGCGACATCGACATCAACTTCCGAACGCATCAGGCCCACCGCGGTGGACAACGCATCGACTTCACCGCCCGCGAGTTCGATCTCCTGCGTTACCTCGTGGCGCATACCGGCCAGGTGGTCACGCGCGAACAGATTCTCAACCAGGTGTGGGGCTACGAAGAATCGCCGACGACGAGGACGATCGACAACTTCGTCGCGAAGCTCCGGCAGAAGATCGAGACCGCGCCGCACGAACCGGAGCACATCCTCACGGTGCACGGAGCGGGATACAAATTCGTAGGATGATGCTTTCGGCGGCTGCAAAAACAAACGCAGCCACGAAAACACGAAGAAGAAAACTCAGGCGTCGACGCTACTTGTCGAGCGCCGTGAGATCGAAGGTCGCCGATTCAATCTGGAGCGACCTGAGCTTCGTGCCTTGCGGTACGCGGAACGTGAACGCGCAGGAATACTCCGGCACCGATCCGACATCGACGAACTGCACCGACGTGTTGTAAACCTTGTCGTCGGTAGCGGTCACGGTCGGACGCTTCAAGACGACCGGCTTGAAGTCCGGCATCACCTTGAAGCCGACCGTGACGACCGCCAGCTCATCGCCGGGCCGCTGCACGGCATTCACCGTGTTGGTGCCGGGCGGACAATCGCGCAGAGACGATTTTTCCGCCCGCTCGACGCTCTTGACTGAAATCTCGAGGCCGTTGACCGTCTTGCTGGCGGTCTGGCCCATCGCCGCCGTCGCCAGCAATACCGACGCACCGAAACCGCTCAGGACTCGGTTCACCATCATCGTCTTTGGACGAGCCCCTAATCTTGACCTGATCCCTAATGCCTGACCTACGCCCTAAATCCCTCATCCCTGTCTTAGAGCGGACTGTCCGGCCGCGCGAGCGTTCGCCACATGTGAGCACTCGGGCTGTTGTCGTAGCCGAGCCCTTCTTTCGGCTGCTTGAAGTGGCGTCCGATGATGTCCTCGAACGGCTCGATCGATACCTTCGCGTTGGGATCGAACGCGTACAGGTCGTTGACGGTCACCAGCCGCGGCTCCATGTACCACTTGTGGTTCTTCAACATCTTGTACGTGTCCTGGATGTACTGCGGCGGTGTGTAGTCGTGGCCGAAGATCCGGTAATACTGATCCGGATACTCGTAGCCAGCCTGCTCGTCGGGGAAAAAGCGGAGCGTCTGGTGGTAGCGGATCGCGAAGGCGCTCTTCTCCGGGATGTACGGCTCGAAGAGCTGCGCGCCCCACCAGCCGTGATCCGGCTTGATGAGCGACAGCACGCAGTCGTGCAGGAGGCACGCGAGGATTACTTCCTCGGACATGCCGGTCTTCATCGCGCGCGTCGCGCTCTGCAGCACGTGGTTCGCGGGCGCAAACCGCAGCTCGAAGAAGTCATTCAGCGTGGGCTTGTCCGGCATCGGCTCGAGCTTCTTGACGTTGCCGCGGCCCGATGTGAACAATGAGCCGGCGCCGCGCCGGAAGTTCCGCGTCTCGATCTGGGCCTCGATTTCCGCGACGGTCGGGAACTTCTCGGGCTGCCCCTGGTTCGCCGCAACCTGCTGATCGAGCTGTTCCTCCATGTAGTGCTCGAGCGCCTCGGCTTTGGCCTCGTGATCCATCATGGCCACGGCTGCCGCGCCCCCAACGCTCGCGATGAATGCTCGACGATCGATTTCCATGTGTCCCTCCTGTACAGGACACCGATGAGGCTACGCCGATCGGGCCCGCTTTTCAACCTAAAGCATCCGAATTGCAGCCGGCCGCGCTGGAAGCACCTGTGCCGATCCGAGCGATTCCCAAAATGTCACGATTTGTAACTGATCCGCGGATCGCGTGAGCGACCGGTCCACGATTGGAATCGGACCGCGACGCAAATGGTCCATAGCGCGAGGCGAGCCACCGCCGCCGCCTGACCGGGCCACTCGCGGAGCGGGCGATCCAAGACGAGGTGCCGCGTGCACGGTGGTGACCGGCGTGTCGCGCATCGTGTAAGCTGCAGCGTTCGGAGGTACTCGATGCTCGATGTAATCGCCGCGGCCGCGTTTGCGCTCACGAGTGCCGCGTTCGCCAACAACACCAACATTCCGTCGAAGTTCACGTGCGACGCAGGTCAGACCAACCCGTCGCCGGCGCTCGCCTGGAGCGACGCGCCGTCGGGCACCAGGTCGTTTGCGCTGATCATGCACGACCCCGACGCGCCGCTCGCGGGCGGCTTCACTCATTGGGTGCTGTTCGACATCCCGGCGACGACGAAAACGCTGCCTGAAGGATTTCAGGCAGGATCGGTCGGCGTTTCAGGGAACAGCGGCTTCCGCCGGCCTGGGTACGGCGGCCCGTGTCCCCCGACCGGCGTGCACCACTACCACTTCACGCTGTCGGCGCTCGACGTCGCATCGCTCGGCCTGCAGGCCGGCGCGACCAAGACGGACGTCGAGAAAGCCATGCACGGGCACGTCATCGGAACGGCAGAACTTGTGGGGTTGTACCAGAGACAGTCGAGGTGAGACGAAGAAGTCAGAAGTCCGGACAGTCGGAGAGATAGGTAACAGATTTGTCCGAAGACATAGGTAACACATTGTTGATGCGTGTGGGAGCTGTGGAAAACGCGTGGTGTGCGTTTTCCAAGGACCTTGTGGACGCGTTCTGTGCG
>JBKPDW010000580.1:0-4597 GCA_046728115.1 Acidobacteriota bacterium | reverse complement strand
GCATCGGGGCGAAGTAGACGCCAACGCCGTGCGTCAAGTGCTGCTGATCGCCGCCGGGATCGGTACGATCGTGCTGTTCGAGCGTCTGGTGGGCTGATGGTCGACGACGCGGTCAATCTGGCAACCGTTCAGAAGATGTGGCGCCGCGAGGTGGAGGCGGCCGCGACGTATCGCCATCTCGCGAATCGCGAGCGCGATGCGAGACGCAAGGACATCCTGATGCGGCTTGCGGATCAGGAAGACAAGCATGCGGCGCGCTGGTCCGATCGGATCGCGGCGGCCACCGGACGCATACCCGATCGCCGCGAGGTCGAGCATGGGCTTTCGTGGTTCCAGCGGATCTCCGATCCCAATGTGGTGCTCCACCGGCTCGAACAGGAAGAGAACAAGGCAGAAGCCGATTACGACCAGTTGATGGCCCGCCTCAGCGATCCGACCGATCGGCAGATCGCCAAGGACGCCATGCTCGATGAGCGCGACCACGCCGTCATCCTCCGGACCCTTGCCGGCGGCGCCATTCCCACGCCCCGCTCGACGCTCGAAACGATTCTTGGTCGCGAGCGCTGGCACGTCCGCGGCACAGGATGGATCGGGGATGCGATTTACGGGGTCAACGACGGCCTCGGCGCCGTCTTCGGCATCGTGTCGGGTATGGCGGGTTACACCGGCGGCAGCGAGGTCGTGCTCGCCGCGGGCCTCGCCGGCACACTCGCCAGCGCACTCTCCATGGGCGCCGGCGCGTACCTCTCGTCGAAATCACAGCGCGAGGTGTACGAATCTGAGGTGTCGCGGGAGCGCGCCGAGATCGAAGAAGACCCGCACGAAGAAATGCTCGAGCTCGAGCTTTTTTATCAGCTCAAGGGATTCTCGGCGGAGGAATCGCGGGCGCTGGCCGAGCGCCTCCACAAAGAACCAAAACAGTTCCTGCGCACGCTGGTCCAGGAGGAATTGGGCCTGAGCGAAGAAACCTTTCCCAACCCATGGCGCTCGACGCTGTCCGCGAGCGTCTCGACGGCCGTCGGTGGCTTCATCCCAATCATTCCGTTCTTCTTCACCGTCGGCATGCCGGCCGTCATCGCCTCGTTCATCATCAGCACGATCGCGCATTTCGTGGTCGGCGCTTCAAAAGCGCTGGTGACGACTCGACCGTGGTGGGCCAGCGGTCTCGAAATGACGATTGTCGGCATCCTGGAGGCGGCGATTACGTACGGTCTCGGCCTGGCATTCGCGCGTCATTGACGAAAGCAGGTTCGCTGGGACCGGAGGAGTGTCCGCAAGCTCAGCCGATGGCGGTCTCCGGAGAGGACAACGCAGGCAAATCCTCCCCGTGATGCCCAAAAATCGGCCGATTCTACAGAAGAGTCACTGGCATTGCCTTTGCCGCTTGGGTCTAGCAGAACGATTCGGCGGAGGTGAAAGATGATGAAGCAAGTGCGGCTGGTAGTGGGAATGCTGATGGTATCGGCGATATGCGCGACGGCAGCGCCGGCCACCATGGCGGAACGGAAGGACTTTCAAATTGCCAAGGATGTGGCGACGAGCGTCGATCGCTATAGCTGGTTCACGGTGTTCGACGACGTGAACGGGCACGTGAAAGACGGCGTGGTGACGCTCACCGGCAAGGTGACCATGCCCTACAAGCGCGACGACATTGGCAAGCGTGTCGCCACAGTGGACGGCGTGCGCGAGGTGCGCAACGACATCACGGTGCTGCCGGTATCGCAGTTCGACGAGCAGCTCCGGCGTCGCATCGCGCGATCAATCTACGGGAATTCGGCGTTCTGGAACTACGCGATCATGCCCAACCCGCCGATTCACATCGTCGTCGAGAATGGGCGCGTAACGCTGACGGGGGTGGTGGCGAGCAACGTGGACCGGATGCTGGCGCGCTCGCTGGCCACCCAGTTCGGCGCCTTCTCGGTCACGAACGCGTTGAAGACCGACGCCGAAGTGCGAGAGCTCCTTGAAAAGTCCGAGTGAGTTGACCGTCGCACTTCCGGGTGACGCGAGCACCACCGCTCGCGTCTTCCCGGCGGAGAATCCGGCGGTCGGCGCCGCGCTCATCCTGGGGCACGGCGCCGGCGCCGGACAGCAAAGCGGGTTCATGGTCGAGTTCGCCACGGCATTGGCGGCGCTCGGCGTCGACACAGTGACGTTCAATTTCCTCTACACCGAACGACGGCGCCGGATCCCCGATCGCGGACCCGCACTCGAGGCGTGCTACCGATCGGTGGTTCATACGGTCCACGCCGAGGTGGCAAGCGCACGGCAGGCGCTCTTCATCGGCGGAAAGTCGATGGGTGGGCGCATCGCGACCCAAATAGCCGCCGCCGATCGCGAGATGCCCGTAGTCGGCCTCGTGCTGCTCGGATATCCGCTGCATCCTCCAGGCAGACCGGCGGAACGCCGCGATAAACATTTGCCAGCGATCGATCGGCCGATGCTGTTCGTCCAGGGCAGTCGCGATGCATTCGGCAGTCCGGAGCAGCTGACCCCGATCCTCGCGAAATTGTCCCCGCGGTCGGCGCTGCAGATCGTGAACGACGGCGATCATTCGTTCAAGCTGCCGAAGAAGGATCCGACGGCACAGGCAGCCGTCTATGCAAAGGTGCAGCAGGACGTCGTTCGCTGGATTCAATCGATCATTCGCACCGCATTTCCATGACGTCGTCGTCGCGCTTGAAGGCGTGGCGACGATAGAGCGACTCGCTGCGCCTGGCTGGCCAGAGCACCACGCGATCGACGCCGTTGGCGCGCGCCCAGTCGAGCGCAGTCTCCAGTAGCCGCGTCCCGATTCCGCCACGAGCGGAGGGCTGGACGTACAGGTTCGACAGATAGACGTGGCGTTGGCGTTCGCCGATTGGATTCGGCACCTTCTCGATCACGTTGATCCAGACCTGCCCTACGATGCGGTCCTCGGCCACCGCGATCCAGGCACGCCATCGGCCAGCCGCCAGCTCGCGAGTCATCCACGCCGTGCAGCGCTCGACGAACGCACCGTGGTCTTCGACGGCGGGATCGCGGCCCGCGCGGAATTCCCACCGCAGCTCGGCGAGCGTAGGCGCATCATTTACTGAGGCTTGGCGGATTTCGGTCATGGCTGACGCTCGCGAAGGAACCGGGCGGCGGCCTGAACGACCTCAGGCGACCAGGTGTGGCCGCCATCGAACTCGACCGGCTGCACGTCCACACCAGCGATCCTCAACCGCCGCACGTCGTCGTCGAACTTGGTGGAGGAATACCACTCGTCTCGTATGCCGCGACAGAGGAGCGTTGATCCGATTCGCCGCAAGCTGGCCGCATCGAGTTCCGGCGGCACATCGCCGCCGGCGGCAATCACGGCGGCGACAGGCCTGGCCGACGCCGTCGCCGCGCGAAATGCCATCGCGACACCTTGAGAAAAGCCGGCGAACACGGCACGAGGAAACGCGCCCCACTCCCGCGACACCGCGCCGACCACCGCATCCACGTACGCGATGTTGTCCGCAATCGCCAACTCGCGATCCTGGCGCGTCATCCAGCTGGCGATCACGTCGTTCGTACGGCGCCGATAGAAACGGTGAAGGCCTTGAATCGACACGACGAGCCAGCCATCCGCGCCAGGAACGGCGCGCAGGCGATCGAGCTGCGTTTCGGCGCTCTCGGCGTAGCCATGGAAGCCAACCAGCAGCGGCGCGGGACCCGCGGCGACCGGTGGCGCGATCAGATAGCGCCCTCGCGTCGTTGCCGCAATTGTCCGCTCGATCAACGAACTCACCACGTCACCAGCTCGGACGCCACTCGATCGTCCCGGATTTGCGAATGTCACCGTCACGTGGGATCAACGGCAGTTCGAGCGTGCGCGCCGCCCGCAGATGAAGCCATCGAATGGATCGGCCCTTCGGTGAATGCGACCGCCGACCGTACTCCGGTCGCGCCCCGTTGATCGTCAACGGCCGCGAGCGACGACTCGAACATGGACCGTACCGCTTCGTCGGCGCGATCCATATCATATCGACACGTGAATCCAGCAGATATATCGCCTGTCCCACCGGCGGCGCAGACGCAGTCGGCTTTCGACCTTTTCCTGATCTTCGTGGGCACCGACATCGACGCCACCACGTTCCAGGTGGACGCCAGCCTCGCACCGTCGTTCTCGATCCGAGCCGCGTTCACGATCATCGCGCTCGGCAGCATCGCCGGCGCAGCGCTCGTCGCCGTGCCTGCGCCGATTGGATCGAACCTGGCGTCCCATCGGTGAGCACCGGGCGACCTGCGCTTGGTGTTCGACGCGGGTCTCGCCGCCGCGCTTTTGTATGTCTCGAACTTCGCGTGGATCGCATTGAATAACGTGATCGCCGCCTCGGCGTGCGCGCAGATTGCCGTTGCCCGCCAGAGTGTCTGGGCCGTCGCACTCGGTGTGCTGACCACGATTATGGTGTGGAGTGGACCGCGCGCGGTTGCGCTCGCGGACAGGCTGGCCGTGCCGCTCCTGTTCGTGCTGGGCGTGGCGCTGACTGAACGCTGAACTCCGAACGTCGAACCTCGAACCTTGAACCTCGAACCTTGAACCTAGAACCCTTGAACCTAGAACCCTTGAACCCTCGAACCCTTCTAG
>JBKPDW010000579.1:0-7341 GCA_046728115.1 Acidobacteriota bacterium | reverse complement strand
GATCTATATCGTGACCAATCCCGACAAACTGGCCCATTTACCCCCGGCGCCGTTCTAAGAACGCTCACCTGTCACGAACGAGCGGCATCGGCGGTCTCCTCAGTGTTGACGAACTTGCGAGAGGGACCGCCCATGCGACTCATGATTCTTGGCGCGACCGGTGGGACCGGACGCGCCGTTATTCGCCAGGCCCTTGAACGAGGGCACGAGATCACGGCATTCGTTCGCTCACCGCGGAAATTGGGAGCACTCGCCGATCGCGTCACCGTTCGACAGGGCGATCCGCGACAGGTCGCTGAACTCCGGGCAGTGCTTCCCGGGCACGACGCGGTGATATCCGCGCTGGGCCCGCCTGGGCCCGGACCGACCACGATCGTGCGCGACGGTGCACGCAGCACCGTGGAGGCCATGCGCGCAGGCGGACCGCGGCGGCTGGTAGTGGTCTCCGCGGCAGTCCTGTTCAAAGACTTGGGGCTCCTTGGCACTCTGCTGCGGCGGACGCTCCTCAGAAACGTGGCGATGGACTTCAGCGAGATGGAACGCGTCGTCATGGCGAGCGGCCTCGATTGGACCATCGCGCGTCCGCCTCGCCTGACCAACGGCGCCCTCACCGGCCGCTATCGCGTCGAGAACCAACATCTTCCGGTCCAAAGCGCATTGGCCTCAATCAGCCGGGCTGACGTGGCTCACTTTCTCGTGAGGGAACTCGAGCACGGCGCGCACATCCATCACATCGTCGGGATCACCAACGGATGGAGGAACCACGCATGATTCGGTCGCTGATGCTGTTCGTGCACGTTGTCGGTGTGCTCGCGATGTTTACCGGGCTCGGACTCGAATGGCTCTCCCTGGACGCGGTGCGCCGTTCCACGCTGCGGGCGGAAGCGGTGCGCTGGGTGCGCGTGAGCGCAGCGGTGCCGCGGATCTCCGCGATCGCTTTGGTGGTCGTCGTGGCATCCGGCTTCTACCTCGGTGCCCGAGTTGGCGTGCTCGGCCAAGGATGGATGCGCGCGTCGTACGCTGCGCTCCTGCTGATGGGAATGGTCGCTGGACCCCTGACGCAACCGCGCATCCGGGCCCTTCAGCGAGCCACCAATGATCCGACCAGGACATCCGCGACGCCGCTGCAGGCAGCCGCCTCCCATTCGATCCTGCGCGTGTCGCTGCGCCTTCGCGTCGTCTTCGGCCTGGCGGTGGTCTACCTGATGATTGGCAAACCGGATGCGGGCGCCTCGGTGCTGGTCCTCAGCCTCGCCTCGATCGTGGCGATCGCCGTGGCTGTGGCGAGACGAGCGGCGCCGTCGACTCTGGTGGAAACGTACCAATGAACGACCGACTCATCGCGAGGGTGTCTACGACCATCATCGTCGGCGGGCAATCCCGACGGAAAACGTGGCACTTCGCTGCCGGGCTCATCAGAGTAGGAGGACGTCATGGCGTCACTCATGTTGGTCACCGGTGGCACCGGCACCCTGGGAAGGCTCGTCGTTTCCCGACTAAGGACCGCCGGCTGCAAGATTCGAGTGCTGAGCCGCCGGAGTCAAACGGCGAGCGACGGCGTGGAGTTCGTGACTGGTGATCTGGCCACAGGCGAGGGATCGAAGCCGCCGTGAAAGGAACTGAGCCAGGCAACGCCGCCCGCGCCATCCGGGCAGGCGCCAACCTCGCGCCGGATCGGTCTGTAGGCGGCCGGACCTGGGAGGACTTCCTGGCCGCACGGGTGAGCTCTCGAGCAACAGCAAATCCGGCTGGAGTCGCCGCGCGCACGACTGACCGTGTGGAGTAACGACGAGCGCCAGCCTCCTCGCGGCTCGCGCCGACCCGTTGACCACCAGACGGCTGGAACGGGATCTTCGGGTTCGTGACCGGTCTTCCCGCGTTCAACGTCAGCATCAGCGATTCGATCTGCTCCCGGACGATCGAGGAGTGGGCTCGCTCCGCCGGCAACAGCCAGGTTGCAAACGATCGGATTCTTCCTGCGCGAATCGGTCGACGCGATACTAGAGCGATCTCGCTGTCCCGGTTCTCAATGCTTGGGTTCGGAGAGTCGGTTCCCGTAGGTCACGGTGAGATCGTGTCGTGCTGCGAACCCTCGCGCGTAGCGACCCGGAGGCCGGCCCACGTGCCGGCTGAACGCGGTGCTGAAGGTGCTCGCCGAGCCGTAACCGACGCGTTCAGCGACCTCGGCAAGCCCGAGGTCGTGCCTGCGGAGCAGATCCTTCGCGACCGCCATCCGCCAGGCGAGCAGGTATTCCATCGGTGGCAGGCCCACCGTGCGCGTGAAGCGTTCGAAGAACGCCGAGCGCGACAGCGCGGCCGTCTTCGCGAGTTGGGCGACGGTCCACGAACGCGCGAACTCAGCGTGCATCTGCCGCATCGCTGACGCAAGGTGCGCATCGGCCAACCCGCGCAGCAACCCGGGAGGCGCGTCTTCACCGGGCGTCGAGCGCAACGCCTCGATGAGCAGCACCTCCACGAGGCGCGCGAGCACGAGGTCGCGGCCTGCCCTCCGTTGGCTCGATTCCTCGCCGACGAGCCGTACCAAGACCGACAGCCTCTCGACGCCGCGCACATGCACCACCGCCGGCAGCAGCGATACCAGTAACGCTGCATCGGGCGAGTCGAAGACGAAATAGCCACCGAGCAGCCGCACCTCAGGGCGTCCGCCGCGTGTGCCGTGGCGGACTTCACCCGTTGGCGCCGGCGTCACCTTTGGGTCGATGCGCTCGGGCCTCGCCGGGTCGAAGCCCGACATGGTGAAGCCCGGCGTCGCCGGCAGCAGGACGAAATCGCCCGCCTCGAGCGTGAGCGCACGGTGGCCGTCGACAGCGAGCCGGCAGCTTCCCTCGAGCACGGCACAGAAGCTTGGGTGGCCGAACTCCGAGTAGCGGACGCCCCAGCGACCGGCGCCGCTGATGCGCTTCGAGAACACGGTGCGCGGCTGAAGCAGCGCGATGACTTCCGAGAGGGGGTCGTTCATGTCTGGACGCTCACAAATTAAATACGGACTCCAAGTTGTAGAAAGTCCTGCTCGCCTCCGCCATAGTAGTCGGCGACAAGGCTACGGGTCCACCAGAAGGTGAACCTCAGAAAAAGGAGTCGACCATGAAAACCGTGCTCATTACTGGTTGCTCTTCCGGCTATGGCCTCGAGACCGCGCGCCACTTTCACGCGCATGGCTGGAACGTGATCGCCACCATGCGAACGCCGCGCGAAGACATTCTGCCCCGGTCGGAGCGACTACGAGTCCTGGCGCTCGACGTGACGAAGCCCGAGAGCATAGCTGCCGCGATCGAGGCGTGTGGGCCTGTCGACGTGCTCGTCAACAACGCGGGCATCGGGGTCATCGGCGCTTCGAGGCCACGCCGATGGCGACGGTACGCGAGGTGTTCGAGACCAACACCTTCGGCGTGATGGCGATGACGCAGGCGGTGCTGCCTCAGCTTCGCGCGCGGAGGTCGGGTGTGGTGGTGAATGTGACTTCGAGCGTGACGCTGACGCCGATGCCGCTGGCGGCCGCGTATACCGCGAGCAAGATGGCTATCGAAGGGTTCACCGGATCACTGGCGCACGAGCTCGAGGCGTTCAACGTGCGCGTGAAGCTGGTTGAGCCGGGCTACGGCCCGACCACGCACTTTACGAGCAACGGAGGATCGCGCATGGAAGGGCTGTTTCCCGAGGCTTACGCGCCTTTCGCGAAGCCCGTCCTCGCGTCATTTGCGCAGGTGACCACAGTGACGACGGAGTCAGACGTGGCCGAGGCGGTGTACCGTGCCGCGAACGATGCGTCTGGGCAGCTTCGATTTCCAGCGGGTCCCGACGCGGTGGCGCTGGCTCAGTCGATATGAACGACGTGGCGCCGCGCGCTTAGGCGGCGTTGCTCTCCTGCGCGCCGCTTCGGCTCCGAGTGTACGGGTCGGTTGATTATATAGAACGTTCTATATATACCTCGGGTGTGGTTCGTCGCCCGAGTGCCTCCCGTGAACGCATGTTGCAGGCCGCAGAGGCGCTCACGCGCGAAGGCGGCTTCAAGGCTGCCGGCATCAAACAAGTCGTTGCCCGTAGTCGCACACCGATCGGTTCCGTCTACCATCACTTTCCGAAAGGGAAGGTACAACTTGCCGCCGAGGCTCTGCGCCTGCACGGCGGCAAGGCACGAACACTGTTGGAGTCGATGTTCACCCTCGATCAGCCTGTTGCCAGTCGTGTACTCACTCTGTTTCGTACTGCAGCCAGGGGCTTCGATGAATCGGGACGCAATCGAGGCTGCGCCATCGGCGCCGTGACGCTCGATCTCGCGGATTCGGATACAGAGCTCCGCGCCGTCTGTAACGAATCGTTCGATGGCTGGGTGGACACGATCGCGCAGCACCTACCCTGGCAAAGCCAGAAGGCCCGCCGCTCTTTCGCAGAGATGGTCGTCACGAGTCTCGAGGGCGCTTTCATCGTCAGCCGCGCCAGGCAGAGCGGGAAACCCTTTCTGACCGCAGGCAAATGGCTAGCCGCGGCGGCGGAGTCCCACGTGGAGGAATGACCTGGCGGAAATACAGACGGAAGGAGGCTCCGTGGAAAAACCAATCGTCGCACACGCAAGCACTGTGATAGACGCACCCATTGATAAGGTCTGGGACGCACTCGTCAATCCCGGAACGATCAAACAGTACATGTTCGGAACCCATGTCATTTCAGAGTGGAAGGAGGGTCGCCCGATCATTTGGAAGGGGGAATGGGAAGGAAAGTCTTACGAGGACAAGGGTGTGATCCTTCGACTGCAGCCGGAGCGCCTGCTTCAATTCAGCCACTTTAGCCCCCTTTCAGGGCTGCCTGACATGCCGGCGAACTATCACACGGTGACAATTACACTGGCTCACCATCCGCCACGGACGCATGTCTCGTTGTCTCAGGACAACAACCCATCTGAACAATCACGCGAGCACTCCGAGAAGAACTGGGGAATGATGCTTACGAGCTTGAAGACATTGCTGGAAACACAGCGCTAGCGCGAAACCGTTGCGCGCGCCCTTACGAACGATCCCGCAGAGTTGGATTTTGCAGTGCAATCCTGGGATTGCGAGCCCTGACGGCGGTTTCGTGCTACGCTGGAGACTCGGATCTTGCCGCGTACTGTGCCGGCCTCCGGCGTATCGAGCCATTTTCTGACTCGCTCCTCCTGAAGTTCAGCCTAGCTACGAGACGACATCCAGCCCGACATCATTCCAGATGTGGGGAACGTCGCGATTGCGACAGAGGAGTCCGTGTTTATGGGTCGGAAGTTGTATGTGGGAAACCTGCCCTACGAAGTTGGTGAGACCGAGCTGCACGAACTGTTCGCGCGTGTCGGATCGGTCGAATCGGTCACGGTGATGCGTGATCAGGCGACGGGACGCGCACGCGGCTTTGCGTTTGTCGAAATGAGCACCGACGCCGAGGCTCAGGCTGCCATCACGCAGCTGAACGCGACCGAGGTCGGTGGACGCAGTCTGACCGTCAACGAGGCGCGTCCGAAGGCGGCGCGAAGCGGCGGGTTCGGCGGCCACGCTCCTCGTCGACGTTCAGAACCGCGCTGGTGAGAGTGCCGGACGGCGTCGCGTGACATGCGACGCCGTCGTGCGCCCGATGGTCACCCGCCCCTCTGCGCCGCACGGCACCCGTACCGCAGGCCAAATCGCCAGACTCTTGATCGGTCAGGGCTGCGGCTTCATCCGCGTCGGCGACGCGCGAGAAATCTACTTTCATCGAGCCGACGTTCGCGAAGGCACGTCGTTCAACGACTTGAACGTCGGAGATCCGGTTGTCTTCGAGCTGCTCGAGGACCGCATCAGCGGTGCTCGCGCATTGCAGGTGAGACGGCCGAGACGTTCGCGCTGATTCAGCGTATACTCAGGCTTCCTGCTTTTCTGAGCCCTCGGCCGCCCTGGCTCGAGCCCTCACCAAAGCCGTGGCTTGTGAGGGTTCGCAACATGTCCCTGCAATCGAGTCGCAACGCCGATTTGGACGCCCGCTGGTCCGCGTGGGTCGCCCGGGGCGCAGCGCACGAACGTGCGGTGCGTCGACGGTTGTTGATGGCCTTGCCGTTCCTCGTCGTTCTCGCGGCCATCGTCTCCGCATTCCTCGTTCGCTGAACGGAAGGGCTCTCATGGTCAAACGTCCAGACGGAATCAACGCGTTCGAGTTTTCGGTGTTGTCGGCGCTTCGCGCCGTGCAACTCAGTCGCGGCTGCACGCCACGCGTGCAACCATGCGAAAAGTTCGCCGTCACTGCGCAGCACGAGGTCGCCGCACGAAAGGTGATCCGCTCGCCGAATTCCGATCCGGCTGTCCCGGACCTGGTTCAAGAGTAGGATGCCGCGCGTCCATCTCGTCAATCCGAGCACGCGATCATTCGGCGTCGCCGTCATCACGCCGCGCTGGCTGTATGTGCTTGCCAGCGCGACCGGCACTCGCTGGGGCGATCCGCGGATCGTCGACGAAACGCTCGATCCGCTCGATGTCCACACGGTCGCACCTGGCGACGTAGTCGGGATTGGCATTCATACTGGCAATGCGCTCCGCGGATATGCGCTTGGACGGGAACTACGCCAGCGCGGTGCTTGGGTGGTGTACGGGGGGATCCACGCGACGCTGTTTCCCGACGAAGCGGCGATGCGGGGCTTGGCACACGCGGTGGTGCGCGGCGACGGCGACCTGATCTGGCCGCGCGTGATCGAAGATTGCTTCGCCGGACGCCCCCTGGCGGTGTATGAGGGAGGTCGCATCGGCGGTGATCAGTTCGTCGCCGCCAGGTGGGACTTGTTGCCCGATCGTCGCTACATGTGGGCGTCTGTCCAGACGGTGCGCGGCTGCCCCAAGCACTGCTCGTTCTGCTCCGTGTGGCGGACCGACGGCCAGGAGCCGCGCCAGCGCGGCGTCGATCGCGTCGTCCGTGAGATCGTCGAACTGCGCCGTCTCGGCTTCCGGTTCATCGCACTCGCCGACGACAACTTCTATCCGGTGACCTTCGCGGATCTGGCGCAGGCGAAGCGGCGCATCGACACGTCACGGCTCGATGAACTGCAGGCGCTGCGCGACCAGCGCTTCGCGCTGATGGCGCGGCTGGCCGAATTGCCCAACGATCTCGTCTTCTACACGCAGATCACGATGGAGGCCGCCGAGGATCCAGAATTTCTGGCGGCGATGAAGGGCGCGAGGATCCGCGGCGCGCTCGTTGGCGTCGAATCGGTGACGCGCGAGGGGCTGAGCGACGTCTACAAAGGGTTCAATCTTGCCGGCGACGAGCTCGTTGCGCGGCTGCGCGCATTTCGCCGCCACGGTGTCCATGTGCTCGGGTCGTTCATCTTCGGCC
>JBKPDW010000578.1:0-15922 GCA_046728115.1 Acidobacteriota bacterium | reverse complement strand
ATGCGAGGCGCAAATCCATAGGCGACACTCCATGCCACGGCATCGCTTCCTCCAGCGAAACAGTGGCGAAAAGTGTTACCTATGTCTCCGGACAACTTTGTTACCTATGTCTCCGGACTGAGCCGTCTGAAGTCAGAAGGCAGAAGTCTGAAGTGCAGAATTCGGCGACAATTCGCGGGCCTTCAGACTTCAGACTTCAGACTTCAAACTTCAGACTTGTCACATTTAGTAACTGTCCCCGCGTCCGCCGAAACGCCACACGGCGAAGACGGCGACTACTGCGCCCGCGAGAAGGAGCTGCCGCTCCGTCGCCGGATCGAACGGGTCGCGGACGACTTTCAGCTGCAGTCGCCGCCGCGTCCAGCCGCCCTTCAGGTAGATCGCGTCGTACTGCTGAACTTGCTGATCGTGCGCCGCAACGGCATCGGGATCGTCACCCAGCCCGAGCTCCAGCTGAGCTGGCAGCACCGGGAGCTGGTTCGCCGGGTCCACCACCCAATTGATGAAGGTGACGACGAGGCTCCGGCCGTCGCGCGGCGGCCAGGCGATTACGACGACAAGCGCGACCGTCAGCAATACCCACCATTGAGCGTTGGCGGGTCGCCACATTCCTCGTTCGCCGGAGTCGCTCTTCATCCTCCCCGACCCGCGGCAGAGAGACATCCGCCGCACCAAAAATATGTTCCCGCACGCCGTCGACCTGCGTTGATCCGCAATTTCCGCGTTTACAGAATCCTATTGAGCTTATGATGGCGCCGATTCGCGGGAACGGCGGCCGGTATTGCCTTTCTCGGCCCATTTTGTAAGGAGATCGCCATGCGCATGCATACCTCGGGAAGGCGGGACTTTCTGAAGCAGGTGACCGCGCTCGGCGTGGGGTTGCCGGTCGTATCTGCCTTGAGGCCCTGGGGCATCGATGCCGCTGGCGCGGGGCTTCCCCTGGCGCCCGCGTACGATCCCGCAGGGAAATTCGAGATCAAGGTCACCGACGTCGAATTCCGGCGCACGAAGGCGGGGCGCCAGCTGATGGCGCGCGTCTATCAACCGGTGGGCGCGGGCCCGTTTCCAACGATTCTGGATCTCCATGGCGGTGCGTGGAACGCGAAGGATCGCTTTGCCGAGGAGCCGATGGACCGCTCGTTGGCGTCGAGCGGCCTGCTCGTGGTCGCCATCGATATGACGCTTGCGCCGGAAGCGCCGTATCCCGCGTCCGTGCAGGATGCCAATTATGGCGTGCGCTGGCTGAAGTGGAAGGCCAAAACGTGGAACGGCGACGGGTCCAAGATCGGCGTGTACGGCAGCTCGAGCGGCGGCCACATCGCGGAGCTGCTCGGCATGCGGCCCCACGACCCTCGCTACAGCGCGATCCCGCTGCCCGAGGCGCCCAACGTCGATGCCACGGTGGCCTTCGTCGCGATGCGCTCGCCGATCAGCGACCCGTTCGCGCGGTTCAAGAACGCGGAAGACAAGGGGCGCACGGATATGGTCAACAACCATTACGTGTACTTCAAGCCGTGGGAGACCATCCACGAAAGCAACCCGCAGGAAATCCTCGAGCGCAAGGAGAAGATCACGTTCGTGCCGTTCCTCATCATGCAGGGCGCGCTCGACGACAACGTGCTTCCGTCGATCCAGGAGAAGTTCGTCAAGACCTACAAAGCGGCCGGCGGCGACGTCCAGTTCCAGGTGTTCGAGGGCAGCGAACACCAGTGGACCGCTCAGGAGAGCGCGCAGACCGACCGCGCCCGCGCGATGGTAAAGGCGTTCATCGCGCGTCAATTGACGAAGACCTAGCGGCGCGATCATCGACACGGGCTGCGACGGCGGCCCACTCGATTCCACCCTCGAGACATCGTCTCGATGGCATTCGACACGAATGTCGTGTCGATCGTCGTCGTGTCCCACAGCGATCCCCAGATCGGTAGGTGTGTTCATCGGTTAAGAGGAGGACGCATGAGTAGGAACCTGACGAAGGCGGTTCGAGCCTTCGGCTTGCTCATCCTCGCGTTGTGCCTGTCGAACGCGCGCGACGCTACCGCTCAGAGCGGAGACGGCAGCCTTCGTGGCGTGGTGAAAGACGACCAGGGCGCCGTCATGCCTGGCGCCACCGTGACGGCCACCAGCCCAGAGCTCTTGACGCCTCTTGCAGTTACCTGCGAGGCTGACGGCTCCTATCGGGTATCCAATCTGCCTCCTGGCACGTACACGCTCGTCGCCGAACTAGCCGGATTCAAGACCGTCCGCAAGGAAGGCATTCTCCTCCGGGCCGGCGCCAACTTCGAGGTCGACTTCACGCTGAGTGTCGGCCAGATCGAAGAGACGATCACGGTGCGCGGCGAGTCGCCGATGCTGGAGGTCACGAAGCCGTCGAACGTGCTCAACATCGACGCCGACTTTCAGAAGGAAGTGCCCGTCGTCGAGTCGCACTTCTGGAGCGACTTCCTCCAGTACACGCCGGGCGTCCTCTCACGGCCGCACAACGACGGCAGCGGCCGGCAGAATTACTTCGGCAACGCCAACGAGCATCGCGAGAACGTCGTCCAGATGGACGGCATGTTCGCCGGCAACTACAACGACTACAACATCAACCGGACCGGGCTGAGCACCGAAGCCATCGACGACACGCAGGTGAAGACCGGTGGCGTCGACGCCGCGTCTCCAATGGGCATGTCGCTCGTTATCAACATGGTCAGCAAGAGCGGAGGCAATCAGTTCCGCGGATCGGCCGGCTTCGATTTTCAGCCGCTGAGCTGGAACGACAACAACGCGCCCGAGGGCGGGTCGCCGTCAGTCCATGCGGTCCACCAATCCGATTACTCGTTCGGGGGACCCATCAAGAAGGATCACACCTGGTTCTTCAGCGCTTTTCGAAAATCCGACATCATCGCGGGCACTGGCCGCTCGGCCGCGCAGTTGAGCGCACTGAACACGTTCGCGCCCGGCGCAAAGTTGGAGGACAGCCACATCACGAGCAACTTGCCGTTCGTCAAGGTCACGACGAAGCTGGGAATCGATCACACGCTCGCCGCTGTCTTCCAATCCGATCGGCTCCTGCAAATCAATGCGGGTCCCATCACGTATCAGAGTGACGTCCTCGCGACGGGCGGCCAGATGTACGGCGCCAAGCTGACCTCGATCTGGACGCCGCACGTCAATTCGACGCTCACGGTCAGCTACAACAACAAGGGGGGGAATGACCCGAGCGCGTACGATGGCGTGCTCGGAACGGGGCCGCAGATCAACTTTCACCAGACGGCGTCGGTCAACGCGGGCACTCTGATCGGATCCGGAACGCTCGCGACCGGCGGGAACCTCCAGGCGCTCGCGCTGGATAACTCGTCCCTCATCATGATCCGCGGGGACGTCAACGCCTTCAAACAGGGCTGGATCGGATCGCACGAATTCGCGGTCGGCTTCCTCCTGTTGCCGAGAAGCCTCTACGAGACCGAGACCGATTACCTGAACAACGGATACATTCTCGAGGAGCGCAGGCAGATCGATCCGAACGATGCGTCGAAAGGAACCGTGCCGTTCCACCGGCAGTACGTGACCAGTTCGCTCAACTTGCAGACCGCGAACGGCCGCGACCACGACAACGGGTTCTACGCCCAGGACAGCTGGAGGCCGACGGTTCGCCTGACGGCCAGCTACGGAATTCGCGTCGATTTACTGCGGCGATTCGACGTGCTGCGGAATCTCGAGCGGCAGTCCAGCGTGGAAGTCGCGCCGCGCCTGGGGTTCGCGTACGTTCTGACCGAGGACGCGAAAAACGTCCTGCGCGGAAGCTGGGGCCGGTATCACCGTCAGTTGATGGGCGGACGCGACCCATTCGCAGCGTTCGGCGGCAACGATGCCGCCGCGTTTCTCGACACCTACGATGTGCTCGGCAACGGCAGCTTCAGTACGTCGCTGGCTACTCCGGCCCGGGCGGCGGGGATATCGTCGCTGCAGTTCGATCCCGAGTTTCACCAGCCGTACACGTACGAGTTCGACATCGGCTTCCGGCACCAGTTCCCGGGGCAGCTGAGCATCGACGTGGCCGGTGTCCAGAAGGACATCAAAGACAACTACGCCCAGGTGGATATCAACGGTTTCTACCCGGATGGTCCCAATCAGCCGTTCGGAGGCTTCGGGAAAGTCGACCCGAATCTCGGTCTCCTGATGCGCGTCACCAACGGCACTTGGAGCACGACCACCTACCGTGCGATCCAGACGGTTGTCACCAAGGACATGGCGCACAACTACCAGCTGGTCGTGACGCTCCATCGTCAGTGGCAGCATCTGAACGGAACCTGGAATCCGACCGATCCCGCCAGGTTCATTCAGCCCGACGCGTTTCCCAACGACAAGAACATCTGGCGGACCGACGGGCTGGTGGACAACAACAGCCTCGCCACCGGAGCGACGCTGATCAACAACCCGATGTGGGAGCCGTATTCGGTTCGGTTCGCTGGCACCTACAACGCCCCGAAGGGCATGACGGTCTCGAGCAGCTACACGATCGTCGGCGGACCATGGAGCGGGCCGATCATCGATCAGATTGCGGCGAACGATCCGCGGCTCGCGGTGTTCGGGCCGGGGACAGTCACCTCCTCGACCGGCGTGAGGCAGTCAAATCCCCTGGCAACGCGGATCCGCTTCTATTACCCGGCGCGAGGCGAGGGGCAACTGGAGCAACTCGACGTGCACATCCTGGGTCTCAAGGTCTCGAAGCGACTCAACTTGGGGAACAGCCGTCAGCTGCAGGTAGCGGGCAACGTGTTCAACCTTCTGAATGGCGGGCACTTCTCCGAATTCAACCGGAGCGGCGCCAACAGGATATACAGCCCGACGACCTACAACACCGGAACGACGCTGCAGGAAGCACGGGCGTACCAGGTGAACGCTGTCTTCCGCTTCTGACCGAAAATCGAGGGCGGGGGGAATATTGCTCTTTGCACTTCGGTGTAGCGGTCTGTCCTTTGTGAACCAAGGACGGGCGGCGATGGTGGCACTACACCAATGGAGCACACGGTTCGCAAACCGGCGGGCACGACCAGCCAGTAATCGAATCGGCGCCGTCAGACTGCGCTGATGGTCGGAGTTGCAGTCGTTCAGGAGATGCGAGCCGCGATCGCGACAACGACTTCCCTGAATCCTGCGATCCCGCCACGCCGGCCGGAGACTGATTTCAGCTTCCAGGTAACCAGCCGGTCGGCGCCGGAGGCGGACTGTTGCGCGGCCTGTATTGCAAGATCCAAGGCCCTCTGCAGATTGCCGTTCTTCGCCGTGCCCGTGAATGTCTTGAGTGGTGGCATCGCGTCCCTCACTTCAGCTTCGAATTCGAGTCAGGAATCCCGTTCGACCGCGCTAACGAAGATCGAGCTCATTCAGCGGCACGTCCCAGTGCGCGTCGAGAATCTCGAAGCGCCGCTGCTCTTCCTTGAGGAACCTGGCGCGGTCCGGGAAAAGGCGCTTCTGGATTTCATCATCACCAGACGGTCCCACGAATGCTGCGACGTCCTTGAAGACAATCATGACTGCAAAGGTCCAATCGGCTCGGCCGTCGCCGTGATAGGAGGGGACGAACGTTCGCACGTTCGCGATCCGGCCCGCTTTCATCTCTTCACGCAGCACCGGCAGATGGTTCCGCGCGAACAGGGTCTGGAACTCGTCCTGGAACCCCCATTTGACCCGATAGAAATACCAGACCGTCTTCTGTGTATTCGATCCCGACTGCGCCGCTGGCGCTTGCGCGCGGTCGACCGTGGACAGAAGGAGCAGGAATACCGCGACGAACGCTTTCATGGCCATGACTCACCTCGCTGACCCACCAGCCGTCGCGTCGGAATCACAAGGCGTTCGGGATGGTGTGCGTCCTACTTAATCGTGATCTTTTCGACTTGCCACAGAATCGCAGACCCTTTGTAGATCACGTTCGGCGACTCGCAGTGGATCTGATGGATCAGGCGGCCGGCATCGTCCTCGCCCTGGCCGAGGCTCGTCTGCGCCCACCCAAGCACCTTACCGTTCATGTCGAGCTTGTAGATCTTACCCGTCGTGCCGTCGCCGCTGAACAAGTATTGCGGAGAGCCAGGCGTGATGCAGATGCCCCACGGCGCGCCCATTCCGGTGATCGTTCTCTTGAAATTCAGTTCGCTGTCGTAAACCTGGATGCGCCAGTTATTGCGGTCGGCCACGTAGATGTTGTCCTGGCTGTCCGCCGCGATGCTGTGCGGGATGACGAACTGATCCTGGCCCGAACCGTACGTGCCGACCGTCTTCAGCCAGTGACCGCCCTTCGCGATCTTGACGACGCGCGAATTCCCGTAGCCATCGGAGACATAGATGTTGTCCTTCGAATCCCACGTCAAGTCCGTCGGCCGATTGAATATCCCCGTCCTTCCAACCGGATGCCGCTGGGTTTCCGGAATCTTCTCGCCGCGTTCGACGAATTCCTCGAGGTAGTCGATCGCCTCCGGCGTTCGGCCGAATTGCATGCGGGGCATGCCGGTCGGATCGAACTTGACGATCATTCCGGAACCCTCGTCGACCATCCATACGTTGTCGTACTTGTCGACGCGGACCGAGTGCGCGAACGAGGCGGCGTAGTTGTTGGGCCCCCAGATCTTGACGAACTTGTTGGCCTCGTCGAACTCGAAGAGCATGGCCGCCGTCCCGCCGCGCGCGACGCCGCCCGGGCCGGTGCGTGAGTACACGAACAGGTGGCCCTTTGAGTTCTTCGAAACCCCCACGGTCTGACCCATTGTCTGGCCCGGGATGGACAAGTACAGCACGTCCTCCGTGATCTGCAGCTCGGGAATCGCTTTCTCGATGGCAAGTTGCTTGGCGCGCTGGTCGGGAGTGCCGGCCAGGCCCTGGGCTTGGACCCGCCACAGCGAGAGTGTTCCCGACACCATGGCGAGGCCGAGCGCGAAGAGCAGGGGCAGCACACAAGAGCGTTTCATGGTGAACTCTCCTGTTGAAGTAGCGCGATGCTATATCTGGACGCGCCAACGCGGATATTCCTGCGCCCGCCTCATCCCCACACTCCCAGCGCTCGCCGGACCGCAATGATCTGACCGAGGTGATAGGCATTGTGGTCAATGACGACGAGAATTGTGCGCAGGTACGTCTGGCGCCCTTTGCCGGTTGGGACCAGCGCGTAGAGATCGTCGGTTTCGCGCACGACCTCCTTGAGCTTCTCGAGGTCTCTCTTGAACGCTGCGATGCTGCGGTCCCATGCCTCCACGGTCGCCGGTGACGGAGCTTTCGGCCAGTAATCGTCCGGCCATTTCAAGTTGTGGACGTACTTCGCGTTGGTGCAGAAGTCGAGAAGGTCCGCCAGCGCGAGTCGCATGTGCTCCAGGAGCTGCCAGCATGTGTGCTCGAGCCCCGGCGCGTGTGCCCCGCGCTTGTCGGGTGGAATGCCGTCGACGCCCTTGTCGAAACCGACATGCGCTTCTTCCCAGTCGAGAGTTCGAACGAGCTGTTCGCGAAGGCGTTCGTCGCTCATCGGTGGATTATGCGCCAGGAAGAGAATTTTCTTACAATCCCGGTATGGCTCTCGTTGTTTTCCTCCGAGGTGTCAATGTTGGCGGACACAGGACGTTTCGCCCAAGCATCCTCGCAAGACAACTGAGCCACCATGATGTCGTCAATGTGGGTGCCGCAGGTACGTTTGTCGTTCGTAAACCTGGATCACGAGCACAGTTCCGTGCTGAATTGCTCCGGAAGCTGCCATTCGACGCGGAAGTTGTGCTCTGCGATGGCCGCGATCTCATCCGCCTGGAGATGGCAAAGCCGTTTGGAACTGCGCCGGCACGCCCTGGTATTGTTCGATTCGTAAGCATTCTGTCGAAGGCCGGCCGCGTCAGGGGTTCCATTCCAATCACCCTTCCGCCGCGCGGCGAGTGGTTCTTGCGAGTCGTCGCGTCGAAGAACCGATTCGTCTTCGGAATGTACCGTCGTCACATGAAGACGATCAGCTATCTTGGCCAGATCGACAAGCTGTTCGGTGCGCCGGCGACGACACGGAATTGGACCACAATACTTGCGATCGTGCGGATCTTGAAAGGCCAGGCGAAGTAACCCCACGACCGTCGATTGCGGGGCGACGGCACGAAACGAGCAGGAAGGACACATTGGACTCCTGACCGCTCGTGGCGCTCGGCGCCGTCACGGCGGTCAGGATGCTGTTCGGCGTGATACCGCGCACGCGCGGTCAGAAATACTTCTTCCCGCCCATCGTCACCGACCAGACTACTCCAATCCGTACAGCAGCGAGCGGAAGTCGTCGCCGGTAGGGGACGCGAGTCGGCGTCGCGGCGCGCGATGGTGCAGCGAACAAAGCGGAGCGTCAGGTAACGATATGTCGCCTACTGTCTTAGCGGATGAGGAAACGAATTCAAGCTGCCCGAAGGCCTCCGCGCCAAGGCATAACTACCACGAAGATTGATGCGGCGCGCAGGGCAACTCGTTACGGCGATCCTCTAGCGGCCGTAAACGCGCAGCTCCCTGCCGTCGGCCAGCAGCACCCGCTCGAGCCGGACGATCTTCTGGCCGTTGGAGTACTGATAGCCGATGCCCGTGATCACGTCGCCCGGCTTGACCGTCGTCTTGGTCCAGCCGTTCGCCTCCATGCGGCTGATGGCAGGCCCACCGACCATCCACTTCTCCAACTTGCCGTCATCGTTCGGAACCTCAAGGGTGATCATCGGGTGTGGGTTTTCCCAGGCGAACTCTGTCACTGTGCCCCCCACCGTTACAAGCCGGGAAGTGTTCACCGGCCACGAGTGATGCGCAGACATCGGAACTGCAGCGGAGACCAACGCAAGAATGACAAGTACTGGTACGAATAACGCCTTCATCTGACGCTCCTCCTTCAGGAATTGTAGAACACAGCCACAGGAATGCGGGATGCGCCGACAGACGCTCCAAAACGTGGCCTACTTGGGCCGTCTTGAGCGTGGTTGATACCGACGCAGGAAGGTCCCGTGCAGCCCCGGTCCGCCAATCGTTTCTTCGACCTTGGCGTCGCGGTCGATCCAGGCAAGACTCAGGCTCGAGCTGTAGTCGCCCGGGCGGTACATGAGGACCCCGGTCTCCGACACCTAGAATGGCTGGAGGCGAGTGGTGCGGGGCAGCGACGATCTCGCCGCGGTGGCGATGAATGCGCTCGCTGTTCAACCGGCGAGCGACGCCACGGCATGTGCCGCGCGATATGGCGGCGCCGAGCTCCACACCGCCGAACAGCAGCGCGAGCAACAGCGGGAGGAACATCTCGCCGAGTTCGGTCGGCGATTGGCGACGGCGTTGCAACAGATGGCTGCGCGCGCGATTATCTGTCGCAGTGGGTGAAGGCTGACGTTCACCCGATTCAGATGCCGTCGCCGGGAGGATGACGGGTTGACGAATCGTTAAAGGCCTTCCTTGACAGGGCGGTGCGCATACGATCGCTGTCAGCGGTCCGGGCTGGAGTCCGGCGCGAATCCGAGGCAGCCGAACGGAAACGGATCGACGCCATTGCACCTTGCGGTGCAATCCACAGGGAGGGGAGGCACGTTCCGAGCGGGCCCGAGAGCAGCAGGCGGGAATCGTGAGGCTGCTGCTTGACCGGGGCGCAACTCGAAGGTCTTCTTCGGGCACGCCCCCTTACAGACAGTGGAAGGGAGGATGGAACCGTTGATATCAGGCTCCGTCGCACAAATCGTCGATATTGCAGTTCAATTGGAGGCGGCGTTCAACGCGAGCAATGCCGTGGCCCTCGCGTCGCTGTACTCCGACACCGCGATCCTGATGCCGCCGAACGAGCCGAGGGTGAGCGGACGAGCCGCGATCCAGGCTTGGTTCGAAGAAGCGCTTCCGCGGGTTGGGAGTGTCAGCATCGTACCCGGCGAGTCAACAGCCGCAGCCGATCAAGGCTTCCAAGTTGGCACCTTCACGAGCAGAGCACCGACAGACGACGTTTCGACGTCGGCACAAGACGGTCCCCCTGCACGGGAGGGGAAGTACGTGCTGCTTCTAAAGCGCAGCGCCGGGGATTGGAAGATTCAGTACGACATTTGGAGTTTCGATCAACCAACCGGTTGAAAGTGTGGTCACCACATTCGACGTTGATTTTCTTGGCCTCGTCGGCGGCGGCGACATGGATGACATATCCTGCCGATTAGCCGACAGTACTGTCCTTGCTACAGTGGCGTCAGGCTGCTGCTTGACCATGGTGCAAGGCCAAGTGATCGCGATGGGCACGTTAAACCGGTGCACCGAGTTGCGAGCAGATGGATTCGAACTGTGATCCTGGAACGGAAGGCTGGGTAACGCGCGGCGCTCAAACCGATCGTCAGGCAGACCTACCATGACACCATTCAGTCAGGAAGCCTGGACTTGTCGGTGCGAATGGGGCCCACGGGCGGTGACAGCTCTGGCGCCGGCGGACGTCACGATTATCGTCGACGTGTTTTCGTTTACGACGTGCGTCGACGTGGCTGTATCGCGCGGCGCCGCGATTCTTCCGTACGCCTGGAATGATGACTCCGCGGCAGTGTTCGCGCGAGCGCAGCGAGCTGAATTGGCCGGCCGTCGGCGGCAAGCGCAGTACTCGTTGGCGCCAGAATCGTATCTGGACGCGCCTGCAGGACTTCGTTGCGTGCTGCCCTCGCCAAACGGAGCGCAGGTCACGCTGGCAGCAGCGGGAACTTCCTCTGCAGTTCTTGCGGGGTCGCTCCGAAATGCTCGATCGGTCGCCGAAGCGGCTCAGGAGCTGGGACGTACCTTCAACGTCATACCGGCGGGCGAGCGGTGGCCTGATGGTTCGTTGCGGCCCGCGTTGGAGGATTGGTTAGGGGCGGGCGCCATCGTGCGGAGTCTTCCTGGCAGTCGCTCGCCGGAAGCTGACTCCGCGGTGGCTCTGTTCGAGCGATACCGCGAACGACTTGTTGAAATCCTGGACCAGTGCGGCTCCGGACGCGAGCTCGACGGGCGGGGACACGCCAAGGACAAGTTCATCGCCGGTCAGCTGGACATCAGCTCCTGTGTCGGTCGGTTCGACGGCATCGCGTTCGTGGCCGCCTGATGCATTCGGGCCGTTTCTCAAATTAGGTCTGGCATTGAAGCAGGTATTCACTTACGACGACATCGCTGACGCGTACGCGGCGGGAGTTGATTCAGCGCCCTACAACGCGCTGTATGAACGGCCTGCGATGATGGACCTTCTGCCTCCAGTAGCAGGAACGCGTGTGCTCGATGCAGGTTGTGGATCAGGGTGGTACGCGGCGCAACTTGCCACTCGAGGGGCGTTGGTCACCGCGATCGACGTGAGCGCCGCGATGATCGGCCATGCGCGAGATCGATTCGCATCGGCCCCCTTGAGCGAGTTGGCCCGCCAGGTGGAATTCAGGGTCGCAGATCTCGAGCAGCCTCTTTCGTTCGCGTCAGGCGGCGCCTTCGACGGAATCGTCAGTTCTCTGGTGCTGCATTACGTGCTCGACTGGGGTCCAACGCTCGCCGAATTTCGGCGCATTCTCAAACCAGGCGGTTGGCTCGTGTTCTCCACACATCATCCGATCACCGAAGCCATTCGTCTTGATACGCATCGATATTTGGACACCGAACTCGTCGAGGACTTCTGGAAGTGGGTTGGAACCGTTCGGTACTACCGACGCCCGTTGAGCGCCATCATCGAAGCGCTCACAAACGCACGGCTGACACTCGAGAAGCTGGTGGAACCTCTGCCAACAGAAGAATTTCGGACGTTAAAGCCGGACGCCTACAGACGCCTGCTTGGCCGGCCTGAGTTCTTGCTGGCGAGCGCGCGATCCTGAAGCACGACTTAGCGGGCAAGACGCTGAGCGAATCCTGGCTGCGAAAATCAGCATCGTGTATTCACAGTTGATGGAGGCCAGTGGCTATGGGCGAGACATCTGCGATGTTGCTAACCCGCCGCGAGTTTGTCCGTGCGGCCGTCGCCGGCACGGCGTTGTTCGCTCGCGCAACCGATGCTCCGGGCGCCGCGAAGTACGATCTGATCGTCAAAGGCGGCCGCGTGATCGATCCATCGCTCAGGATCGACGCGATCCGTGACGTGGCGATCGTCGGCGGCCGCATCGCAGCCGTCCAGGCCAACATCTCGGGCGACAGCGTCGAAATCTTCGATGCGCGCGGCAAGATCGTCGTTCCGGGCTTGCTCGACATCCATACCCATGCCGCCCGCGTCAAGGATGGACCTGCGCTCTGTCTCGCAGATGGCGTGACCGGATTCGTCGACGCAGGATCCCAGGGAGCCGATCGCATCGGCGAATCGATCGCCATCGCCAAAGCGGCTCCGCAGCCGTGCCGGGTGCTGATCAACATCGGGCGCGCCGGCATCCTGCCCGACGGCGATACCATGGACATCAATCGCGCTGATGTCAGCGCTGCGCGCGACGCCATCGCGAAAAACCGGGACGTGATCGCAGGCGTCAAGGCACGCCTGTCGCGGGATGTCGCCGGCGCCAACGACTACGAGGTACTGCGGCGCGCCGAGGAGGTCGTCGACCCGTTCCACTTGCCGGTGATGATCCACATGGGGCAGACGGTTTCGCCCCTGCCGAAGCTCTTCGATCTGCTCAAGCCCGGCGATATCGTCACGCACATGTTCGCGCCGCCACCCAACAGCATCGTCGACGATGACGGTCATGTCCTTCCTGAGGTGCTGGCGGCCCGCCGGCGCGGTGTGTGGTTCGATGTCGGCAACGGCCGCACCGGCCATCTCAGGTGGGACATCGTCGAGCGCGTCCTGGGCGAGGGCTTCTGGCCCGATACGCTCTCCACCGACTGGACGCCAGAGGGGCGCACGGTGCAGGTTTTCGACTTTCCAAACGTGATGTCGAAGTTCCTGGCTTTCGGCATGCCGCTCGATCAAGTGATCGCCCGCGCGAGCGTCAACGCATCACGGGTGTTCGACGTGTTCCGCGATCGCGGCACGCTCAATGTCGGGGCGCCGGCGGATGTGGCGGTGCTCGAGCTTCGCCAGGGGTCGTTCGAATTCGACGACAACTACGGGAACAAGCGGACCGGGCACCAGAGATTGTTCCCACACGCGACCGTGCTCGGCGGGAAGCGCGTCACACCGCGTACAGCCGCGCATAATTGACAGCCAACCACCGAGAACCGCCGTCAGCGCCGTGGATGATTGCGCGAAAGTGGCGGTTCCGGGCCGTTGCGACCGTGGGGTGGTTGTGCGCTAGCATGACGGTCATTCGACACGAGCGCGGTGCCACCGCCACGTGTTGAGTGTGGGACCTGACCACTGGTTGCTTTCCGCGAGAGCTGGCACGATGCTGAGTCGCCGCGAGTTTTTGAGAGAAGCAACCGGGGCGACCGGACTGGTATTTGTCCGGTGCGGGTTGCTCGATGCTGTCCCGCAATCCTTGTCGGGGATCGCAACGCGAAAACATGCACCGGTGGTGATCAACGGTCGCCGAATCAGAACCGTGGATATGCACGCGCATTGCGCCGTGGCGAAAGCCGGCGACCTGCTGAAACAGCAGGTCAATCCCGCGACATTGCTCCTCGATCCCCAGCCGCTCACCGAACGGCTGACGCACATGGATGCGCAAGGCATCGACGTCGCGGTCCTGAGCATCAACCCAAACTGGTACGGGATCGATCGCGATCTGGCCAAACAGGTCATCGACGTCCAAAACGAATCGCTGGCGGAGTTTTGTGCCACGCATGCCGACCGGTTCGCGGCGTTTGCCTCGGTGGCACTGCAGTTCCCCGACCTCGCCGCCACGCAACTCGAGCGAGCGATGAAGACGATGGGCCTGCGTGGCGCCGCCATCGGCGGAAGCGTGGCCGGTCGGGAATTGGCCGATCCGCAGTTTCATCCGTTCTGGGCAAAAGCCGAAGAACTTGGGGCAGTCGTCTTCATCCACCCGCAAGGATCGGCGGCAGGCGCGTTCAGTGCCCGCCTGCAAGGTAACGGCGCGCTTGGCGTGACGGTGTGGAATCCGCTCGAAACCACTGTCGCCCTCACTCACCTGATTTTTGAAGGGACGCTCGATCGATTCCCGGGCCTGAAGATTTGTGCGGCGCATGGCGGCGGCTATCTTCCCTCCTATATGAACCGGTCCGACCGCGGCTGCCAGGTCTTCCCGGCACAATGCAAGCCGGGCGTGCCCAGTCGGCCACCGACCGATTACCTGAAGCGCCTGTACTATGACTCGATCGTCTTTACTGCAGAAGCGCTGCGGCATCTCGTAGCGGAGGTCGGCGTCAGCCAGATCGTCATGGGGACCGACTATCCATATCCATGGGAGAGTGAGCCGGTTGAACACATTCTCCGGACGCCGGGCCTGACCGATGCCGAACGTGAAGCCATACTCGGTGGCACAGCAGCAGCACTGCTCGGACTTGGGCCGCCGAACGTCTAGAGAGGCTGTTGACCCATGAAACTCAGTACGGCGCGTCTCTGCCTCGACTGCGAAGAGATTCACGACGCACAGGTCTGTCCTGTCTGCACCTCGGAAACCTTCGCGTTCCTGACGCGGTGGGTGCCCGAGCCTGAACCTTCCAAGCAGCGGGCTCAGCCGAATTCGAGCGAAGCCGAAATCTACCGGCGCCTGATCACGAGCCCGACCCCGTCACAGCGCGGCCGTCTGTTCAAACAGGGTCTCATCGGGCTCACGGCTGTGGGAATGTTCGGATGGATGTGGCGAACCAGCGGGCGAGCAGGACGCAAGGAGGCAGAGGGCAGGTCGCCTCGTCATTGATGTATGTGAGGAAGTCGGATCGACGTTGAACCGCGACGTAAATCGCCGGCGCGTTCGCGACGTCGGCAGCGATCGCCGAAAGGGCGTGGCTGCCCCGCCAGCGATGAGTCGCCTTTACTTCGGCGCGACGTAGCTCTTCCGGGCACGAGGCTTCATCCCGCGCTGCGAAACGCGGACGTCGATCTCGTGCACCTTGCCGTCACGCTTGGGCGGGGTGAAGCCAAGCAGGTACTGGCTGTGCAACTCGTCGGCGACGGCGGCGAACGCGGCACCCAGATCCTGCCCGAAGCGGATCTCGGTGTAGCCGCCGCCGGTCTGTTCCGCAACCAATGCGAGGCCGGGGTCGGGCAGGTCCGCCGTCAGCATCGCCTGAAGACCGCCGGGACCGATCCCCGGCGGCATCTGATGCCGGCTGCGGCTCCGCATGCCGACGGCGTAGACCATCACGTTCTCGCGACGCGCGCGATCGATGATCTCGGCCTGGCTCACAATCGGTTGACGGAAGCCGACCATGCCGCTGTCCTTGCCGTCGCTCAGCACGAGGATGACGGGTCGTGCGTCCCCTCCGTCTTTGAACGCGTTGAGCGCTTGGTCGAACGCTCGCCACAGCGGCGTGGGCGCGTCGGGTGCAATCCTCGTCGGCAGCTCCCTCCGCAGCTCGTCGAAATCGTGCGTGAACGTGGGGCTGATGGCGATCTCGTGCCCGAAAGAGCCGACGCGCACGACGTCGTCCGGCCGGAGGCGAGCGAAAAGCTGGTCCGCCGCGTCGCGCAGCAGCGGCAGGTTGCCTTCCATGCTGCCCGACACGTCGAGCATGACGATGAGTCGAATCGGCTGAGGCGTGTTGTCGAACAGCGTGACCGGCTGTGGCTTGCCTTCGTCGCGTACGTCGAAGTCGTTCTGGGAGAGCGTCGTCACGAGCCGGCCGTCACGATCGGTGACGGTGACGAAAACGTGAACGGCGTCGATCGTGCCGCGAAATACCGGCTGCTGCCCGCCTGCGCCCAGCGCGGCGACGACGCTCGCCGCAAGCGACGCACAGGTGAGGATCCGAAACATGCTCATCAGTCCGTCCGTTTCAAAGGCAGGCAGGGCTCATCTCAAGTCATACCACGTTCAGGCGAGCCGTACATTTCAGAGTTCAGATTTCAGAGTTCATATTGGAGTTCGGATTTGGCGCGATGTTGCTG
>JBKPDW010000577.1:0-3424 GCA_046728115.1 Acidobacteriota bacterium | reverse complement strand
AGTGAACTGTTTGCAACTGGCTCATCCGGCCGCCTGATCATGAGTACCCCGAAGCTGACAGTGCGGCTACTCGCGATAGGCGGTTCCCGCAGTCAGTGTTCGTAGGGGAGCGACGACACGAATGCCTCGATTTGCGCAAGGACTTCGCGGGGATTGCTGGTGATCAGATCATGCGTGCCTGAGAGTTCCGCAACCCGCCCTCGCTCAGCAAATGCTTCGAACCAGTTCCTGTGATTTCGAACGCGCTCGCGGGTCAATTGGTATAGCTTCTCTATACGTTCGCGAAGGGCCGGATCATCGGCTGCTCTGGCGACGAGCTCGGGGAACGGCTGTCTGTCGGAACTGCCCCGCCGCACGAGGTCGTCCGCCGATCTCGGGATGGCGTAGATGGCAAGCGCAGGCACACGGATACGTTCCGGATTATACGGCCTGTAGGTGGCCTGAATCTCTTTCGTCATCGCTCGACGGATTGAAAGGTCTGGGGCCCACAAGCTACCGACGCTTCCGTCAGCATTGGTGCGGTACCGGGTCCGCAAGTACGCTTCTGGGCCAGCGCCGCCGTACTTCTCCAGATAGGCACGCAGAGCCGTGAAGGACGTCAAGTCATTTGGTTGGGGACTGGGAGCAGCGGGCAGCGTTCGCGCGACCGCATTATAGGCCTCGCTGTCAGCGTCGTCTCCACGATTGAACGCCGCATCGACATACACCAGCCCCCTGATCTTCGCGGCGTGGCGGGCACCCAAGACGTGCATTTCCTCTCCTGCGAATGAGTGGCCGATCACGACCGGGTTGTTGAGACCCATGGCGTCGATGACGCGCAGGACATCTTCAGCCAGGCGCTCGAACCCGTAGCCGCCGGGGGGCGCTGATGATCCCCGATGCCCACGCCGTGTCACACCCACCACGCGGTACCGGGTGGTCAGCGCCGGGGCAAAGTCATCGTAGTAGTGTGCCGTAGCTCCGAGCCCCGCCAACAGAACGAGCGCCGGGCCGGAGCCACTCCAGTCCAACACCTCCAGCTGCACGCCGTCGTCGACTGTGACAAACCTCGTCACATGCGGCGAGAGGTCCTTCCACTGCGCCTTTTGCGACGAAGCAGGCGTGGCGACGGCGAGGAAGCCGCACAGAACGCATAGGAAACGATGATTCATCGATGCTGCTCCCGAGTGGAGATGCCACACAAAATCATCCGGCGACGGGCGATCGCGCCACCCACCAGCAGAGGCGCCGCTCCGGCCAGGCCGGTGGTACAGAAGACGATAAAACCTGTGTTAGACGGGTTCCGCCACACCGCGGGCCCACCGAACCCAATCAACAGGGCCTCGCCTGTCACCGCGAGCATGGCGCACGCCGCCATGCCGCAACGTGGCGCAAGGGTGACCAAAGAGGCGCCGGTCCAGAGCGCTCCGCCCCACCAGAACAACGGCAGCGCGATCCAACCCACAGGTGAGTCCGTCAACGCGGGAACCAGAAGGACCGCGGCGACTCCTCCAAATGCCGGCCCGGATAGGAGCGTCAATCCTATCAGCATGAGCGCAAGCACTCGTAGCGGCGCGTCCGTCGCGGCGTTCCGGCAGAGCGCAAACGTGATCCTCACGACGTGCAGCCAGAACCAGATGCATCCGCGCTGCTCCCGTTCTTCAGCGAGATCGCCGGCAATCGCGATTGCTCGATCTGAGGATGTAAGAAGCGAGAATAGCCTTTCAACGGTGTCGTCACGCATACGCACCTCGAAGATGCAGTCCGTCGAGCAACCGTTCGTACGCCTGCAAGGCGCGGGTGAGCGCCTCCATTCCGACGGCGGTGACCGTAACGTGGCGCTTCGCTCTGCCGCCTCGTTGTGGAGTCGGGTCGCTCATGCGCGATGTGATCAGGCCCTTGGTCTCGAGGCGCTCTAGCGCGGTGTATACCGCACCTGGCGCGACGGTGCGTCCTGCACGATCAGCCAATTCCGCGCGAATCGTCACGCCATACGCGTTATCGCGAAGTCTCAGGATTGCAAGGAGGATCAGCTGTTCGAATTCGCCGAGATTCACTGGAGATGCCATTTGAACTGCATTGTAGTCTAAATGAAGCAAAAGTCAAGCTGCACGTTCGCGAGGCTCTAAAGTGTTATCACTCGCATCCTTAAATTGCTGAGTAGGAGTCGTTTGTTGGCTGGCAAACAGACTGGGTTCGAACGCGAAACAGGCCAGCGCGCAACAGCATACCTACCGTCAGGGACGTCGCTCAACCAACGGGAACCGGGTTTTGCTCGGCGAGTATCCAGTGAGCCGGAGCGGAAGGTCGGCTAACGCGGCTTTTCGAATAAGGCCAAGTACGTGCGATCACCCTGCGGGCCGCTGAAGTCGGCGTCGAAGGACACGAGCCGCAGGCCCGCTGCGGCTGCCAGCGCGATCACATTCTCAGGCGGAATTTGATGCTGATGGCTGTAGTCGGAGCTTTTCAGACCCAGCGGGGCGCTCCGGTCGAGCACGGCGAGCCGTCCGCCGGACCTGAGCGCGCGATAGAAACCGGCCAGCATCGCATCGGCACGCGTGAACTCGTGAAAGGTGTCGACGAACAGGATTGCGTCGAGAGAGGATTCATTGAGCCTAGGGTCGTCCGGCGTGCCGTGAATGGTTTCGATCTGCGCGAGCTTCTCCTGCTGCGCCCGCTCGGCGATCTTCTTCAAAGCGTTTTCGTCGAGATCCTGGGCGAAAACCTTACCGCTCGGCCCGACGCGCGCGGCGAGCCGAAACGTGAAATACCCGTCTCCCGCGCCCACATTAGCGACAGCGCTCGCTGCGCGCAGGCGAAGCTGTTCCATGACCTCAACCGGCCGCTGCCTCGAATCACGCTGGGTGCGCGGCGGGAACGCATCAGGCGCTGTCACTTCCGCGAGTTGCCGGTCGAGCAATTTCGCAGTGAAGAGACGGGCCGCAATGTTGCCGGCGCGATCGATGACGTACAGGTCGGGCGTGCCGGTCACGTTATAGAGCTTGGGTATCGCGCCCGCATCGCCCTTGCCGTCGCAGATCTGCGGCCAGAAGACTCCTTTCTCCGCGATGAAGCGCTCGACCTTGGCCGGTTCGTCATCGAGGGAGACGCCGATGATCGCGAACCCGCGCTCCTGGTATTTCCAGTAGAGTTCTTTGAGTAGCGGAACCTCCGCTACGCACTGCATTCAATACGTCCCCCAGAAGACCAGCAGCAGCGGTTTGCCGCGATAGTCCGCGAGCGAAACGTGCCTGCCGCCGATCGCGGCGGCGGAGAACGCGGGCGCGGGCTGGCCGACGCCGAGGTGCAGAAGTTCGTAGAGCTCGCGTTCGGCCTGTTTGGCGGTAGCCGAATCCGGTGACACGGCCATGGCAGCGCGAAACGCCGCCTCGGCCTTCTTTTCATCGCGTAGCTGGCGCCAGGCGCGCCCCAGACTGACCTGGAC
>JBKPDW010000576.1:0-17120 GCA_046728115.1 Acidobacteriota bacterium | reverse complement strand
GCCATGAGCCATCGGCCCTGAGCCATGGATGGGGGCGAGGCTTTTAGAAGCGGATCTTGAACCCCAATTGGAACTTCCGCTGCTCGGCGCCAGACGGGTTCGTGAACTGATACGGATCGGTCGGAATCGGCGCCGCAGGCGCCCCGAGCGCGTCCGTGGTGATCGTGGTGGTGATGTTCGACAACAACTCGACGTTGAACAGGTTCTTGAACTCGGCAATCACCTCGCCGCGAACCGACCCGCGAATCGGAACCCACCGCGTGTACCGAAGGTCCACGATTCTCTGCGCCGGCAGATACAGAGAGTTGCGATCGATGAACAGCGGACGATCGGCGCTGATGCCGTCGCCGTTCAGGTCGCGGTTCGCCGAAATGTTCACGGGCAGACCGCTGTTGATCTGCAGCAGGAAGGCGAGCTGATTGCCGCTCAGAAGCTGGCGGACGACGGCGTTCGACGAATGATTCTCGGAGATGTAGATGATGTTGCCGTTGAAGCTGTGACGCATGTCGAGCGGATTTGGTCCGCGATCGCGTTCGATGTTGGACGGATCCGATCGGCCGCTCTCCGCCTGCACGGTCAATTGCGTCAGAAGAGGCGTGTCGTCGAGCCCTTTTCCGAGCGAGTACTGCAGGTTGTAGGACAGCCCGTGCGACAGGCGCTTGTTGAAGCCGATCGTCATCGACTTGAACGTCGAATCGCCGATCGACTGCACTTCCTGGATCAGGTTGAAGCGTGGATCGAGACGCGTGGCCGCCGAAGCCGTCGTGTTGTAGATCGGACGTCCATCGGCCAGCGCGCCAATCGGATTGATCGGGTTGATGTTCGTCACGACCGGCAGATCCGAACCCTTGGCGTACATCACGCTGATCGATGCCGACATGTCCCTGCCGATCGCGCGCTCCAGCTGCGCGTTGGCCTGGTACGTCTGCGCAACGACGAAGGCGGGATCGATCGCCCAGGGCGACTGAAGCGCCAACGTCCCGGTAGGCGCCGGTCCCGGAAACGCCGGAGCACCGGCTGACGTGCCGCTGAACGTATAGGTCGGCGCGCGCGGCGACCCCGAGAGCTGCAACGCCTGTTCGTAGCCTCCGAGAATCGGCTGGTCGTACATGAGGCCGGTGCTGGCGCGCACCACCGTGGCGTCGTTCACGGACCACGCAACGCCGACGCGCGGACCGAAGTTGTTCTTGTCGGTGTTGAAGCTGAGCGTCTGCGCGAGCGGCGCGTCCGCGATCCCAGCGGGATATTTGTACAGGTCGTAACGAACGCCGTACAGGATCTTCACCGATGGCTTGATCTGCCAGTCGTCCTGCACGAACGTGCTGAACACGTTCGTGCTCATGTTGAACGACAGGTTGCCGGTTATCTGCGACATCGTCGTGTAGCCGAACGGGACTACGCCGCTCTTGGCCGCCAGATACGCTGCCGTCGTCGGGAATGTGTAGAACCACAGCGGAGCGTTGGTCCGCTCGTCGTAGATGTGCTGCCAGTCGAACCCGAACTTGTAGCTGTGCGCGGCGCGGATGTACGTGAAGTTGTCTATCGCCTGGGTGATGTTCTGCTTGAAGTCGAAGCCGGCGTTGCCTTGTCCGGTGCCCGCCACCGCGCCGCCAAAGCCAGCTACGCCGCTGATCAATACGGCCGGTCCCGTGCCGGTGTCCGAATTCGCGACCGATTGCTGATGACGATGCGCGTACTGGAACCGCAGCTCGTTCAGCTTGCTGGATCCCAACGACGTGACGAGCTGGCCTGCAGTCGAGTCCATCGCGTCGAGGAAGTCGGTGGCGCGCTCGAGGGTGTTGATGCCGCCGCCGCTGTTGTAGGGCGCATCGTTGTGGAACCTGATCCACCGCGCGGTCAGACGGTTGCTGTTGTTGAGTTGATAGTCGCCCTTACCGATCGCGAACTTCGCGGTCTGCACGTTTGGCGCCGCGTCCGGCTGCGGCTTCAGTCCGAGGAGCTGCACGATCGACGGGGTTACCGTGATCAGGCTCGTCGACGACAGATCGCGGCGCGTCTGCTCCCAGCCGCCGTAAAAGAACAACTTGTTTTTGATCAGCGGTCCGCCAACGTCGGCCGTGCCCGTGTCCACGCGCGTGGCGGGCTTGATGGCGTCCGGGGCGATGGGCGGGCAGCTCGCCGCTGGCGTCGTGCTGCCGCACCCGAAGAAGAACGGAAACGCGCTGAAGGGATCCCGGCGGAACAGGTAGCTCGCCTCTCCCTTGAACGTGTTCGTGCCAGACGGCGTCACCGCGTTGAACACCATCCCCATCGTCTGACCGAACTCGGGCGCGAAACCGGTCGTCACGACCTTGACTTCCTGGATCATCACTTCCGACATCGGAAGCAGTCGGAGCCCGGCGCGATCCTTCTCGGTGTTCGTGTTGCCATCGATCTGATAGTTGATGCGCATCGCGGCGCCGTTGGCCGCAAGGCGAGGTACGCCGAACTCGACGTTGCCGATGCCGGTGACGCCCGGTTGCGCCAGCGCGAAGTTGTACGGGTTGCGCGCCACGAGCGGCAGGTTGTGGACCTCGAGATCGGTCATCGTGTGGCCGATGTCGATCCGCGCCGGTTCGAGCAACGGGCTCTGTGCCTGCACGATAATCGTCTCGCTGACCGCGCCCACCGACATCGTCGCGTTGACCGTCGCGGTCTGGCCCACCGACAACGTGATGCCACCTTGCTCGAACTTTTTGAACCCCGGCAACTCCGCGACGACGCGATACGTGCCGAGAGGAAGGAGCGGGGCGCGATACAGCCCCTTCTCGCTGGTGACCACGCTGCGCTCGGTACCGGTGTCAACGTTCGTGACGGTCACCGTCACGCCTGGGAGAACGCCTCCGGAGGTGTCCGTGATCGTGCCCTCAATCGACCCATTGGCCGCCTGCGACTGCGCGAGCGCAGGGCTGGCGAGTGCCAGAACTATGAATGCAGAGATCAGTTTCTTGAGCATGCGGTCGAGTATACCGAGAATGGTGAAGGCGTGAACTATCGTGAGGCGTCGCGGAACGCGAATCGGCCCGTGCGGCTGACAGAGATCCATTTCTTCGGAGCGTGCTGTCGCGAAAACCGGCCGGCCGTCCTCACGCCGCCTTCGCGGCAACTTCTTCGTAGAACGCTTCGTAAACCGGGACGATGTCCGTGTCGCAGAAGCGTTCGTGTGCGGCGCGGGTCGCCGCGGCTGCCATACGCGCATGGAAATCGGGATCGGTGAAGAGACGCAACACGGAACGCGCCATTCCGTCGACATCGCCGGGGGCGTGCAGACAACCGGAGACATTATCGTCGACGACCTCCGGCAATCCGCCAACGCGTGATGCCACCACAGGGACACCGCAGGCCATCGCTTCGAGAGCAGCCAGGCCGAAGCTCTCCTGTGTGGACGGAAGCACGAAGGCGTCCGACACCGAGAGGAGGGGGGTCACCGGATCCTGTTCGCCAAGGAACTCCACGTCCCGGTCGACGCCCAGCGCGTGCACCTTGCGCCGGGCGGATCCGAAATCGGGGCCGTCGCCGACGAGCAGCAGGCGCGACGGCACCTGCGAACGAACGCGCGCGAACACGTCGATGACGACATCAACGCGCTTCACCGGACGAAAATTCGACACGTGGATCAGCAGCTTCTCGCCCCGAGGCGCGAGACTCGCGCGCAGCTCGGGGAGCGACTGGCGCCGATGTCTGTCGCAATCGATGAAGTTGGGAATGACGCGGATGTCGATGGTGCAGCCGAGTTCGCGATAGGTATCGCGCTTCAAGCTTTCCGACACTGCCGTCACGCCATCGGACTCCTCGATCCCGAACCGAACGATTTCCGAATATGAGGGATCGGAGCCGAGCAGCGTGATGTCGGTGCCATGAAGCGTCGTGATGACGCGGGGTACCGTCGCGCCAGGTGTCGACGCGAGCACCTGGCGGGCGAGATACGCTGCTGTTGCATGGGGGATCGCATAGTGCGCATGCACGATCTGCAGCTGTTCCGCCTTCGAAACCTGCACGATCTTGTTCGAGAGCGACAAGACGTACTGAGGCTCGCGAAACAGTGGATAGCTGGGCGTGGCTACGCGATGAAATGACAGGCGCGGCTGGTAGTCGCCAAACCGCACGGGCGTTTCGCCGCTCAGGATGTGCACGCGATGGCCCCGCGCAGCGAGCGCCTTGCCCAGCTCGGTGGCCATGATCCCGCTGCCGCCGACCGAGGCGTAGCAGACGATGCCGACGTTCATGGCAGCGATTTCAGCAGGCTCGCACGCACCAGCGGCTGGCGGACGATGACGCCTTCGGCCCACCGCACACCGGCGAGCGCACCGAACTGCGCGTCGCGGCTCTCGATCATCTGGCGGAACAGCGGCGTATTGAGCCGGGTTGCCGTGTCACGTGGATCAGCGCGCGTGAACTGACTGGCGTGACAATCGAGCGCCCTGCGCTTGGTGTCGTAGCAGTCCGACACATCGACGACAAACGACGGCGTGGCTGCGTCGTTCACGAAGTAGTAACAGACCCAGTCGGGTTTCCAGGCGTTGCCCTCCGCGGGATACCGTTGCAATCCCGCATTGAACACGGCCTCGGTCAGGAGCGCGCTGGCCGCAACATGGTCGGGATGCCGATCGTGCCAATAGGGAACCGCGACCGTACGCGGGCGGTGTCGGCGAATGAATTGAACGACGTGATCGAGATGCTCCGGATCCTTTCCGATCCGACGGTCCGACCAGTTCAGATTCTCGCGCCAGACGGCCCCGAGCACCTGACGAGCTGCCTCCGCTTCGGCGAGGCGCTGATCCGGCGTGCCGTTGGTGCTCATCTCGCCGCGGGTCAAATCGCAGAGTCCGACCTGCAATCCGAGCGCCGCATGGCGCGCCACCGTGCCGCCGAGACCGATCTCGATGTCGTCTGGATGCGGTCCGAACACCAGCAGGTCGATTCCCATCTGATCGCTCGACGTCCTCCGCGCCTCACCTGTTGAAGCTGAACGCCCCGTCGCTGGACTCGGTTTCTCCGAGGTGCTGCCGCAGCAGAACGCGGCTCGCAAGATATGCGCCGGTCACGCTGTTGCTCGAATCGCCGAACACGAACAGGTGATGAGGATAGTTACGATGCGGACCGATGTAGGGGACACCTTCGGCCGTCAAGGCGTAGTCGGCGCTCCAGCCGTAATCGGGCTGAATTCCCGAGATATCCGGGTAGATCGTCGACAGCTCGTACATGAGTTGGCCAGTACGCTGGACGAGAATTCTGTCGCGCTGGCGCGTTGGCGCCGCGGCCGCATCGGCCCCGGCGATCAGCAGTCGATCCTCGCCAACCCACCGAATCACGTGCGGCGGATCCGCCAGGTCGCAGACGATCGCTTCGCGCTCGCCAAGCTGTTTCCGGATTTTGGCCGGCACGGGGTTGGTCTCGACGTAGAACGTGCTCTTGAACCAGAAATGACGCGCGAGCGCCTTGAACAGCGCTGTCGGGAAACCCGTCGCAATCACCACGCGCCGCGTCCGTATCTTCCCGTCGCTCAGATGGACGTCGGCGATCTTGCGGTTGAATGTGATGCGCCTGACAGACGAACGCTCGAAGCATTGCGCATCGCGCTCGACCGCCGCGGCGGCAATCCCCACACACGCGCGATACGGATCGATGGTCGCGCCCTCGCGCGTGCGAAGCGCCGCGACGCCATCGATGCCGAGATCGCTGCGAATTGCGCGCGCGTTCATCGACGACGCGTCGACACCGGCGTCTCGACGGATGTTTTGTTCACGTTTCAGTCGAGCGGCTTCATCCTGGGTCCGAGCTACCAGCGCGGCGCCATGCGGTTCGAGCGCGCACCTGATTTCGAGCCGGCGGAGCAGCGCGGCGAAGTCCAGCGCCGCACGCCGCCACGATTGCCATGCCCCTCGCGCGAGCCGGCGCCCGACCGAGCGTTCGAGTTGGCCGTAAGGCACGCTCGGTTCCGTCCCAATCCAACCAGTAGCAGATCCCGTTGCGCCCCGTCCTATGCGATCGGCCTCGAGGAGTACAGGCTTCATGCCCACCGCGGCGAAGGCATAGGCCGCGAGGCATCCGGTCAGACCGCCGCCGACGATCACCACGTCGGCCTGAGTGGCGCCGCGATATTTTGGGTAAGCGGGAACGCGGGATTTCGGGAACTGATCGATCCAGGGCGATCGGCCGTACGTTGTCATGCGGAGCGCAATTGTACAGGGCTACTGGGCCCGGCAGGGCAGTCACCTGGAATACCCGGGCGATTTACAGGCGACCCGCCTGCTTCATCTGCTTCCTCACCTGCCGCGGTGGCGATCCAATATCGCTCGCCGGGCTGTGCCCCTCACGTGGCGACTGCCGATGGCTACAATGGCCCAGATGCGCATCGCCGTGGTTGGCGCGGGCGGAGTTGGCGGCTATTTCGGCGGACGCCTCGCCGAAGCGGGAGCGGACATCGTTTTTCTCGCACGTGGCGCTCACCTGAACGCGTTGCGCACCAGCGGTCTTCGCATCGAGAGCCCGAGCGGGAACCTGCATCTCGCCAAGGTCTCCGCGACCGACGACGCGGCCGCGATTGGTCCCGTTGATGTCGTGCTCTTCGCGGTCAAGCTGTACGACGCCGAAACGGCAACGCACGTGCTGCCGCCGCTTCTTGGTCCTGACACAGTAGTCATCCCACTGCAAAACGGCGTCGACGCGGTCGACATCGTCTCGCGATCGGTCGGTCTCGATCACACAGCAGGCGGAACGGCGTATGTCTCTGCGGTGATCTCGGAACCTGGCATCATTCGTCACACCGCCATGGATCAGCTGTATTTCGGCGAAATCGATCGTCGTCGATCGCCGAGGCTCGAACGCCTGCTCGACATCTGTCGATCGGCGGCATTCCGTTCGACGCTCAGCAACAACATCCTGGTGGACATCTGGACGAAATTCGTCCGGCTGTCCGTGTTCAGCGGCATGACGGCGGCCACGCGATCCCCGATCGGCGTCATCGTCAACGATCCAGAGCTGCTCGCGATGCTGAAGGCTGCCGTCCGCGAAGGAACGCTCGTCGCACACGCCAAGGGCGTTCCGGTGCCGGACGACGCCCCGGAGACCGTCGAGGCCGCGTACAAAGCGCTGCCGCCGCACGCGAAAGCTTCGATGCTCGAGGATCTCGAGCGCGGCCGCCGGCTCGAGCTGCCGTGGCTGAGCGGCGCGGTCGTCAGGATCGGCGAAGAGGTCGGCGTGCCGACGCCGATCCATCGATTCATCACGACCATCCTCAAACCACACGTCAATGGAGCGCGACCTCGTGACGAGTTGGGGATCGGCCCAGGCGCAGCCAAGGGGCAGCTCCTTCAACCGAGCGTCGGTAAATGAAGCGAGCCCTGCGTTCGCTTGCGGCGCGACCTGGATTCACGGCTGTTGCAATCGCCACGCTCGCACTCGGCTTCGGCGTCAACGCAGCCATCTTCAGCCTTACTCGCTCGGTCCTGATAAAGACTCTTCCCTACCGCGACGTCGATCGGCTCGTGTTGGTTGGAGAAGTGAATCAGTCGCGTGGCATTTCGTTTGCGCCCGCTGTACCTGCCAACTATCTCGAATGGCGCGACGGCTTGACTGCATTCGAACGAACGGCTGCGTGGCGATTCGTGTACTTCACGCTCTCTGGTCGCGCGGAGGGTCCGGTTCGCATGCAAGGTGTGATCGCCGAACCGACGTTCTTTCAGCTGTTCGGAGTGTCGCCGATGCTGGGACGCGCGTGGACCGACGACGATTCCCGGCCGGGGCGGGATCACGTCGTCCTTCTCAGCTACGCGTTCTGGCGCCGCGAGTTTGCCGCAGATCCGGACGTCGTCGGACGCGACATCACGGTCGACGGCACGTCATGCACGATCGTCGGCGTGCTTCCGGAGAGCTTCAAGTTCTTTCGCGTGCTTGACCGCGAGCTCGACGTCTGGCGGCCGTTTGCACCCGATCGGCTGGATCGGGAGCACTCGATCAATCTCTACGCCAAGCTCAATCGCGGCGTGACGCTGGATGCTGCTCGCATCCAGCTGGCCACTGCCTTCGCGTCGTTGCCGATCGAAACGTTCCGCGATGGTTGGACCACGAGTGTCGGAAGCGTGACGGCCCGCTTTGCGTCGGGCCAAAGACCGGTTTTGCTCGCCCTCGAGGCGGCCGTGGCGCTTGTGATGTGCATCGCGGCGGCGAATGTGGCAAGTCTGGTGCTTGCCGTTGCGACCGGCAGGCGGAAAGACTTCGCCGTTCGCGTTGCCCTGGGCGCAACGCGTTGGCGGCTGGCCACCGAGATGGGTCGAGAAATGCTCCTGCTGGCAGGCGCCGGCGCTCTTGTCGGCGTCGTCCTCGCGCAGTGGATCGTCGACCTGCTGAACCAATCGCTCAGTTACCGCTACATCAATCGCGTCGAGCCATTCCGCGTCGATCTCTGGGTCCTCGGATTCACTGCGTGCCTCGCTTTGATGAGCGCATCGATCTTCGCTTTGCTTCCATCGCAACGCGCGGCAACGGCGGATATCGTCGACGCTCTGAAGGAATCGGCGCCTGGTTCGACGTCCGGCGCTGCCCATCGCCGCTTGCAGGCTGTGTTCGTCGTCGCCGAGTTGGCGCTCGCCGTGGCTTTACTGACTGCCGCGCTGGAGCTGACGCGCGGCGCATGGACGTTGACCGCTATGAGTCGCGGCGTGGACGTCGATCGCGTGACGACCGCACAACTCTCGCTGAGTGGACCCCGCTACGAGGATGCATCGCGAATGACGCAGTTCGTCGATGCCGTGCTGGGACGGTTGATGGCCTCGCGGGCCGTTGAAGCGGCGTCGCTGGTGAATTATCCGCCGCTGTCGAGCATCGCGACGTCGTACCCCGTCGCGATAGAGAATCACCCGAGCGCTCCCGGCCGGGAACCTCGCGGGCTCTGCTGGATCGTGGCACCGCGGTACTTCGCCACTGTTGGGATCCCAATCATTGCAGGCCGCGACTTCACCGCTGCCGACTCCTTTGAGAGTCCCGGCGTCGCAATTGTCAGCCGGACGTTCGCCGGCCGATTCTGGCCCGATGGCGATGCGATCGGCCGGCAGGTGACTGTGCTGCTTCCCGAAAGCGACGCGTTCTGGATCCCGCGCGGGAAGCGACGCCCGCTGACGATCATCGGCGTCGCGAACAACGTCCGCATCGACGGTGTCGGCCCTGGAGATGACGACCCGCAGCTGTATTTGGCCTACCGCCAATTTCCAACGCACATCCTGACCGTCGTCGTGCGGCCGCGCGGCGACCCGGCGTCGGCGACGGCGGTCATTCGCGACGCCGTCCGCGCGGTGGATCCGGATCAGCCCACGTACGACGAGAAGACGTTGAGCGAAGTCCGAAAGGAGACGTTTTCGCGCCCGCGCGAGGTTGCGTGGCTCATCGCCACCTTCGCCGTCCTGGCTGTTGTGCTGTCCGGCATCGGCGTTTACGGAGTGATTTCGTATTCGGTGACGCGCCGGACGCGTGAAATCGGCATCCGCATCGCGCTCGGCGCGGCTGGGCCTGCGGTGGTGACGCTGATCGTCCGAGAGATGGCACAGCTCGTCGCAGCGGGCATCGCGATCGGCATGCCTCTCTCGCTTGCGCTCGGCCGCGTGATTCAGTCCCAGGTCGCAGGCACCGGGCTGCAGACTTCCGCCGAAATGATCGCTGCGGCTGCCTTGCTGACAGTCATTGCGGTGCTGGCCGCGTATCTGCCCGCTCGTGGCGCGACGAGGCTGGACCCGACGCTCGCGCTCAGAGCCGAGTAGCACCCGTCTGCGCCAGCCTTTCCTGAAACGTCGCGACGCGTCGAAAAGCCTGCCGCTTCTCTGAGCGATCGATTGCCGATCGATTGAGGCGTTGGTGAAGACGTCGATGCGGGGCTTTGCCGCCATGCAATGGAAGAGATGCAATCCCTGTGTGGCGGGGCACTCTGTAATGACCTCAGTCGTGGAGCTTCTCTCTTTGCACTGACGCTGGCGCCGACGTCGTGGATGGCGCATTGATCGACGCAATCAGCTTGCCGATCACGTTGTTCAACGCCTGGTCGCCGCGAATCCACCGCAGGACTGCGACGATGTCGTTGTCCCAGTCGATGTAGATGATGTTCGATCCGTTGCCGACGAACCGCACGGCCGTGGCTGGCGCGCTCGGCAGCGGCTTGCGGTCGGTGTTCAGATACCAGTTCGCGTAGCCGTACGTCTTGTTGTCCGGGCCCGGCGTCCGCGCCATCTGGATCCACTTCTCCGACACGATCGAGCGATCCTTCCACTTGCCGTTGCGCAGGAAGAGGTATCCGAAGCGGGCCATGTCGTAGGAGTTGATGAACATGCCGCCGCCCCAGTGGCCGCCGCCGCTCACCGACTGCATTTTCTGGCCATCCACCTCGACCCATGAGTTCTCGTAGCCATACCAGCGCCACGTCGAGGAGGCGCCGATCGGTTCCATAACCTCTTCGCGCAACACCTCGGGCAGCGGACGCCGCCACACCTGCAGCGCAGCGAGCGCCATCACGTTGACGCGGACATCGTTGTACTTGAAGTGCGTGCCCGGCTCGTACAGCGTGCGATTCGGCCAGTCCTCGGCCTTCTCGCCTACAGGACGATCGGCCCAGTCCGGCTTGCCCCACAGCGTGCCCTGCCAATCGCTCGTCTGCCGCAGCAGGTGATCCCATTTGATGTTCTGGTTGTGCGGCGCGTCGAACAGATCGATATGCGGCGGCATGTAGTCGCGCACGTAGTCGTTGACATCGCGGATCAGCCCACGCTGCCACGCGAGACCGACGACCGTGGTCAGAAAGGTCTTCGTCACGCTGTTCGTGATGTCCACACGCCTCGGGTCGCCCCATTCAGCGACGATGTAGCCATGACGTGTGACGAGACCGCCGGCTGGACCGCGATCCTTCACCGGACCAACAAGCGTGTTGAACGGTTCTTTGCCGAAGCTGTTGTGGAGGAACAGGACCATGTCCTTCGGTCCGGGTGTCTCGGCTGCGACGGCCAGCTGCACCGCTTCGGTCACCAACGCGGGGTTCATGCCGGCGTCTTCAGGCCGCTTGTGCTGCCAGTCGAAGCGATCGGGGAAATACGTGTCGGGCGCCTTTGCGCCCACGCCGCGCTGCTGGTATGTCGGCGAGAAAACCGGCAGCTGCCCCGTCCGCGCAACGGCGGGCACGATGACGAGCGCGGCGAGCAGAATCGGAAAAGCGCGACGGATCATGATGCCAGCTCCTTCTAATCCCGAAGCCAATCTCTAAATCCCCAATCCCTATTCCCCCTGCTTTGCGCCGTTCACTATAAGTCATTCGGGTGCGATGAAAGCGTATTGCATCTGGTCCGTCACGGCGCCGTTCTTGATGGCGCTGCGACGCAGCCGGGCTTCGAGCACGTAACCGGCCTTCTCCAGCACGCGACATGAGGCGGTGTTCCAGGAGAACGGGAGGGCATAAACCCTCGTAAATCCGTGGGACGCAATGGCGTGCTCCGTGACCGCGCGCAGCGCTTCGGTAGTGATCCCGCGGCCCCAAAACGGTTCAGCGAGCCAGTACCCGATCTCGGCCGATACGCGCTCCACGTCAGGGTGAAGTACGTACCCGATGCTGCCGATGGCCTCGTCGTTCGCCGCGATCGCAAACGTGGTCTCCGGCGTGCGCTGGCGGGTCGCGCGGATGAACTCGCGCGCGTGTTGTCTGGTGTACGGATGCGGAAACGCATCGCGCAGGTTGAGCCAGATTTTATGGTTGTTGGCGTAGCGTGTGAGCGATTCGACGTCGGAGGTTTCCCACGATCGCACCACACAGGTCTTCAGCTGAAGCAACATGATCCAAGAGGTGCAAATTACCTCTACCCCGCGGCGGACAGAGGGTACACGGAGGAACACTGTGGTTCTTGGTGGAGATTTGAACCCCGCTGTGCTCTCGATGTCCGCGGTCGTGGCGAGCCTGTCGTCACGTGAACATCCTGATTCGTCGTGTTTCTCGTCTTCGCAGTTGCATGTGGTCTGCTCACACGAAGTACCGTTCGCCGGCGACGCCCGTCCGAGCGAACCGTTCGAGCGCGAAGGGCGTCACGTCGAACCCCGGATCGCGGCCGACAATCAGATCCGCGAGGATACGACCGGCCGCCGGCGAGTGCTGGAATCCGTGGCCGCTGAAGCCGTTGATTAGGAACAGGCCGCGGACCGCCGACGCCTCCCCGATGATCGGATTCGCATCGGGCGTCACTTCGTACAGACCGGCCCAGGCGTGCGACACGGATGCGTCGGCGAGCGCCGGAAGCCGCCTGACCGCCACGTCGATCACCTGCGGCAGGAAATCCCACTGCACCGTTGTGTCGAACGTCGGCGATTCGTGAGGATCGCCCATACCAAAGAGTACGCCTGTGCCTTCGCGGTGAAAGTAGAACGTCGAGTCGAAGTCGATCACCATCACGTGCGACGCGGGGACGTTCCAGACGCGTCGCGGTCCGGCGTTCGAGGTGCGCGGTTCGACGTTCGGCGCTTGCGCGATGAAGATATGCCGGCGATACGGATCCACCGGAACGTCGACACCCGCCATGGCGCCGACCGATCGCGCGTAGGGGCCAGCCGCGTTCACCACCGTACGCGTGTCGATGGTGCCGCGTGTCGTGTCGACGGCGGCAATCCGGCCGGCAACGACGCGTATCCCAGTCACCTCGGTGTCGCGCTCGATGGTGATGCCGGCGGTTTGCGCGGCCTTCGCGAATCCCATCGTGACGCCGTTCGGATCCGCAATGCCGTCGCGCTCGCAGAACGTCGCAGCGATCACGCCATCCACGTCAAGGCCCGGCGCGTGCATCACAGCCTCCGCCGCGTTCAGCCATTGCACGTCGACGCCCAAACTTCGCTGCAGCGCCACGTTCGCACGAAAGGTTTCGACGCTTGCCAGCGACGACAATAGAAACAAGTAGCCGTCCTGGTGAAAGTCGATCGGTTGTCCGACCTCGTCGGCAAAGCGTTCCATCAGGGTGACCGACTCGAGCGACAGCCTGATGTTGGCGGCGTTCGAGAACTGATGGCGTACGCCACCCGCGTTTCGTCCGGTCGACCCGCTGGCGAGCAGCCGTTCCCGCTCGACAAGCACCACGTCGGTGACACCGCGCCGCGCAAGGTGATAGGCGACGCTCGCACCCATGCACCCACCGCCGATGATGACGATGTCCGCCGTACGCGTCACATCGAATCTCGTGAAACGAGGTCCACGCCGATCAACGCGGGACCCGCTGAACACGCCGACCCAGTCTCGTTGCGGGTTCTGAGGGCTCGGCGGTCGCTCTGCGACAAATCATCGACGCGTGCTCGTACCGCGAAGCCCTCGCGCAGCGCGCTCGACCTGCTCCATCACCCGCAGGATGTTCCCGCCGAGAATCTTCTCGATATCTGTGTCGCTGTAGCCCTTCTGCAGCAGCGCATCGGTGATTTTCGGCAATTTCGACGCATCCTCCATTCCGAGCGGCATCGTGGCGCCGTCGAAATCGGAGCCGAGGCCGACGTGCTCGACGCCCGCAATTTTCACGGCGTGATCGATATGGTCGATGATCTTCTCCCACGTCACCTTCGGGAGGTCGCCCTTGATCATCGCCTCGTGGTCGATCCGCTCGCCTTCCATCGTGGTGCATGCCTCGTTCCCGCCGCATTTCTTGGACATCGCGGCCATCGCGGCCACGATGTTGCCGTTCTTCTTTTCGCTGGCCACTCGGAATTCTTCACTGAGGAAACCCGCGTGATAGTTGATCATCGCCACGCCGCCATTCTTCGCGAGCGCCCGCAGCATGTCGTCGGTCATGTTGCGCGGGTGGTTGACGATCGCGCGGCACGAGGAATGCGAAGCTATGACGGGGGCAGTGGTCACGGCCAGCGCGTCGTAGAACGTCTTGTCGGCCACATGCGAAATGTCCACCATCATGCCCAGCCGATTGAGTTCGCGAACGACATCCTTCCCGAATGCCGTGAGCCCGTTGTGAGCCGGTTTGTCGGTGGAGGAATCGGCCCAGTTGTTGTTCTTGAAATGCGTCAAGGTCAGATACCTGACGCCGAGCGCCGCGTAATTCCGCAGCAGCCCCAGATCGTCGTCGATCATGTGGCCACCTTCCATTCCCATCAGCGCTGCGATCTTGTGTTCCGACGCGGCGCGCCGGACGTCATCCGCAGTCGTAGCCAACACAAGATCGTTCGGATGGGTCCGAACCGCTTCGCGCACCGCATCGATTTGGTCCATGGCGCGCTTCACCGCCGGCGGCCCCGTCACGTCGCTCGGCACCCAGATCGAGAAGTACAACCCATCCAGTCCGCCGTCGCGCATGCGTGGGATATCGATGTTTCCGTCCTTGTTGCGCAACTCGATCTTGAACGCCTTGTCGAAGATCAATCGCTGCGTCGTGTCGTCATGCGAGTCGACGACGATCGCGCGATCGTGAAGCTGCCTGGCACGATCTGACACCGTATCCCGCTGCGCAGACGGGGAGGCAACCATCACCGGCAGAGCGACTACAGTGGCAGCCGTGGCGGCGCGGAGAAGATGCTGTCTCATGCTGGCCATCTTAGGTCAATCGGCTGCTGCGCGGCCAACGCTCGCAAAAGTGGCTGTATTCGACAGCCCGTGGTTTCTGTGCAAAGCGGCGCCTCCACCGATGGCGACGATGGTAGGATTTGGAACACATGCGGCTCAGCGACCTGAAAAAGGAGATGGACGAGCAGTTCGCGAAAGTCGACGAGCAGTTCGCGAAAGTCGACGAGCGATTCGCAAGAGTCGACGAGCGATTTGCCCAGGTGGACGCCAAGTTCGTCGAGCTGCAGCAACAGATTGCCGCAGAAGGCGAAGCTACACGCAGGCACTTCGACGTCGTGGCAGAGCAGATGGAATCTCGAATTCGTCTGTCGCTGGACCAGTTGATGGCGCTACAGGAACTCCCTACGCCTCTTCCCATCGGAAACGCGTCACAGCGACCGTCCAGAACGCGGCGGCAAATCCAAGCAGCATCAGCGTCGGCATCAGCGCGCCGGTAAAGCCGATGCCGCGCCAGGTCATCGCGTCGAGCCCGTCCACGGCCCAGCGCGCCGGGACGACCAGGGTCGCCCGCTGCAACCATGCCGGAAAGATGAACGTCGGCACCCACGCACCGCCAAGCATCACCATCATCAGCACCGCGAGCGTCGTCACCCCCCGCGTCGCCGCGGGCGTCTTGCCGAGCGCGGCGATCAGCAGCCCGAACGTCGCGGCCATCAGCGCACAGGCGAGCGCCACGCCGAAGAACCCCGCGACGCTGCCCTGCACGCGGACGCCGAACACGACCATCGCAAAGCCAAACGACACCAGCAGCGTCATCAAAGAGACGATCGTCATGCTTGCCGTCTTGCCGCCGAGGAGGGTCAGGCGTGAGACAGGGGCGCTCCTGAGACGCTTCCAGAGCCCGCGCTGCCGCTCGAGAAGGATTTCGATTCCAAGATTCGCCGCGGCGAACAGGAGAAACTGCACGCCCATGCCGGCAAAGGAATGCGCGTAGCCGTTGTACGCGACGTTTTCACCCGACGTCATCGCTTCCTCGTGGACCGTGTACGGCATCGTCAGGCCGCGCGGTCCGGAGCCCTTCTTCGAATCGCCGGACGGCTGCGTGTAGAAGTTGTTGACCGACGTGAGCAGCTCCAGCAGCGCCCGCTTCTGCTCGGCAGGCATCGTGGACGCCTGAATCTGGGGAAGTGTCTGCTGGATGAGCGCACGGCCCTGCTCGCCGCCGAACATCTCCCTGCTCACGGCCTGCATCACGTGCTCGGTGAGGATGCCCCGCACCATCGCTACCTCGACGCCGCGCGACGGATCGTAAAGCAGATCGAGCGGTGGTTTCTCGGCATCGCCAAAAAATGCTTTTCCCGCAGCGTCACCGAATCCCTTCGGAATGATGACTGCCACGCTGAGCTTTCCGCGGCGTACCGATTCGCCCGCGTCCTCGATCGCCGGCGTGGTGACCTTGAGGTTCTTGTCGGCGCCGGCACTGGCGACAATCGCTTTAGAGATTGCGCTTTCGTCCTGATCGACGAACGCAACCGAAATCTTCGCCGGTTCGCTGTTGCGACTCGGCCCCGAAAAAATCGAGCCGAAGAACGACGCGATCGCGATCGGCACGGCGAAGCTCATGATCACCGCGCGCCGATCGCTGAAAAACAGCTGCAGGTCCTTCCGGACCATCGCCACGAGTGGTGTGACCATCAGTCGCGCAGGCTCCTTCCCGTCAGCGTCAGAAATACCGTTTCGAGCGTCGCCTGCCCGCCGGTCGTGGCAGCCACGTGTACCTGCAGTCCCTCCAGGGTGTCGTTCGCGATCACGCGCCCGTGATCGATGACGACGATGCGATCGGCCAGCCGCTCGGCTTCTTCCATGTAGTGCGTGGTGTAGAGCAGCGCCTTGCCCCGGCGCTTCAGCATCTCGAGGTTATCGAAAATCGCATTGCGGCTCTGCGGATCCACGCCGACCGTCGGCTCGTCCAGCAGCAGGATGTCGGGATCGTGCAGCAGGCCGGCGGCGAGATTCAGCCGGCGCTTCATGCCGCCGCTGAACGTCTTGACGCGATCGCCGGCGCGATCGGAGAGGCCGACGAAATCGAGCGCGCTGGCAATGGAATTCTTTAGTGCAGCGCCGGACAAGCTGTACAACGCGCCGAAGAAGCGCAGGTTGTCGCGCGCGGTCAGCTCCTCGTACAATGCAAGATCCTGCGGCACCATGCCGATGCGGCGCTTTGCCGGATCGGTATCGCCCCTGAGCGCCTGGCCCTCGACGAGAACGTCGCCTCGGTCGCGCGTCAGGAGTCCCGCGATCATCGACACGGTCGTCGTTTTGCCCGCGCCGTTGGGACCAAGCAGACCCAGGAGTTGGCCGCTGTCGATCGCAAACGTCACATCGTCGACGGCAACCAGGGAGCCAAAGGTCTTTCGCAGGTTTCTGACGCTGAGCATCGTTTACCGTCCCACCGAAGCAGGCTCGCGCGGGCCAATCATCGCCGGGAAATCCGCGCGCCGCACACCTTTTCTGACCGGCGGTCTGTTTTTTTGGACGAAGGGCTGTCTCGTCCGGTTCAAGGCGGCAATTAGCCGGGGCACGTCTCGACAAGAAGCAACAATGGAGCGGC
>JBKPDW010000575.1:0-3062 GCA_046728115.1 Acidobacteriota bacterium | reverse complement strand
GTCCGCGACCGTACGACATTCTGCCGGATGGGCGGTTCGTGGGGGTTGGGTTTGCTGGCGTGGACCAGACATTGACACAACAGATCCAAGTCGTGCTGAACTGGTTCGCAGACCTGAAGGCGCGAGTCCCGACGAAATAGCAACGATCGCAGGTTGCGAGAATTTGGCGAATTCTCGAATCGATCACTGCATCGCTTTATTGGCGTCCGCTTTGATCGCCGCCCAGTCCTTCATCAGCTGATTGAATCGTTCGTACGCGCTCGCGCCGACCTTCTGATCGGCGCCGCCCACCTCGCGCGCCACGTTCGACATCTGGTCGATGAACATCTGATCCTCGTAGGGCCCCGGCTTTGTCACGAGGCGATCCCAGACGCCTTGCAGCGCGTTCACGTCGCCCTTCTTGGCGTCGAGCGCCTGACGCACGCGCTGCGACAGCTGGCGGGCCTCGGCAATCGCATCACGTACCTTCAGCGAAAAGTTCGTCAACTCGGTCAGATCGGCGACCGTGATGCCGTCCTTCGCGATGCGCGGATCGATCTTCACCGTCAACGATTCGGTTTTCGTGACGCCGCCGGCGGTCAGCCGCGCTCGATAGATCCCGGGCGGGACCATCGGTCCACCGCCGCTGAATCCGCCGCCCTCACCGTCGCCGCCGCCGGCAGGCCCACCCGCATAGCGAAGGTCCCAGACGAAACGATTCATGCCGGTCTTCGTCGGCAATGTGGACGGCAGCCCGCCTCCTCGACGGCCGCCGCCACGACCCGCCGGCGCGGCGCCTCGGGATTCGCTCGAGTAGCTTCGGACCACCTTGCCCGCGGCGTCGAGAATGTCGAGTGTGACCGTTCCGGACGGCGCGGCCACGAAGTAATCGATCCGCGCGCCGACGGCCGGATACTCGGGCAGGTCGACGCCGCGCGTCGGCCGGTAATACATGCGATACGCAGGCGTCGGCGTGAAAAGAAAAACATTCGAACCGTCGAACGGTTTGATGAACGGCCTGGCGGCGACCGCTCTCGGCGCCGCCTGCGCCGTTTGCGCTTCGGCCTTTGGTGCTGGAGCCGACGCCTGGCCGTCGGTTGCCACCGGTCTCGTGTCCGTTCGTGCAGCGGCAGGTGCGGGAGCATCCGACGGCCGCGGACGTGACGGCTTCGTCACGCTGGCCGCCAACTGCCGCAGCGGTGCCACGTCGTCCAGGATCCAGAACGACCGCCCCATCGTCGATGCGACCAGATCGGCGTGATGGACCTTGATGTCGGTCACGGGTGTCGCAGGAAGATTCAGCTGCAGCGACTGCCAGTGCTTGCCCTGATCGAACGAGACGTACGCGCCCTGCAGCGTGCCGGCGTACAGCAATCCTTCCTGTTCGGGATCTTCGCGCACGACGTGCATCGGCTCGTCAGCGGGAATGCCGTTCGTGCCGTCGGTCAAGAGCGTCCAGTGCTGCCCGTAGTCGTTCGTCACGTAGAGATACGGTTTGAAATCGTTCAAGTACATCCGGTAGACCGATACGTACGCCGACCCTCGGCGATGCGGCGAGTCCTCGATCGTGTGCACGCGCCCGCCGGGAGACAGACCTGCCGGCGTCACGTTCCTCCAGGTCCTGCCTGCATCGCGCGTCACCCACACCGGTCCGTCGTTCGATCCCGTCCAGAACACGCCAGCTTCGAGACGCGACGAGCGCATCGAGTACAGCGCCGCGTACACCTCCTCGCCCGTCATGTCGCGGGTAATCGGCTCGCCGGACGTAACGTGACCCTCGGGACCGTTCGCCGTCACGTCCGGGCTGAACTTCGTCCAGTGCACGCCGCCGTCCACGCTCCTGTGCACGAACTGCGAGCCGTGGTACACGATGTTCGGGTTGTGCGCGTCCACTTCGATCGGTGACTGGCGCACGAAGCGGAACATCATGTCTTTTGGATTCTTGCCGTAGCGCTGCTGCGGATTGATCCAGTAGGACTGTTCCTGTCCGGTCGCGATGTTCATCCGCCCGAACTCGCCCTTGCAATCACCGTAAACGATCTTGCCCGAGGGAATCGGCCGAACCTGGCCGCTTTCGCATCCCGGAGCGGGATACCACAGCTGACGGGGATCGTCGAACCCCCACGATGTCGGCGGCAGGCTCGGCACGGTGATGTTCTTACCGGTATCCTGCTGCGGTCCGTACACGAGATACGGAAACTGTTCGTCCGCGTCCACCATGTACATCTCGGCCGTCGGTTGATTGTTCTGCGACGACCAGGTCGCGCCGTTGTCCTGCGTGATGTTGGCGCCGCCGTCGTTAGTCTCGATGTAGATTCGCGGATTGTCGGGATTGAACCAGACGACGTGGTTGTCGCCGTGCGGTGTCGGCACGGTCGTGAACGTCCTGCCTCCATCGGTCGACCGATGGAAGCTCAACTCGGTGACGTAGACATCGTTCTCGTCCTTGGGATTCACGAACACCTTGTTGAAGTAGAAAGGGCGGGCGCGTAACGTCTGGCTGTTGTTCACCAGGGTCCAGGTCGACCCGCCGTCGGCGGTTCGATAGAGCCCGCCTTTCGACCCCAACGCCTCGACCTGCGCGTAGACGACCTTCGGATTCGACTGGGCAACGTCCACCCAGACCTTTCCGATGAGATCGTCGGGCAACCCGCTGCCGACGCGCGTCCAGCGATCGCCGCCGTCGATTGTCTTGTACACGCCGCCCTCGCTCGCCGGACCGCCGCTGATGATGGTCCACGGCTTTCGCTGCGCGCGCCAGCCGCCGGCATAGAGCTCGTTGGGATTCGACCAGTTGATCGCAATCGACACCGCACCGGTCTGCTCGTTGATGAACAGCACCTTCTGCCATGTTCTGCCGCCGTCTTTCGTCCGGTAAACGCCGCGCTCCGGCCCCCAGCCGAATGGATTGCCGATTGCCGCGATGTACGCGATGTCGGGGTTTTTCGGATGGATCTTCACCTGGGCGATCTGCCCGACATCTTTCAGCCCCACGGATTGCCATGTGCGGCCGGCGTCGGTCGACTTGTATACACCGCGCCCGACGATCACGTTGGATCGGATCGCCTCGCTCCCCGTTCCGA
>JBKPDW010000574.1:0-5813 GCA_046728115.1 Acidobacteriota bacterium | reverse complement strand
GTCGACGGCGTGTACACGAACAAGCCGCCGGGCGGCATCGCTTATCGCTGTTCGTTCCGCGTAACCGAAGCGGTGCACGCGATCGAGCGCATGGTCGACGTCCTGGCGCAGGAGCTCAAGATGGACCCGGCGGACCTGCGGTTCAAGAACTTCATACCGCCGGAGAAGTTCCCGTACCGTTCGGCGCTCGGCTGGGAGTACGACAGCGGCAACTATCCCGCGGCCCTGAAGAAGGCGATGGACAAGATCGGGTATGCCGATCTCAGAAAGGAACAGGCCGAGAAGCGCCAGCGCGGCGAGCTGATGGGCATCGGCATCTCGAGCTTCACCGAGATCGTCGGCGCGGGGCCCTCGAAGCACTTCGACATTCTTGGGATCAAGATGTTCGACTCGTGTGAGATCCGCGTGCACCCCACCGGCAAGGCCACGGCGCGCTTCGGCACCAAATCGCAGGGCCAGGGGCACGAGACGACCTATGCGCAGATCATTGCAGAGGAGCTGGGCATACCTGCCGCGCATGTCGAAGTCGAGGAAGGCGACACCGACACGGCGCCGTACGGCCTCGGCACGTATGCGAGCCGATCGACTCCCACCGCCGGCGCCGCCGGCGCGATGGCGGCGCGCAAGATCCGCGACAAGGCGAAAAAGATCGCGGCGCATCTGCTCGAGGTGAGCGAGGACGATCTCGTCTGGGAGCCCGGCAAGTTCTCGGTGAAAGGTGCGCCTCAGAAGTCGAAGACGATCCAGGAGATCGCCTTTGCCGCGTACACGAATCACCCGCAGGGGATGGAGGCGGGCCTCGAGGCAGTCAACTACTACGACCCGCCGAACCTGACTTACCCGTTCGGATCCTATATCGCCGTCGTCGACATCGATCGCGGAACCGGCGCGGTGAAGATTCGAAGGTTCGTGGCCGTCGACGACTGCGGCAACATCATCAACCCGATGATCGTGGACGGCCAGGTTCACGGCGGGCTCACGATGGGGATGGCGCCGGCGCTGTTCGAGGAGATTAGCTATGACGAAGCCGGCAACATTCAAGGCGGCAGCTTCATGGACTACTTGCTGCCGACGGCGATGGAGACGCCACAGTGGGAAACCGACAAGACGGTGACGCCGTCGCCGCATCACCCGCTCGGCGCCAAGGGCGTCGGCGAGTCCGCCACCGTCGGCGCGCCTCCGGCAATCGCCAACGCCGTCGTCGACGCTCTCGCCCATCTCGGCGTTCGTCACGTCGACATCCCGATTACGCCGGAAAAGGTGTGGAACATCCTGCGAGAGAAGGGCGTGGCGGAATAGCGTCGTGCACGTCGTCCTTACGTCGGTTGAAGGATGCGGCGGGCTCATGGAAAAGCTTCCCGCACCTGTTGGGCCGTCCACGCTGCCGTTGGATGCGCGCGCGACTCTATCGCAACGTTTCACCAGCGGATGAGAGTCGCGGGTGAAGCAGATTCAGGCGAAGGTTCATCCACCAGAGACGTGCGCGATCCAGGTACAGGTACACAACCGGTGTCGTGTACAACGTCAGCATCTGGCTAAAGAGCAAACCGCCGACGATCGCAATGCCGAGCGGCCGCCGCAATTCGGATCCCGTCCCCACGCCAATCGCCAGTGGCAGCCCGCCGAGCATCGCTGCCATCGTCGTCATCGTGATCGGCCTGAAGCGCAGGATGCACGCCTGAAAGATCGCATCCTCTCGCGATTTCCCCTGGTTGCGTTCCGCCTCCAGCGCGAAATCGATCATCAGAATGGCGTTCTTCTTGACGATCCCGATCAGGAGGATGATGCCGATGAGTGCAATGACGGTCAGCTCGGTCCGGCAAATCATTAATGCGATAAGAGCGCCGACGCCGGCAGACGGCAACGTCGAGAGGATCGTGATCGGGTGGATGTAGCTTTCGTAGAGCACACCAAGCACGATGTAAACCGTCACGAGCGCTGCGGCAATGAGCACGGGCTGGCTGGCAAGGGAAGCCTGATACGCCTGCGCCACGCCCTGAAAGCTGCCCTGAATGCCAGGCGGCAGGCCAATCTCGCGCTCGGCCGCTTCGATCGCTGTCACGGCATCGCCGAGCGCCGTGCCAGGGGGCAGATTGAACGACAGAGTCACCGAAGGCGACTGCCCCTGGTGGTTGACGGCGAGCGGTGCGGTTGCGGGCTCGTATCGCGTGAAGGCGCTCAAGGGCACGAGGCCGCCGTTGGTGCTGCGGACGTAGATGCTGCGCAGGCCGTCCGGGTTCTGCCAGAACTTCGCGTCGACCACCATGACGACGTGATACTGATTCAGCTGCGTGTACATCGTCGACACCGGCCGCTGGCCGAACGCGTCGTAGAGCGTGTCGTCGATCGCCTGTGACGTGATTCCGAGGCGCGATGCCGTTTGCCGGTCGAGGGCGAGGGATGCTTCCAGTCCTTTCGTCTGTTGATCGCTGTTGACGTCTGCCAGCTGTGGCAGGGTTCGAAACTTCTGAAGCACCTGCGGCGCCCACGTGTTCAGGTCCTTTACGCTGTCGGCGTGCAGGGTGTACTGATACTGGGTCGCACTGGCCCTGCCGCCGATTCGGAGATCCTGCACAGACTGCAGGTAAAGTGTCGCTCCGGGCAGTTCGGCGAGCCGTCGTCGCAGCCGTACAATCAGCTGATCGGCTGTTACGGTTCGTTGGCCCATTGGCTTCAGGTTGACGAACATGCGAGCGGTGTTCTGCGCGCCACCGCCGCCGACATACGCCTGGACGGTGTCAACTGCCGGGTCCTTCATCACGAGATCGACGAACTGCGCCACGCGTCGCTGCATGGACTGAAACGACGCGTCCTGATCAGCCTGTATCGATCCCATCAGACGGCCGGTGTCCTGCTGCGGGAAAAAGCCTTTTGGCACGATGACGTACAGCCAGGCCGTTGCGGCCATGGTCGCGATCGTGACCAGTATTGTCAGCGGTTGATGACGGAGAACCCACGCAAGCGAGCGCTCATACCCGCCGAGAATCCAGTTGAAGGTCCGCTCGCTGGCGCGATACAGACGGCGGTGGGTTTCGTCGTCATGCGTCCGCAGAAGTCGTGCGCACATCATCGGTGTTGCGGTCAGCGAAACGACCATCGAGACGATGATGGCCAGCGACAACGTGACGGCGAACTCACGAAACAGCCGTCCAACGATGCCGCCCATCATCAGAATGGGAATGAAGACCGCCACGAGCGACACGCTGATCGAGATGACGGTGAAGCCGATTTCCTTCGCGCCTTCGAGCGCCGCCTGCAAGGCCGGCACGCCACGCTCGAGATGTCGCGTGATGTTCTCGATGACGACAATCGCGTCGTCAACGACGAAGCCGGTGGCGATCGTGAGCGCCATCAGCGACAGGTTGTCGAGGCTGTACCCGAGCAAGTACATTCCGCCGAACGTTCCGATTAAAGAGATCGGTACGGCAATGCTCGGGATTATCGTGGAGCGCACACTTCGCAGGAACAGGAAGACGACGAGAATCACGAGCACGACGGAGATGGCCATCGCGATTTCCACATCGCGGACCGACGCCCGGATGGTCGTGGTGCGATCGAACATCACCGAAAGCCGGACCGCCGGTGGGATCGACGCCTGCAACTCAGGGAGCAGACGCTGAATCCCGTCCACCGTTGCGATGACGTTCGCACCGGGCTGGCGATTGATGATGACCAGTACGGCGGGTTTGCCGTTCGCGAGGCCACCCGTTCGAACGTCCTCAACCGAATCGGTCAGGGTGCCGACGTCGCCGAGACGCAGCGCCGCGCCGTTGTGGAATGCGATGACCAGCGGTTCGTAGTCCTTCGCTTTCAGCAGCTGATCGGTCGTACCGAGAGACCACGCGCGCTGGTCGTTCGCCAGTTCGCCTGCCGGGCGATTTGCGTTCGCCGTTCCGAGAAAAGCGCGGACGTCCTCGAGACCGAGACCATACGTGTTCAGAACCGTGGGGTTGATCTCGACGCGCACCGCCGGCAGCGCGCCGCCACCAACCGTCACTTGCCCGACCCCGGGGATTTGCGCGATCTTCTGCTGAAGGATTGAAGAGGCCACGTCGTAGATGTGCGCCTTGTCGACCCGGTCCGAGGTCAGCGCCAGCATCATGATGGGGGCGTCGGCGGGATTCACCTTGCGGTATCCAGGATTGTTCGGAAGATTCGCCGGAAGCTGTCCATGTGCGGCGTTGATTGCTGCTTGTACGTCGCGGGCGGCCGCATCGATATTGCGGCTGAGATCGAACTGCATCGTGATCTGGGTCGATCCCAGGTAGCTCGTCGACGTCATTTCGTTCAGGCCGGCGATGCGCCCGAACTGGCGCTCGAGCGGTGTTGCGACAGACGCGGCCATCGTTTCCGGACTCGCGCCGGGCAATCCCGCAGAAACCTGGATGGTCGGAAACTCCACTTCGGGCAGGGGCGAGACGGGAAGAAAGACGTAGCCGATCGCGCCGGCCAACGCGATGGCGACGGTCAGCAGCGTGGTGCCGATCGGCCTCCTGATGAAGGGCGCGGAGACGCTCACGCACCCTCCGCCGGGCGAAGCGTGGGCGAGGACTCGACGTTGCTCCAACCTGTCAGCCGTTTCGCCAGGCGATCGAACGCCAGGTAAACAACTGGCGTCGTGTAGAGCGTCAGGAGCTGGCTGAAGATGAGGCCGCCGACGATGGCGATGCCAAGCGGACGGCGAAGCTCCGACCCGGTGCCCGTGCCCAGCGCGAGCGGCACGGCGGCCAGGAGCGCAGCCATTGTCGTCATCACAATGGGCCGGAAGCGCAACAGGGCTGCCTGAAAGATCGCGTCGAGCGGCGAACGATGCTCGGTGCGTTCCGCCTCGAGCGCGAAGTCGATCATCATGATCGCGTTCTTTTCGACGATGCCGATGAGCAGGATGACGCCGATGAGCGCGATGATGCTGAACTCGGTGCGGCACACCATCAGAGCGACGAGGGCGCCCACGCCGGCCGACGGGAGCGTCGAGAGAATCGTCAGCGGATGGATGTAGCTCTCGTAGAGGACGCCGAGAACCAGATAGACCGTCACAATCGCGGCCAGGATGAGCAGCGGCTCATTCACCAACGATGCCCGAAATGCCTGCGCCGTCCCCTGAAAACCGGCCTGAACGCTGGCCGGCATTCCGATGTCGCGTTTTGCGGCGTCGATTGCGTCAACCGCTTCGCCGAGCGAAGCGCCGGGCGCGAGATTGAACGACGCGGTCACGACGGGAAACTGACCCTGGTGGTTAATCAACAGGGGCACGTTCGATGTGACGACGTGTGTGAACGCGCTGAGTGGCACCGCCCCACCAGCCGCCGATTTCACGAAGACATGTGCCAGGTCCTCAGGCCCATGTTGAAAAGCGGGGCTTGTTTCGAGCACGACTCGATACTGGTTCAGCTGCGTGAACATGATCGAGATCTGGCGCTGACCGAACGCGTCGTAGAGCGTGTCGTCAACCATTTGCGGCGTGATGCCGAGGCGAGATGCAGTGTTGCGGTCGATATCGAGTGTCGTCCGCAGCCCGTCGTTCTGTTGATCGCTGGCCACGTCGCGCAGCATCGGCAACGTCTGAAGTCGCGTCACCAGGCGGGGAACCCATAGTGCGAGCTCGCCGGGGTCCGCGTCCTCGAGGCTGTACTGGAACTCGGTGCGGCTGACGCGATCCTCAACGGTCAGGTCCTGAATCGGCTGCATGAACAGCATGACCCCTTCCACCTTCGCGAGCTGCGGCTGCAGTCGGCGGATCACGTCGTTCGAGTTGAGGTGTCGGTCGTCCAGCGGCTTCAGATTGATCTGAATGCGGCCGCTGTTGACGGTGG
>JBKPDW010000573.1:0-32134 GCA_046728115.1 Acidobacteriota bacterium | reverse complement strand
GACTTGGCCTGCACGATCCCGACGTCCTGGATCTGCGGGTCGAAGCGCTGAATGCGGATGCCGAGGTTCTGCTCGAGCGCAAGCTTGACCGCTTCGTCGATCGACAACTGGCGCACCGGTCCAACCTGCTGTTGCGCCGCTGCGTTCCTGGCTGCTGCCTCCAGCGAAGCGGATAACGGAGCTTGACTTGTCTGCCCAACCGCGGAGACCGACGTGGCGAGCAGGGCGGACGCGATGATGAAAGTTCGCAAGCGCATTACTGACTCCTCTAGGTGGTTCGTTGATCAACTCTTAGTAGACGTTCGGCGGGGAATTCCGGTTCAAGCGATTGTATAATGAGCGCCCTTTTTTGAGGATTTCATGCGCATTTCGACACGTGGCGTAGTCGCGGCGGGTCTGGTCGTTGTCGCAATAACGGCTCATCTGGCGGGAGCCGGCGTCCCATTTTCGTTAACCGTGGACAGCATCATGCGGGGGCCCAAGCTGGTCGGCTATCCGCAGACCGGGTTGCGGTGGTCTGGCGATTCAACCCGCCTCTACTTCGAATGGCGGCGGCCTGGAGAAGACGAGGCCTCCACGTGGGTCGTGGGAGGCGACGGCAGCGGCCTCAGGAAGCTGAATGACGACGAGCGCCGGAACGCGCCCCCGGTCGGCGGCGTCTGGGACAAGGCCCATCGTCGCGTGCTGTTCGCTGATCAAGGCGATATCGTGCTTCTCGATTCGACGAGCGGCATGAGACGCCAGATTATCCGCACGACCGGCGCGGAATCGACGCCACGCTGGGCGCGCAAGGAATCGGCCGTCACATTCGTCCGCGACAACAATCTGTTCCTCGTCCCGCTCGATGGTGCTTCCGGGGTGTTGCAGCTCACGGACGTCGCGCCGCGCAAACGCGATCCGCGCGATACCGACAGCCAGAAGTTCGTCAAGGCCGAGGAGCAGAAGCTGATCGAACACACGCGCATCCAGGCTGAGAAGAAGAAGAAGACAGAGGAGAAGGAAAAAGCGCGCGCGCTGCCGAAGTACGAATTGGCCGACCGGCAATCCGCCACCGACTTGCAGCTGGCTCCAGACGACAAGCACGTCTTCATCATAGTGACGGAACGATCCGAAGGCGCAAAGCGGCCGAACGTGCCGAATTACGTGACCGAATCGAGTTACACCGAAGACATTCCCGCACGGACCTATGTTGGCGACGCGCAGGACAAACGCACGCTCGTGGTCTTGAATCTGGAGACGGGAAAGTCCGTCACAGCGAAATCGGACTTTGCTGGCACGATCCGCCCGAAGAGCGATACCAGCGACGGTTCAAATGGCGATCAAAGCGATCACGGAAAACCGACGCCTCGCGACGCGCGCTGGGGGATGCCGCAATTCTCCGAGGACGGGGCGATCGCCGTCTCGCACGTTCGTGCCGGCGACAACAAGGACCGTTGGCTCGTGACGGTGGATCCTGAATCGGGCGCGACTCGCGTCATCGACGCGTTGCACGATGAGGCATGGGTGCGCGAGGTGGGAGGCTTCGGCCCCAACGATCCGTCGTTTGGCTGGCTGCCCGACGGCAGGCGTCTGTGGTTTCTCTCCGAGCGCGATGGCTGGATGCACCTGTACGGCGTCGACGCCACGGCGGCAGACCCAACCCCGCGTCAGCTGACGCAGGGAAAGTGGGAGATCGAATCGGCGACGCTCTCGGCCGATGGCACCCGGTTCTACATCACCAGCACGGAAGTGCACCCTGGCGAGCGGCATCTCTACTCCGTGGCGATCGACGGCGGGCCCCGGACGAAGCTCACGTCGATGACGGGCGGCAACGCGGGAGAGGTCTCTCCAGACGACAGCACGATCGGCTTGATCCACTCGTACAGCAACAAACCGCACGAGGTGTATGTGATGTCGAACCGCGCGGGCGCAACCGCCACGCAGGTGACGACGACGCCAACCGAGGAGTGGCGGTCCTTCAAATGGGTCGATCCGCAGCTCATCACCTACAAAACCCGCGACGGCGTCGACGTATACGCACGGCTGTTCACGCCCGAAATGATGGGTGCGCGGCGCGACCCGGCAGCGCCAGCCGTCGTGTTCGTGCATGGTGCGGGTTACGCGCAGAACGCCCACAAGTACTGGGCGAGCTATTACCGCGAATACATGTTCCACAACCTTCTGGCCTCCCGCGGCTACGTCGTGCTCGATCCTGACTACCGCGCGAGTGCCGGCTACGGTCGCGACTGGCGGACCGCGATCTACCGGTACATGGGTGGCAAGGATCTCGACGACGTGGTCGACGGCGCGAAGTACCTGGTTGAGAAACAGAAGGTCAATGCGAAGCACATCGGCGTCTATGGCGGCAGCTACGGCGGGTTCATCACGCTGATGGCGATGTTCACCTCGCCGGACACGTTTGCCGCGGGCGCTGCGCTGCGGCCGGTCACCGATTGGTCGCATTACAATCACGGGTACACCTCGAACATTCTCAACGAGCCGCAGGCCGATCCGGAGGTCTACCGAAAGAGCTCGCCGATTTATTTCGCAGGAGGACTGAAGGGTGCGCTGCTCATCTGCCACGGCATGGTGGACACCAACGTGCTGTTCCAGGATACGGTGCGACTCGTCCAGCGTCTCATCGAGCTGCGCAAGGAGAACTGGTCGGTCGCGCCATTCCCGGTGGAGAACCACGGTTTCGAGGAGGCGACGAGCTGGGCCGACGAGTACAAGCGAATCCTGAAATTGTTCGAGGAGAACCTGAAGAACAAACCCCGCACTGAAAGCTGAAAACCGTGCTGCCAAATCACCTCTTCACCACAGAGGACGCAGGGGACACGGAGCGAAATCCGGCTGCCGTTCAGGATTCTCCTCGTGTCCTCAGTGGCCCCCGTGGCGGCGAGTGTTTGTCTCACTGCTGATGGAACGCGAGGAACTCCTCGATTTGTTCCGCCGATCCGGCGCCCTGCTCGAGGGACACTTCCGCCTGACGTCCGGTCTTCACAGCTCGGGTTATCTCCAGTGCGCGCTCGTTCTCCAGCATCCGCAGCATGCCGAGAGACTTGGACGCGCGATCGCCGATCGCACGCGGGATCTTCGTCCAACCATGGTGCTCTCGCCGGCGCTCGGGGGTGTGGTCATCGGCCATGAGGTGGCGCGAGCATTGGGGGTCCGGGCGCAATTCGCGGAACGTCAGGACGCCGCGCTCACGCTGCGACGCGGTTTTCTGATCGCAGAGACGGACCGCGTGCTCATCGTCGAGGACGTTCTCACCACCGGCGGATCCACGCGAGAGACGATGCAGCTGGCGCGGGCGGCGGGCGGGCAGGTGGTTGGTGCGGCGGCGATCGTCGATCGTCGCGGCCAAACAAGGGCCGCCGCGCAATTCGACGTTCCGTTTGCGGCGCTGCTCGAAATCGACCTGCCGACCTATGAGCCTCAGGCGTGTCCCCTTTGCGCGAATGGCTTGCCGGTGGCGAAGCCTGGCTCGCGGCCAGTGGCCACTTGACCATTGCAGAGTTCAGGTTTCAGAGGATTGAGTTCACGATGTGATCCTGAAATCACTCTGAACTCTGAAGTCTGAACTCTGAAATGCCATCTTTCAAAGTAACGCTGGCGTACGACGGTACCGACTTCGTGGGCTGGCAGCGGCAGGCATCCGGCGTCTCGATACAAGGACTGATCGAAGACGCCTTGCGCGAGCTCGATGGCGCAGACGTCGCCGTGACTGGCGCTGGCCGCACCGACGCCGGAGTGCACGCGCTGGCCCAGGTTGCGGGCTTCACCCTGCGCGGCGTTCATACTCCGGAAGTGGTCGCGCGTGTGCTCAACGCGCGGTTGCCCCAGACAGTCCGCGTCGTGAGAGCGGAAAGCGCTGCGCCAAATTTTCATGCCAGATTCGCCGCGCGGTCCAAGACGTATCGCTATCGCATCTGGAACGGCGCCGTTGTCAGCCCCTTCGAGCGGCGATACGTATGGCACATCGTCGACACGCTGGACGTCGCCGCGATGCACGCCGCAGTGGAGATGCTGAAGGGCCGCCACGATTTTGCCGCCTTCCAGGCGGCGGGGAGCGACGCAACGTCAACCGAGCGTGAGATCCTGACGTCGTGCGTGTTCAAGAGCAACACGACGGAGGGCATCGATTCGATCGGAAGGCGGGAATCGCGAGAAACCGTGACCTCGCTGTCCGATGATCTCGTCGGGGATCTTCGTGGTGGCGCCGTTCCCGGATCTTTGGTTGTTTGCGAAATGACCGGCGACGGTTTCCTGCGCCACATGGTCCGGGCCATCGTCGGCACGCTGGTCGAAATCGGCCGCGGCCGGCGATCCGCGGGATGGATCCAGGACGTGCTCGCGTCGCGCGACCGTTCCGCGGCGGGACGCACGGCGCCAGCCGAGGGCCTGTTTCTGACGCGCATCGATTACTGACGTCGAGCGATGTGCGGCCTTTTCTTGCGGCTGTACGCGAACCCCTTGTACAATCACGACTTTCCCAGGTTTCCAAGGAAATGTAATGTCGCTTGAGCAGCTCCTGGCCTGGATCCCGCCGGGGTCGCCCGACGAAACGCTGGCGCGCCGGGTCAATTTCGAGCAGCTCCCTGCCCATATCGCCATCATCATGGACGGCAATGGTCGCTGGGCCGCGCAGCGCCATCTGCCGCGCGTCGAGGGGCATCGCGCCGGCATCGATTCGGTCCGCGAGGTGGTCGAGACTTCGGCGCGGCTGGGCATCGACGTCCTCACGCTCTACGCGTTTTCGGTCGAGAACTGGAAGCGGCCGCGCACCGAAGTAAACACGCTGATGACGCTGCTGAAGCGCTACCTCCGCCTCGAGCTCAGCACGCTGTTGAACAACAACATCAGGTTTCGCGTGATCGGCCGGTCCGACGAGCTTGCGCCTGACGTTCAGGACGAGCTGGCGATCGGCATTCGCAAAACCGCTGCGAACAAGGGAATGCTGTTCAACATCGCGCTCAACTACGGCGGGCGCGCCGAGATTGTGGACGCAGCGCGGCGCGCGATTGCCGAGGGTGTTCAACCCGAGGAACTGGACGAGCGACGCTTCAGCAGATTCCTGTACACCGCGGGGCAGCCAGATCCGGATCTCCTGATTCGCACGAGCGGCGAGATGCGGATCAGCAATTTCCTGCTCTGGCAGATCGCCTATTCGGAGATCTGGGTGACGGAAACGCTGTGGCCGGACTTTCGGCGGCGTCATCTGCTCGAAGCCGTCGTGGCCTACCAGAAGCGCGATCGCCGCTACGGCGGGATCAAGCCGTCCGCGGTGGCGATCGGCGCAAAGTGAACCGCCGTCGTTCGATCGGCTTCACCTCGAGCCCCGCCGCAGCGAGAACAGGCTCGTTTATCGATTCGAACCTTGGCTTGGCGGGCAAGCGTGCGGGCGTGCGCACGATCCGATGACACGCGTAATCAGCGGCGCAGGGCTCATCGCGATCGCGGTCGGCGTGGTGTGGTTCGCGCCGCCGGCGCTTTTCTTCGCCGTCGCGGAAACGCTGTTGCTGCTGGCGTTCGTCGAGTATGCGCGGCTGGCGCGCGCATCCGGCGTGCCGATCCCGACCGTCGCCACCGGGGCCGCGACGATGCTGGCTTCGATTGGCGTCACCTCAACGCGATGGATCGGCGACGATGTGGTCGGAACGGCGATCGCGCTGGACGCCATTCTGATGACGGCGTCAGTCGTGCTCGCGTCGGTGTCGATGATCGCGTGGCGCGGTGATCGCGATGCGCTCTCGCGCGCGTCTGCCGCGGTGTTCCCGATGCTGTACCTGGGCCTGCCCATCGGCGCCATGGTGGCGTTACGTGCGCTTCGAGGCCGCGAAGCGTTGTTCCTGCTGCTCCTGACCGTGATGGTAAGCGATACGGCGCAGTACTACAGCGGGCGGGCATTCGGCCGCCACCCGCTCGCGCCGGCGATCAGCCCCAAGAAAACGATTGAAGGCGCGATCGGCGGTTTCATATGCGGCGCCCTGGTGCCGACGGTCGCGGGGGCGTGGTGGCTGCCGACAATGCCGATCGCCCTGCGCGCCATCGTGGGCGCGGCGCTGTGCGCGCTTGGGATCGCCGGCGACCTGTTCGAATCGATGCTGAAGCGAAGCGCGGGCGTGAAAGACAGCTCCACGCTCATCCCCGGCCACGGCGGCGTTCTCGATCGCATCGACGCGCTGTTGTTTGCGGCGCCGATCTATTACGTGGTGCTGAAATATGTCTGACAGTGAGGTTCGCAGGTTCGCAGACCCCCGAACCTTGGAAACCGCGAGCCTCGCGCCGCGATGAAGCGCATTTCCATCCTCGGCTCGACCGGGTCGATCGGCCAGAGCGCATTGGCCGTCGTCGATGCGTACGGCGATCGCGTGCAGGTAATTGGCCTCGCCGCTGGCGAGAACGCGGAGCTGCTGGCCGAGCAAATCGAACGGTATCGACCCCGAATCGCGGCGATGGCGAGCGGCGAGGCAATCGATCGCCTGAGACAGCAGGCCACGTGCGACGGGATGTCCATCGCGGGGGCGGGGAGGGATGGGCTGATCGCGGTCGCGTCGCATCCAGATGCCGATCTCGTGCTGTGCGCGTCGAGCGGCACTGAAGCGCTCGAGGCGGTGCTCGCCGCAATCGAGGACGGCAAGACGATCGCGCTGGCGAACAAGGAAGTGCTGGTAATGGCCGGTGGAATCGTGACGGAAGCTGCCGCGCGGCAACGCGTCGCGATTCTGCCGGTCGACAGCGAGCACAATGCCATCCATCAATGCCTGCACGGCCGCTCGCGGTCCGAGATGCGTCGCCTGTTGCTCACGGCGTCGGGCGGACCGTTCAGAGGCCGATCCTCCAAGGATCTCGCTGACGTCTCCGCCGACGAGGCGCTCAAGCATCCCACCTGGCGGATGGGGCGGAAGATCACGATCGATTCATCGACGTTGATGAACAAAGGACTCGAGGTTATCGAGGCTCATTGGCTGTTCGGCGCCCGCGCCGATCAGATCGAGGTGCTCATCCACCCCCAGTCGGTGGTGCATTCGATGGTGGAGTTGATCGACGGATCCGTCATCGCACAACTGGGCGTGACCGATATGCGACTCCCGATTCAGTATGCGTTTTCGTATCCGGATCGTTGGACGACGAGGCTGCCGGCCCTGGACCTGGTGCGTGCCGGCCGTCTGGATTTCGACGTTCCCGACACGGACGCCTTTCCGTGTCTCCGGCTGGCGTATCGAGCCCTCGACAGCGAGCGGAGCCTGCCCGTCGTGCTCAACGCCGCCAACGAGGTGGCGGTGTCGCGGTTCCTGGATGGGCAGATCGCCTTCCCGGCCATCCCCGAGATCATCGAGGCAACCATGGACGGCCACGCTCCGGCGGAGGTCCGCACTTTGCAGGAGGTGCGCGCCGTTGACCGTTGGGCCCGGGATTTCTCGGAGGAAATCGCCCGCAGGATACAATTAAAGGTATGAGGTCTCTAGTTTGACGACACTTTTGTCATTTGCGTTCGTGCTCGGCGTTCTTGTGTTCGTCCACGAACTTGGACACTTTCTCGCCGCGAAGCGCGTTGGCATTCGCGTGCTGAAGTTTCAACTTGGATTCAACCCCACCATCCTCAGCTTCCGCCGTGGAGATACGGAGTACGGCATCGGTGCGTTGCCGCTCGGCGGCTACGTGAAGATGGCCGGCGAGAGCCTCGAGGAGATCGAACGCGACGAGCAGGGCAACGTCGTCAAGCGGCCGGACGAATTCTTGTCGAAGAGCAAGTGGGAACGGTTCCAGGTCCTGATCATGGGACCGATGGCAAACCTGCTCCTGGCCTTCGTGCTGACGTCCGTCGTGCTGTACCAGGGTGCCCAGGTTCCGGCGTACGAGGATCAGCCGGCAGTCGTCGGCGTCGTCGCCAAAGGTTCGCCGGCAGAGCGTGTCGGCATACGGCCGGGCGATCGCATCGTTGCCGTTGCCGACCACGAGGTGAGCACCTGGGAACAGTTCCTGCTGACCGTCGGTACGCGGCCCAATCGTGAGCTCTCGATCCGCATGATGCGTGACGGCACCGAGATCACCACCAAGGTCACGCCCGAGGTCCAGAGCGCGGCAGCCAAGTACGAGATCGGCGACATCGGCGTGTTCCCCAATGTGCATCCGCACGTGCCGTCGCTCGTCGAAGGCGATCCAGCCGAACGCGCGGGCGTGAAGGTCAACGACGTTGTTCTCGCTGTAGACGGCGAACCGATCACCTTCTCCTCGCAGTTGCGGGATGCGATCGCGAAGAAGCCGAATCAGGCCATCACGCTGCTCGTGCTGCGCGACGGGGTGCAGCAGCGGGTCGTCGTCCAGACCGTCAAGCACGGCGACAACGGCTGGATCGGCATTCACATTCAGGATGCGTTCAAGAGCGTGAAACCCAGCGCGCTCGAAGCCGTCACGATGAGCGTCACGAAGAACATCGAGTACGCCGGCCTGATCTTTCAGACCGTCTGGGGCTTGATCACGAGAGAAACGTCGCCAAAGCAGCTGATGGGTCCCGTGGCGATCGCGCAGATGTCCGGAGAATCGGCCCAGCTCGGGTGGATTGCGCTCCTCGGGCTGATGGCGTCGATCAGTTTGAACCTCGGTCTGCTCAACCTCCTGCCCATTCCCGTCCTCGACGGCGGTCACATTGCGATCATGGCGATGGAGGGCGTCGCACGGCGCGACTTCAGCATCCGCATGAAGGAGAAGATGCTCCTTGCCGGCTTCGTTGTCCTGATGGTGCTGATGGTGACCGTCATCTACAACGATCTCACCCGAATCAGCTGGATCGAGCGTCTGATGCCGTGGCGGTAAGCTGAACTCGGCATTTCAGATTCAGACTTCAGATCGGATCGAGTTCAGACGAGTGTCTCCAAAGTCTGAAATCAATCTGAATTCTGAAATTTGCCCTCAGAAATGCCGCTTCCAGTTAGGAACTAGTCTTGCAATGACATCCTCTGGAGGGTATTCGTGAAACTGTTGAGACTTGGCGCACCCCTGTGGCTTGTGCTCACATGGGCGCTTGCGGTCCCGGTGAACGCCCAGATCCGTCCTCGTGCTCCCCAGGGCGACGTCCAGGTTACGAGCGCCGATGTGCAACAACTGCAGGACACCATCTATCAGGTGTCGCGCGAATTGATCCAGGTCAGAGCCCGCGACAACGTGCTGGCGTCGCAGCTCGAATCCGAACTGGACGATGCGCGCGACGAGGCAATCTACCTGAAAGTGAAGGTTCGCAAACGTGAGCCGATCGCGCAGAACGAATTAATCGATCTCCGCGACCGCATTGAAAACATCCGGAGCCGAGCGCGCGGCGATTCGGCCGGCGGGTACACACCGCCGCCACCTTCCGGAACGATCCACGACGACAGGCACTCCGCGCAGTCAACGGGTCGTATCACAGCCGACGAAATTCCGGCTGGGACGGAATTCGACGTCCGACTGCAGAGTCCCCTCAGCTCGAAGACTGCTGAAGTCGAAGATCGCATCGAGGCGACGACGCTGGTGGATTTGAACGACGATCGCGGCCGCGTGATCGTACCCGCCGGATCGGTGATGCGCGGCATTGTCAGCTCGGTGAACAAGGCGACGCGCACCGATCGGAAAGGCAGCCTGACTGTGGCGTTCGATCAGATCACAATCGCCGGGCGCTCGTACCCGATCCACGCGACGGTGACGCAGGCCCTCGAGAGCGAAGGCATCAAGGGAGAAGTGGGGAAGATCGGAATCGGCGCAGGCGCCGGCGCGATCATCGGCGCGATTCTTGGTGGCGCGAAGGGCGCCCTCGCCGGCATCCTGATCGGTGGGGGTGGAACGATCGTCGCAACCGAAGGCAAAGACGTCGAGTTGCCTCCGGGAACCGTGTTGCGCGTAAGACTCGATTCGGCATTGCAGCTCAACAGATAGCCAGGACGGGGCCGCTGCGGCCCCGTTTTGCGAACATGCTGTCCGACACAGCATCGACCGCAATCCGCCTGTTGCCTTCACCCGGTCACACCTGAGCCATAATCAGTTGCCGTGCACCGCGACAGCGGGTTCGGATCGGTGTAGTGCGCGGCGATGGCTCTCAGTGCCCAGGCCCAAGACCGAAGGCCTGACGCTACACGGAACTGAAAAACGCTGTAGCCGACGGCGTCGCCAACAGCGCGCGTGCTTGAGAACGAATGTTTGTTTGATGCCAGGCACTGTCAGCGCGAAGACAGGCTGCTCGTATGACCTTGCCGAGTGTGACCGTCTGTTTTCCGGCACACAACGAAGAGGCAACGATAGGAGACGTCCTTCAAGAGGCCTACGCGTTGCTGTCTGAATCCGCGTTGGAGTACGAAATCATCGTCTGCAACGACGGGTCAGAGGACCACACCCCAGCCATCATCCGGGACGTCGCGTCTCGCATTCCCAATCTTCGCGTGCTGGACCATCCGAGCAACCTGGGCATCCGCGCAACGTTCGAGCATCTGCAGTCGGCCGCGACCAAGGAGTTTGTATTTCTCAACGCGGCTGATCGTCAATGGAGGACCGCGATTCTTTTTGACATGCTTCCCTTGACAACGAATGCGGACATCATCGTTGCGAGTCGAGTAAACAAGCAGTATGGCTTAGGGCGCCGGCTTGTTTCGTGGGTTTTCAACCTCGTTCCCTTGATACTGTTCGGCGTGCGCACAGTTGACGCCGGAGCCGTAAAGCTTGTGAGGCGCGAAATCATCCAACGTTTCGCTTTGGTTTCCAAGTCACCGTTTTCAGAGGCAGAACGTCTCATACGAGCCGCGCGCGCCGGTTATCGGATCGTACAGTTCCCGGTTGAAGTCAGTGAGCGTCGAGTTGGGCGCGCTAGCGGGATTCGGCTCAGCCTTCTCTTTGGTGCCGTAGCGGATGTTCCCCGGGTCTGGTGGAGCCTACGGAAAGAGAAAGCCACCGGGAAGCATTCGTAAAACCTGCGGTACCAAAATGGGTGAAGCCTTGCCAACGATATTGAACAGGATGTTGGACAGGTTGTTCCACGTGCGGATGATGCCTGTTGTGCTGTTCGGTGTCTGCTTTCTCAGCTACGGAGTGTTCATACGTTCGCTAGGGTTTTACAGGGACGACTGGGCCGCTGTCTGGGTCTGGCACTCGCTTGGAAAACCTGGACTGCTGGATTTTGCGGCCTTCGATCGGCCGTTCCAGGGCTGGATATTCAGTTGGACCTCGGCCTTGTTGGGTGAAGTGCCATTTCGGTGGCACGTGTTCACGCTATTCATTCGTTGGTTCAGTGCCGTTGCGCTGTGGTGGAGCCTCCGCGCCATGTGGCCACGCAGGACCACCGAGATTGCCTCCGTTGCGCTCCTGTTCGCGATATATCCGGGATTTACGTTCCTGCCGCTCTCGTGGATCTATGGACAGTCCGCGTTCCTTCCGCTGACCTTTTCGTTCTTGTCGATTGGTGCCATGGTTCTGGCGCTGCGATGCGCACGATGGTTCTGGGTGCTGACGCCCCTGGCGGTTGCATCCGCAGCCTTCAGCCTCATGATCACTGAATACTTTTTCGGGTTGGAAATATTGCGACCGGTATTCCTGTGGCTCGTCATAGGCGAAGAGACAGAAGACGTACGGCGACGCCTTCGACGCACGCTGGCGATCGCTTCTCCGTATCTGATGATGACGGGCATGTATCTAATCTGGCGTCTGTTCGTGTTCAAAAGCATCCGGCCCGCGACAGATGCCACGCTCTTTCTGTCGAAGATTGCCGCCGATCCCTTGCACGAAATCGCCAGCCGTTTTTTCATCGCGTTCAAGGACGTAGTGGAGTCCGGTTTAATGGCCTGGGGCCAGACGTTTCGTCCTGACATGTTCGACCGTCGTCCTCCCGGATGGCTGGCCGTATTCATCGGTGGTGTCGGCGTTGCTCTGTATCTCTGGAGACTGCGATCGAACGACGATGCGGCGAGCGCTGCTGCTGAAGGCGACCGAGCGACGTGGGCGAAACAGGCTGTTGGCGTCGGGTTGCTTGGAATGTTCGTGGGCGCATTGCCGGTCTGGTTTGGCGATCACACGATTGAACTGGAGACGACATTCAATCGTTTCACGCTGGCGACGATGTTCGGAGCCTCGGTCTTCTTCGCAGCCTTCCTCGTTCTGGTAATCAAGACGCGCCTGCAGCAAGTCATTGTGTTGGGTGTCACAGTCGCATTGGCTATTGGTTACCACATGCGCAATGCGCGGTTCTATCGGGAAAACTGGACGGAGCAGAAAGCCCTGTTCTGGCAACTCAGCTGGCGCGCACCTGCTCTCAAACCGGGTACGGCCGTTTTGAAGCGTCAATCTGCCGTCGGGTACGACGACGACTCGTTGACGGCGACGCTCAACTTTCTTTATGGGCCAGAACAGGCAGGTCCCAGGCTCGATTACTGGTTCTTCAATCTACCGGAGGAACTGCTGCCCGTGACGGACGAGCCGTACATCGTACGGCTTCGCGGTCTCACGAGCGATGGATACATGAAGCGGAACCATCGCTCTCTTTCCTTTGAGGGTCTGGCATTCAACAGTCTGGTCGTCCGTTTCTCCCCACCGAGTTGCGTACGCGTCGTGGACGTCACACGCGATGACTTACCGCAATTGCACCCGGTGGAGCGAGCGGCGGCGGCCGCTTCACATGTCGATCGCATCGACCTGAGGACCGATGCTCCCTCCAGGTTCCCCCCTCGCGACATCATGGGTCCAGAGCCTGAGCATGGTTGGTGCTACTACTTCGAGAAAGCCGAATTGTTCCGGCAGATGGAGCTTTGGCAGAAGGTCGCGCGCCTCGGCGACGAGGCACGGAAGCTTGGTCTGACGACCAGTGACGGAACCGAGTGGTTGCCGTTCATCGAAGCGTATGCCAATACAGGGCGGTACGGCGATGCGGCCGAACTGACGCGCCGCGCGTTGGATAGTGTTCCGAACATGCAGCCAGCTCTGTACCATTTGATGGCGCGACTCGAACGCGACGGCGCCGACGAGCCGGCTCGCAAGCGGTTCATTGTCGAAGTCAAGGCGCAGCGCCCGCGCCTGGAGCCATGTCTGAACTGTTTTACAGGATACTGACGGTGACAGCAGTCCGCCGACGGATCGTGTCGGTCCCTGCAGAAGCAGCAGACAATCAGCGACCCGAATCGGGTTGAAGCCGTGCGCTCACAGGTGTGCGCCTGTTAGCGGTGACGAGGACGGAGGCGGTCCACGGGTCGTAGCCGCGCCGCTCCATCCTGAGAAGATGCGAACCCGCACGCAGGCGCGTGATCTCCAGCGGAGTCTCGCCGACGCGCCGTCCATTGACGAACACTACAGCGCCGGAAGGCTCGGATTGGACCGACAAGTCACCAATGAATGATTCGGTTGCCGAATCGGTAACGCCGTTGGTCGCTTGCGCACCTGGCATCGGCGGCGCCAGACGCACGACCGTTGGACGAGGCTTTCGCGACGATTGTGGTCGCCCAGCGGCACTGTCCGGTCCCTGGGCCGCGAACTGAGCGTAACGGGCCGCACCGGTCGCCTGTCCCGCGCTCGAATCCGACAGCCTGGCCGAGGCGAGTCGTGGAATCGTGAACTGGGCCGGCGTCAGTGATCTGCTGACCAGCACTGATTGTGCGACCGCCTCCCGTTGTCTCGCCATCGCAGGATCTGAGGATTCATGCTGCCACAACACAAAAAGAGTGAGGGCAGCGACGCCGACCAGCCCAAGCGCCCACTCGCGCGTCATTCGTACTCGCGCCGGTGCCACGGGAATCCGCCGGATCCACTGTGCGGCGTCGATGAGGCCGCGGTGGATTCTGCCGACGTGCAGCTTCGCGGTGGTGACGAGCGGAGCCATCTGGGTCTTACCGCCGACGCCGGTCGAGCGGCCGGACGGTTGTTCGTCTCTCGACAGGACGGCGGCGTGTTCACCCAGTCTCTTCGTCCGAGCTTCCAACGAGGACACGAGGTCATCCAACCGGGCTACCGCAGCGAAGCTCTCGTCGACCTGTTGACGGCGGCCTTCAAGAGCGCCGAGCTGCTGCTCGAACTGCGTTATCGCGTCGTTGGCGCGGGTGGCCAGTCGGCCGACCACGTGCTCCGCCTTCGAAAGTCTGCGATCGTGCTCTTCCAACTTGACCATCCGCTCGTCGACGTCCCACGCCAGATCCGCGATCCGTCGGGCTTCCGCCAGATCTTCGGCGATACGCTCCTTGTGTGCGGTGACTGCACAGAACGCGCGATCCACTTCGTGGGCAAGAGCACGCAGTGTGTCGAGCTTCGCGTCAATCTGCTCGGCGAGTTCGTATGCCTGCGTGGATCTGGCCAGCCGATCTTCGATCGCTTCGATCGAGGCAGCGGCAACGGCGCTCCGCCGTTCGCTTTCGCGGCAGGTGTCTCCGATTCGTTCGTAGTCCGCAGTCAGCTGAAGGCCCTGCTCCCGCAGCCGCGCCAGTTCGAGCTCCAGGGCGCGGGCGGCATCTCGCGACCGTTCGAGAGTACTGCTCTCGACCTGTGCCGCGAGTTCGTGAGCCTGGGCCGTTTTGGTCAGCCGCTCTCCGATCGCATCGATGGAGGCGCTAGCAGCGCCACTCCGCCTTTCGCTTTCGCGACAGGTGTCGGCGAGCATTTCGTAGTCCGCGGTCAACCGTGTGCCGAGTTCCCGCAGGCGTGCCAGCTCACCCTCGAGCGCGCGAGCCACTTCGCTCGAACGCTCGAGCGTGCTCTTCTCGATTTCGGCGGCGAGTTCGTGAGCCTGTTTCAGCCGGTCATCGAGCGCGTCGATGAATCCGTCAGCGTCGGCGCTCCGGCGTTCGCTTTCGCGACAGGCATCGGCAATCTTTTCGTAGTCGATGCTCAGCTCAACGCCAAATTCCCGCAGCCGCGCCAGTTCGGCTTCCAGCATCCGCACGTCTTCTCTCGAATGCTCGAGAGCGCTTTTCGTCTCGTGGAGCAGCGGCCAGAACTGGTTCTCGACTGTCCCGCGGATCTGCAAGGTCTCCGCTTTGAGCCGGGCGAGGGCCAGCTCCCGCGCGGCGTCGTTGACCGGATCACCCTGATCGCGAGGCGAGCCCGACGCTGAGTCTTCTTCGGGAAATGAGCTCAGGGAAGAGTCGATCTTGTCGTCTGACGATTCCTCCGAGACGGCGTATTCAGATTCCTCCGAGACGGCGTTTTCAGAGGTCGTAGAAGGCTCGTCGAAGGTATCAATACGGTCTTGCATCGGATCGACCAGCGATTGGTCATTTTCGCTGTCCGACGCTTCCCTCGGGGCCGTTGTGTGTACGTCGAACTCGTCTTCAGCGGAAGGCATGCCGCCGACATCGGCTGATGGCACAGCTCAGGCACCCGAGCATTTTTTGTACCCGCACATCGCCAAGCCAGACGAGCCCTGTGCGTATGCGGATCGCAATTGTAGATCCAACGCGCAAGCTCGTCTGTATTCGTTGAATAGGGTGCGGCACCGAAGCGTAGAGGCGATGACCTGGTTGGACACGGTATGACAACTTTGACAGGTCGTCTTGGCTCCTCATCACATCTTCCGGAACAAACTCGCGAAAGAGGATGCACGGGGCGGCCGCCAAACGATTGCGTCGCGTCCGCTTCGATCACCGGGGACGATTCAATTTAGGTCGAACAAAGTTCAGCTAGAGAGCGCCTTTACCGCACCGGCTGAGGTAGCTGATTTCGAGTTCAATCTCCCGCCGCCTCGCGCATCGCCGCTCGCGCCGCTCGGATCGTCTCGTCAATGTGGCGCGCTGTGTGCGCTGCCGACAGGAACCACGCCTCGAACTGTGACGGCGGCTGATAAATACCGCGCACGAGCATGGCCCTGAAGAACCGCGCGTATCGTCCCGTGTTGGAACTGGCGGCGGAGCGATAGTCGCGCACGGCCCGATCAGTGAAGAACGGCGTCAGGATCGATCCGAACGCGTTCACCTGTAGCGCGACACGGGCGTCGGCCGCCGCATCGGCCAGACCGGCCGCCAGACGAGTCGTGAGGCCTGCGAGCGTGCGGTAGAGGACCGGCGACAGCCGGTCGAGGCACCACAAGCCGGCCGACATCGCGAGTGGATTTCCGGACAGCGTGCCAGCCTGATAAACGGGCCCGGCGGGCGATACGAGATCCATCAGATCGGCGCGGCCACCATACGCGCCGACAGGGAGGCCGCCGCCGATGATTTTGCCCAGGCAGGTGAGGTCCGGTCGGACGCCGGCGAGGGCCTGCGCGCCTCCGGCAGAGGCTCGAAACCCGGAGATCACTTCATCGAAGATCAAGAGCGCGCGGTAGGTGTCGCATACCTCGCGCAGTTCCCGCAGGAATCCATCAGCGGGAGGCACAACGCCCATGTTTCCCGCAATCGGTTCCACGATGACTGCCGCCAGACGATCGGGGTTCGCCGCGAACGCGCGTCGCACTGAATCGATGTCGTTGTAATCGGCGACGATGGTGTCCGCGGCTACAGCATGCGCCACACCCGGACTGGTTGGCGTACCCAGTGTCAGCGCCCCGGAGCCGGCCTTTACGAGGAACGCGTCGGCGTGGCCGTGATAACAACCCTCGAACTTCAGAATCGCGTTCCGTCCCGTCGCGGCTCGCGCGACGCGTATGGCGCTCATCGTGGCTTCGGTCCCCGAGTTCACGAATCTCACGCGCTCGATGGACGGCATCAGCGCGCGCACACGCTCCCCGAGCGCCACCTCGAGCGGACTCGGTGCACCGAAACTGGTCCCGAACCGAGCCGCGCGGGCAATGGCGCGTGTCAACCCGCGAGGCGCGTGACCGTGAATGAGCGGTCCCCATGACATTACATAGTCGATGAACGTGTTGCCGTCGATGTCCTGGAGGTGCGCGCCCGATGCGCGGCGGATGAACAACGGTGTTGCGCCGACCGACTTGAATGCGCGAACAGGACTGTCCACGCCGCCTGGAAGGATGCGCTGCGCCTGCGCAAAGAGGCGAGAAGAACGGCTCGTTTTCATTATGTCGTCAACGTACCTTGATGGTGGCGAGATCGCCGATCGCCGCCGACAGGAACTTCTGTTCGTCCTTATCGCGCGTGCGATTCCGGGTGGCGTCGAACGCACGAGACGCGTTGTCGAAATCTCTCAACAGCAGAAACGTGGATGCGATGCCGAGCGCAGCGCGATACGAAGACGGATCCCGCTCGAGCGCACGTGTGAACAGCGCCTGCGCGAGGCTGGCGTCGTGGGCGATCAGCGCGACGCGGCCTGCCGCAGCCAGGTAATCCGCGGCCGGATCCTGGGGCATACGTTCCAGCGACGATCGGACTTCATCGGTCTTCCCCGCCCGTGCGACTTTCAAAAGATCCGTCAGGTACTCACCCCACACATCGTCTGGCGTCGGAACCGCCTTGAGCACGAGATCCCATGTGAGCGACATCCCGGAGGTCCCCATGCTCACCGTCGTCAGAATGCGAATCGGCAACGCGACCGTTTCGGGAAGATATCCGGGCGCGGTCACGTCGAACAGCCAGATTCCCGGTTGCAGCGCCCCCACGTTCCATTCGCCTCTGGCATTCGTTTGCGCGGAAAACTGACGCTGGCCCGCAAACGTTCCCGCCGCGTAGCCGAAGATGGCTTCGACGTGAACATCGGCGTTGGGAATCGGCGCACCCCGTTCGGTCGTGACGCGGCCCTTGATGCGGAAAGCCGGATGCTGGGCAAGGACTGTAGCAGCAGTGGCAAGCGCGAGAAGGATGCCTGGGAAGACGAGGCGTGCGGGTTTCCGGCGCGGCTTCGACGACACCTCAGTACGTTCCCTTCATGACGTTGTGAGCTTTGAATCGCTGCCGGCGAATCCAGAGATCGCCTCGACCCGCACCTCTGCGCCGCGCAGCGGCTCGCCGCGATTGGTCAGCACCCTGCCGCTCGAGCGATCGAGCAGTTGAGCGACCAGGCCGGCCGCCAGAAGCAGCGCACACGCGAGCACGAGGTCCTCGTTTCACGGGCGGATTATAGAACTGCCGAGGCGGCCGTTCTACGCGATCGCCCGAGCGGCCTCGCGCGCGTAGTAGGTGATGACGATGTCGGCACCGGCGCGGCGAATGGCGGTGAGCGTTTCGAGCATGGCTCGGCGCTCGTCGATCCAGCCGTTCCTCGCCGCCGCCTTGAGCATCGCGTATTCCCCGCTGACGTGGTACGCGGCGATAGGGCAGCCAAATCTCCGCTTTACGCGTTCGATGACATCGAGGTAGTGCACGGCCGGCTTCACCAACACGATGTCGGCGCCTTCCGCCAGATCCTGCTCGACCTCGCGCAGCGCCTCGCGTGCATTGGCGGGATCCATTTGATGCGATCGCCGATCGCCGAATTGCGGCGCCGACGCGGCGGCATCGCGGAAGGGACCGTAAAACGCCGAGCAGTACTTCGCGGCATACGACATGATGGCGGTGTGCTCGAACCCGCGGTCGTCGAGGGCGGAGCGGATGGCACCGACTCGGCCGTCCATCATGTCGGACGGCGCGACGACGTCGGCGCCCGCGGCCGCGTGCGAGACGGCGACGCGAACGAGCTGTCCGACCGTCGCGTCGTTCGCAATGTCCTCCTCGATCACGATGCCGCAGTGTCCGTGGTCGGTGTACTCGCAGAGGCACACGTCTGTCACGACGATCACGTCCGGCAGCTCGCGCTTGATCGCCCGCACGGCGCTCTGCACCGGCGCCTCGGGATCGAAGGCCGCCGAGCCGATGTCGTCTTTGTGATCGGGCAGGCCGAACAGAATGACGCTCTTTACGCCGTCCGCCTTCGCGGCCGTGACTTCTTTCAGGGCCTCGTCAACGGACAGATTGAAGACCCCGGGCATCGACGCGACTTCGCGCCGCACGCCTTTGCCCTCGCAGACGAAGAGGGGCAGGATGAAGACGTCGGGCGACAGCCGCGTCTCGCGCACCATCGCGCGCAGCGTTTCGGACCGGCGGAGGCGGCGCAGCCGCTGCGTCAGCTTGAGGCTCGTGTGGGTGGTGATCTGAGGCATGGCGGTTTTCTCAGCGCGACACGGCCGGATATGGAGACCGTGGAGGTATTCCCTCAGTGGTTCCCAGCCAACTCCGCGTCACGCTCCTTCCGAAAGTACTCGACGATAGCATCCACTAGCGCCGGAACCGTGTAATTCTCGGGGATGATAGTGGTCTTGATGTTGCACTGCGAGGCCGCTTCGGCGGTCACGGGGCCGATGCACGCGACGACCGTTGACTTCAACAAATCAGCCGCGGGTTCGTCGCCCAGGACCCGAACGAATGCCCGGACCGCGGATGGACTGGTGAACGTTACGACGTCGATACGGCGATCGAGCAGCATGCGATAGATGTCGGGTTCGCCTTCGCGTTCGGCGTCGACCGCGATGGTTCGATACGCGACGACCTCGGTAACTTCCGCGCCCTGACTACGCAGGCCGTCCGCGATGATTTCACGGCCGATATCGGTGCGCGGCATGAGGACTCGCATGCCCTGGAGGCCTCCGCGTTCGCCAAGCGCGTGCACGACGGCCTCCGCGCGGAATTCGCCTGGCGTCAGATCCACTTTCAGGCCGTGGCGGGCCAGCTGCTCCGCTGTGGTCGTTCCGACCGCGCACAACTTCACGCCTTTGAGGGCACGCAAATCGTTCGGTCCGGCCAGCAGGCGATCCACGAACGCTTCCACCGCGTTTGTACTCGAGAACACAATCCAATCGAATTCGCCCACGCGCGCGCAGACATCGTCGAGCGGTGCGTAGTCATCGGGCGGAACGGTCCGGATCATCGGCGCTTCAATTGCGTCGGCGCCCAGTTCCTCGAGTCGATCCGTCAGATCGGCCGCCTGCTCGCGTGGCCGGGTGACGAGGATCCGCTTGCCGAACAGCGGCCGCTCATCGAACCAGCGCAGATGTTGGCGCAGCGCGACTACGCGTCCCACGATCAGAATGCCCGGCCGTGGGTCGTCGACCTCCTTCAGCCGGTCCGCGATCTCCTTGAGCGTGCCGCCGATCGTGTCCTGCGTCGGCAGCGTGCCGTCGTACACCACGGCCGCCGCATCGTCCGTCGATCGACCGTGCGACAGCAGCGAATTGACAATCGTGGGCAGCTGCTGAGGTCCGGCGTAACAGACGATCGTTCCGTCGAGTCGGGCCAGCGCGTCCCAGTCGATCGAGGTTCGCGATTTGCCGGCATCCTCGTGTCCTCTGACGAAGGTGAGCGTATCGCCGCCGCCGGGATATGTGATCGGCACACCCGCATAGGTGGGCACGGCGATGCCCGCAGGCACACCGGGGACGACATCGAAGCGCACGCCCTGTTCGTGGAGGAACAATGCCTCGGTTCCGCCGCGGTCGAAGACGAACGGGTCGCCCCACTTCAACCGCGCGACCGTCTTGCCTTCGCGAGCTTTCTCGGCAAGCAGGTAGCAAATCGCTTCCTGCTCGAGCGGCTGCGGGGCGGCAACGCCGACATCGATTTTTTCTGCGTCTGGCCGCGCATAGCGCAGCAAGCGTCCCGGAATGAGGTGGTCGTACAGCACCACGTCAGCCGCCGCCAGGCACTGCATGCCGCGGACCGTAATCAGCCCGGGGTGTCCCGGGCCCGCGCCGATCAGATACACAGTAGACATTCCGTTCGACGTTCGTGGTTCGCCGGTTCGACGTTCGTCGCTGCTTACGGCTGCAATCCTCCTACCGCGCCGTGTTCGCGCGTTGCAGCGGCAAGGATGTCCGCGGCGCCGTCGGCAATCAACTGCGCGCCGAGTCTCGAACCCAACTGCCGCGCGGCCGTGCGCGGACCGCACAGCCGCCCGTGAACCGCCTGAGTGCCGTCCAGGGCTACGACGATGGCGACCAACTCGAGCACATCGCCTTCAGCTGACGTCGCGAGCGCGCCGACCGGGGTCTGACATCCACCACCCAGCGCCTCCACGAGCGCGCGCTCGGCTTCCAGCGCCGCCACAGCGTCGGCGTCGTTGAGACACGCCACCGCGCGGCGAACCGAATCATCATCGTCGCGTATTTCGACGGCCACGATGCCCTGGCCCGGTGCCGGCACGCACGCAGACACTGGCAGCGCGAACGAAATACGGGATCCAAACCCGAGCCGTCGCAGGCCCGCGGCCGCGAGGACGAGCGCATTGTGCTGCCCCTGGTCCAGTTTCCGCAGGCGGGTATCGAGATTACCGCGAATCGGCGTGTAGCGCGCATGCGGCATCAGCCGGGTCAACTGCGCGATTCGGCGCACGCTTCCAGTGCCGATCGAGGGCGTTTGGCCGAGCCGCGCCACCAAATCGTCGATCGTCATGGCTGGTGGCTGATCACGCATGGCTGATGCCTGACGGCCCAGAGGCGCCTGACCCGCCATGCGCCCCGAGCCATCCGCGATTACGGGCAATACCACGGCATCTCGCGGATCCTCCCGCGGCAAAACGCCTCCGACGGCAAGGCCCGCCGGGAGCATCACCGGCATGTCCTTGGCGCTGTGGACGGCCAGGTCGATCTCGTCGCGCAGCAACGCATCTTCGATCTCTTTCACGAACAGCCGCTTGCCGCCCACTTCGGACAGCGGCGCCTCCTGCAGTCGATCCCCAGATGTCTTGATGACGACGATCTCGCAAGGCGGTCCGCCGCGCTCGACGATTCGCTCGGCGACCGCGCGAGCCTGCCACAGCGCGAGCTGGCTGCCGCGAGTGCCGAGACGCAACGATTTCATCTGGCTGATCAACTACCGGGACCGGTTGCGCGTGAAGGGCTCGACGCGCCGGTCCCGCACCTCGCGCGGGACCTCGGTGTCTGAATCGTTCAGACCGAAGAGTCGCGTCAGCGCCTCAGAGTAGGCGCTTACGGCCTCGGCGTCGTTCACCGACTTGAGCTGTTCAGTTGGCGTGAGCAGGAGCTTTTCGACGATCAGGTGCGTGATCTCGTCGACGCGCGCGCGCACGTCGGGTGACAGCGCCGTCAGTTTGAATTCGAGACGATCGAGCTCGGCGCGCCGGATGGCTTCGAACCGATGGCGGAGGGCGACCACGGTCGGAATGGCGTCGCGGGATCGGAACCATGCCGCGAACTTCTCCACTTCCTCGCCCACGATCGATTCGGCGCGCGCGACCTCGCTGGCGCGCTTCGCGAGGTTCTCGCGGACCGTCGCCTGCAGATCGTCGACGTTGTAGAGAAACACCTGTTCGAGCTCGCCGGCGGCCGGCTCGACGTCGCGCGGAACGGCGATGTCGATGATGAACAGCGGCAGGTTCCGGCGAGAACGCATGACCGAATCGATCCGTGCCTTCGTCAGAATGGGCGCCGCCGCGCCCGTGGCGGTGATCACGATGTCGCTCGCGCCAACGGCGGCGTCGAGTTCGTCCCATGGCGCGGCGCTCGCGCCGCCGATGGCTTCGGCGGTCCTCGCGGCGTGCGCCATCGTGCGGCTGACGATCGTCACGTGCTGCACGCCCTGGGATTTCATGTGCAGCGCCGTCAACTTGCCCATCTCGCCGGCGCCGATCACGGCCACACTGCGTCCCTCGAGCGCGCCGAAGATCTTTCGCGCCAGGGAAACCGCGGCGAAGCTGATGGATACGGCGCCTGCGCCCAGCCCTGTCTCTGCCCGTACACGCTTGCCGACGGCAAACGAGGAGTGAAAATCCCGATTCAGCACCGGACCAACCGTCCGCGCTTCAAATGCCGTCGAGTGTGCGTCCTTGACCTGACCGAGGATCTGCGGCTCGCCGACGACCAGCGAATCGAGACCGGCTGCCACGCGAAACAGATGGCGGGCTGCGTCGAAGTCGGCCATCTCATACACGTGCGGTGCCATCTCCGGCGCTCCCACGCGATGAAACTCGCTGATGAAGCGCTCGATGTCGGGCCGGGTAGCCGCCGGGTCGTCGCAGGCGGCGTAGATTTCGGACCGATTGCAGGTCGAAACAATCACCGCCTCGTGCGTCGACCCGCGGCCGGCCAGAGCGCGCAAGGCGTCGCCTATACCACGAGCGGAGAAGTCGACCCGCTCGCGCAGGTCAACCGGCGCCGTGCGATGACTGATTCCGACAAGCAATAGATGCATTCCGTCTGCGCGAGAGATGGAACTTTGAGAATGTGAGGATGTGAGGATGTGAGGATGTGAGGATGTGAGGATGTGAGGATGTGAGGATGTAAGAAACATTCTCAATCCCCACTTCCTTAAATCCTCACTTCCTCAAATGCCCACACCACGCATCCCCTAGAAATTATGACTCCTCGTCAGAAAGTAACTGATCGGCACGAAGTTCAGCAGCACGATGCCGAACCCCAGCGCCGACAGATACGCCGCACGGCGCCCGCCCCAGCCGATTCTCCGCGCGGCGAACAGCTCGAACGAATACACCGACCAGCACACCAGCGCGACGAAGATTTTCGGATCCTGCAGCGACATCGCCTGCACCCGGGGATCGCCGGCGCCGTAGCCGACGCGCGCCTGGGCTGCCCACACGATCCCGACGAGGATGCCGATGGTCAGGAAGATCCAGCCAATGACGATCGCGCGCTGGTTCATGTGGTCGAGGATCTGCAGCGACGGCAGCCGCGCGTAGAAGAATCCCAGATGCTTCGCCTTGATCTCCTTGAACAAGAGGACGTACGTGATGCCAATCACGCAGGCGAGCGCGAAGCTTGCGTACGCGAAGAGCAGCGACGACACATGCAGGCCGAAAAGTGGACCCTGCAGCACGGGCGCACGGTCCTCGATTCCCGGCCGGAGCGCCGGAATAGCCTGCAGCGTGACGAGGAGCGGCAGAATGAATACGCCCATGGCGCGCTCGTCGGTTGTCATTTCCGTGTACAGGTAGGCGAGCGCCAACAGCCAGACGAAGGTCGAGATGGCCGATGTCGCGCCCGCCACCGGCACGTGCCCGACCTCCATCGTCTGCATGCCGATCACAAACGTGTGCGCGAGCGCCCCGGCGACGAGCAGCGTCGTCGCCGATCTGCCGAGCATCGGTGTTCGACGTCCGAAATGCCACGCGTAAGCAACCAGCGCGGCAGCGTAGAAAAGCAGCGGAACCAGGTTCAATGCGTTGTCGGGGCGAAATAGCCCTGTTTGGTTCGTGCCGTCAGATTCGGGCGATTGACGCGGACGATCACGCGGCGCCATCCGCCGTCGCGTTTCAGATTCTTCGAGGTGTACCCGACCGTGTACTGGCTCGACAACTCGTCGGAGATCTGGCCATACACGTTGGCCAGATCGGCGAGCTGGTTGGGGAAGAACGCCCGGCCACCGGTTTCCATCGAGAACTGACGCAGCACGAACTCCGCCTCTTTGAATCCCTTCGTCGTGCTGTTCGCTCCGTCGCCGGCCCGCAAACCGATGCTGTAGATCGCCGTCTCCGATCGCTTCGCCAGATCCAGCACTTCCTCGAAGGGCAGCAGGCTCGACGTATCCTCGCCGTCCGACAGGACAATGATTGCCTGGCGCCGGATTTCGTCCACGTTCTTCGCGACGACCTTCTTCAGATCCTTCAGCGCGATGTACACCGCGTTGTAGAGCGACGTCGAGCCGCCGGCAGAGGTTTTTCGGATCGCCTGCTCCAGCTCCGGCCCATTGCTGCTGAAGGGCTGCAGCACGACGACGCGGCTGTCGAAGTCGACGACCTCCGCGAGATCCTGCGCGCGGAGACGCTTCACGAAGCCGATCGCCGCCTCCTGAGCCGTTGGCAGTTTCGGTTCCATGCTGGCGCTTGTGTCGAGGAGGAGCGCCAGCGCGATTGGCAGGTTGGTTTTGTTGAAAAACGTCACGTCCTGTTTGACGCCGTCCTCGAAGACTGAAAAGTCTTCGGCGGCGAGGTCGCGCACATAGCGCGTCGTGCCATCGCTGACCGTGACGTTCAACGACACGAGCTCGACGCCTACCCGGAATGGTTGCTGCGCCGCAGGCGGCGGCTGCGGTGTCTGGGAATCGGCACGGACCAGCGAGGCTGCAGTGGCGAGAACCGCAAGCAAGAACAGCCCGCCGGACGGTTGACGAAGGCGGTGAATCATTGTCGTCCCTGCACGAATTTATCGCGGACGAGCGTGCCGCGCGCCGTCATCCCGGGCTGTTTTGCCGACACCGTGACTTTCTCCGGCGGAATCAGCGAGTCGGGATGGGCGTAGGTCACCAGATATTGATGCGTCAGCTGATCGCCGAGCTGCTTGAGTTTGGGCGCGAGCGCCATCGGCGTGAGCAGTTGCTCCCGGGATCCGCCCGTCGTCCTGGTGCCCTCGTCGAGAACGATGTTTCGGCTGCGCGCCTCGTCGGTCACTGACCCTGTGGGCTGGCCGAGCATCAACGCATAGAAGGCCGCGCCGCTGTCGCGGAGCGGATCGAGCACCTGATCGTAATGTCGGTAGCTGAACTCGGTGCCTTCCTGCGTGATCGCGACGATGACAGGCCGTCGCACCTCGCGCTTTTTGAATCCCTGGGTTGTTTCGAGGATCGCGTCCAGCAGGTAGGCGCCGGATTCCTCCAACGACCACAGCCGATTGATCCCTCGCAGGAGGTCAGCGGCGTTGCTCGTGTAATCGGTGATCACCGTCGGGCGTTCGCCCGTGGCGATCAGGGAAACCTGATTCTTCTTCCCGCTCTCGTTCGGGTTCGTCAGCATCGTGACGAACGGCGGCAGCGCGGTGCGGAAGAACGAGATGTTGTCGCGCGACGCCCTGCTGGTGTCGACGAGCAAGGCGATATGCATCGGTTCGTCGGCTGGCTCGACGCGGAGGATTTCACGCGAGACGTTGTCTTCGCGCACAATGAGATCTGCTGGTCCCACGTCGGGCACTCGCGCCCCATTCGCGTCGATGACGGTGACGATGAGCGAACGCTGAATCGCCTGCGCCGACAGGCGATGCGGCGTCGTGATCGAGGCTGCCGTGACGGCTAGAATTGCGGCGGTGACGTGGCGAGGGCTCATCGAGTCAGTATAGGTCCCGGTTTTCACGAGCGTCAAGCTGAGTCTGAATGCAAAAACTGTTTGAAATCTGTCACTTGCGGCAAATTGCGCGACCGCGCCGCCGTATGGTATAAACCGCTCGGCCTGGCCCGCAGCCGCGTGCATCGCACGCGGCGCATGTCACCCAAATGCTTTCAGCCTACATTCCAATCGCCATCTTCGTCGTTGTTGCCACGGGTTTCGCCCTGTTCACGCTCGTAGCCTCCAGCCTGCTGCACTCGGAGAAGTTCAACAAGGTCAAGCTCGAGCCGTACGAGTGCGGCATCGAACCGGTCACCGACGCGCGTGATCGTTACAGCATCCGGTACTACCTCGTCGCCATGCTGTTCGTGATTTTCGATGTCGAGACCGTGTTCATGTTTCCCTGGGCCGTCATCTTCGACAAGCTGCTGTTGTTCGGCTTGATTGAAATGGTTGTGTTCATCTTCATCCTCGTCGTCGGGTATTACTACGCGTGGCAGAAAGGCGCGCTCGAATGGGTCTAGGACCCGGTGATGTCTGACGAGCCGAAGGTACCGGAAACGCCGCCAACGGCGGCTGCAGACAAGGCACCCAGTCCTGTACCAGGCGAGCCTCTGAAGGGTGAGTCTCGCACCGACTCGCCGGGCGCTGGAGTCTCGGCGACACCGCCGTCGGGCGTGCGGACCGAACCGCCGGCGCCGAAGCCCGAGAGTCCCACCGCGGCGCAGACTGCGACAACGAGTGAGACGAGCTCGGCCACGGGGGGGCCGACGCCGACTGCCGATGCGGCTGCACGCGTGTCGGCTGTGCCGAAACCACCCGTTGCGAAACCCGCCGTGCCGGCGAAACCGGCCGCGGGCGCCGAAGCAGCGAAAACGGCTCCAGCCCCAAAGGCCGCGGGCGCCGAAGCCGCGCCGGCCGCGAAGGCGCCTGCACCCGCCGCGAAGCCGGCGGCGGCACATCCACCGGCAGCCGCACCGCCGAGCGGTTCTCCCGACCCTCCGCCGCCGGCCGATAAGACGGCTCCGGCGTTCATCGCTACACTGCAGAGCGCGATTGCGGGCGGCGTCTCGCACATCAGCTACTGGGTCGGGGACTGGACGATCATCGTTCCAGTCGACAAGCTGCTCGAGGTGGGACGCCACCTGCGGGACGCGCCGGACGCGCTGTTCGACTTTTGTTCCGACGTCACCGCAACCGATTGGCCGCCCCGCGCCGAAGGCCGGTTCGACGTCGTGTACTGTTTGTATTCCACACGCCTCCGTCATCGGATCCGCGTGAAGGTGAAGGCCGCCGACCACCAGCCCGTGCCGTCGGTGACCGGTCTGTGGCCCGCTGCGAACTGGCTCGAGCGCGAGGTCTACGACATGTTCGGCGTGAATTTCACCGGCCACCCCGATCGCCGGCGGATCCTGATGCCCGAAGACTGGCAGGGATTCCCCGAGCGGAAAGACTATCCGCTCGAGGGACCGGGCGAGTTGCTGATGGAAAACCCGCTCGACTGGCTGAAGCTACGCCAAGCGAGGGACGAGGCGGATATCGAGTAGCGGCAGTTCAGATTTCAGAGTTCAGACTTCAGATTGATTTCACAGGTGGGATTGCAGATTCAGAGCCCATAGATCAGAGCCCATGGAGACACCGACGGTTCATCACGGCGCGATGTTCGACACCAACGAGCTGGTGATCAACATGGGACCGCAGCATCCGAGCACGCATGGCGTGCTTCGCGTCGTGCTGCGACTGGACGGCGAGAAGGTTGTGGACGCCGACGTCGTGATCGGGTACCTGCACCGCGGCATCGAGAAGCTGAGCGAGAGCCGTAACTGGACGCAGATCATCCTGCTGACCGATCGAATGGACTACGTCGCGGCTGCGACCAACAACGTCGGCTATTGCGAAACGGTGGAGAAGCTGCTGTCGCTCGAAGTGCCGCGGCGCGCGCGGTACGTGCGAACGATTCTCTGCGAGCTGCAACGCATCGCGAGCCACTGTTTGTGGATTGGCACCCACGCGATGGACATCGGCGCGATGACGGTGTTCCTGTACGCATTTCGCGAGCGCGAGCTGATTCTCGATTTGTTCGAGGAATTCTGCGGCGCACGGCTCACGTACAACTCGATGCGGATTGGCGGCCTGCCGCTGGACATCCCGCCCGGCTGGGACAAGAAAGTTCTCGAGTTCTGCACGATCATGAGCGCGAAGATCGACGAGTACGAGGAGCTGCTCACCCACAACCGGATCTGGCTCGAGCGAACGAAAGGCGTTGGCGTGATCAGCGGACCCGAGGCGATCGCGCTCGGCCTGAGCGGCCCGCCGCTGCGCGGTTCGGGAATTCCACGCGACATCCGGAAGGACGAACCGTACGCGGCCTACGACGAGATGGAGTTCGACGTGCCGATCGGTACGGCGGGCGACACGTACGATCGTTATCTCGTTCGGCTCGAGGAGTTCCGTCAGTCGTTGCGCATCATCCGGCTGGCGACCGAAGGCATCCCCGAGGGGCCAATCGTCGGCAAGGTGCCGCGCCTGATCAAGCCGCTGGCGGGGGAGACCTATCACGCCATCGAATCGCCCAAAGGCGAACTGGGCTACTTCATCGTGGCCGACGGCAAGTCGACGAACCCGTATCGGTTCCGCGTGCGACCGCCGTCGTTCTGCAACCTGCAGGGGCTGCGCCGGCTCGTCCGCGGCCACCTGGTCGCCGACGTCGTCGCGCTGATCGGGTCGCTGGACGTCGTGCTGGGAGAGGTCGACAGATGAGCGTGGCCCAAGGACGAAGCGGGGTCCAAGGACGTCGATGATCGACACCTTCGTCATTCCGCTCCTGAAAATCATCATCGTGCTGAACGCGACGCTGGTGGCAGTCACCTACATGGTGCTGCTCGAGCGGAAAGTGATTGCGTGGGCGCAGTCGCGGCTCGGGCCGATGCGCGTCGGTCCGTACGGCATCCTGCAGCCAGTTGCGGACGCCGTGAAGCTGATGATCAAGGAAGACATCACACCCGTCCGCGCGGACAAGTGGGTGTTCACGGTCGCGCCAATCATCTCGATGGTACCGGCGCTCATCGTCTACGCGGTCATTCCGTTCGGCCCCGAGATCACGCTGTTCGGACGCAAGGTCACGCTCTACATCACGGACATCAACGTCGGCCTGCTCTACATCGTGTCCGTCGCGTCGGTCGGCGTGTACGGCATCATCCTGGCGGGCTGGTCGTCGAACAGCAAATACCCGCTGCTCGCCAGCCTTCGCGCGTCGGCGCAGCTGATCTCGTACGAGGTGGCGGTCACGCTGACCCTGGTCAGCGTCATCCTCGTGGCGGGCTCGCTCAGCATGGTGAGCATCGTCAACGCGCAGTACAACCAAGGCATCTGGTACATCTTCGCGCAGCCGGTCGCGTTCGTCTTCGTGCTGATCGGCGGCCTGGCCGAAACCAATCGCGCCCCCTTCGATCTGCCGGAGGCGGAACAGGAGCTCACCGGCGGATTCCATACCGAGTACAGCGGGATGCGGTTCGCGCTGTTCTTCCTCGCCGAATACGCGAACATGATCGTCGTTTCGTCGGTGGTCACGACGCTGTTTCTGGGGGGATGGCTGCCACCTTTTCCGAACACGCCGGCGCTGCATTTCCTGTACTACGTGCCGAGCTGGATGTGGTTTTTGATCAAGTCGTTCGTGTTTCTCTACGTCTTCATCTGGATCCGCGCGACGCTGCCTCGGTATCGCTACGACCAGTTGATGCGGCTCGGCTGGAAGGTCCTGATCCCCGTGGCGATCGCGAATCTGATCGTCACCGCGATCGTGAAATTGGCGTTGATGTATGCGTGGGGATTAGGGAGTGCGGATTAGGGATTGGAATCCTCCACGCCCCAGCCCCCTGTAACGAAGCAGATGGCCCAAGCGATAGCGTTCTACACACTGGCGGCGTTCATTCTCGGCTTTGCCGTGCTGGTGGTGTCTACCAGGAACACGGTGCACAGCGTGCTGTTCCTCGTGGCGAATTTTCTGTTCGTCGCAGCGCTGTACGTGCTGCTCGGCGCGCAGTTTCTTGCGGTCATCCAGGTGCTGGTGTACGCCGGCGGCATTGTCGTGCTGTATCTGTTCGTGGTGATGCTGGTGAATTTGAAGCGCCCGCCAGAGGCGCATCAGGATCCGCATCGCCGCAGCAATCTCGGTCTATGGCTGGCCGCCGCGATCCTTGCGGAGCTTGTCGTCTTCGGCGTGTACGACTACGCGCGCCCAGCGCTTCCGGGGGCGGCGGCCACCGTGCCCGCAGGCGGCAACACCGAGCAGGTAGGCTGGCTGCTTTATACGAATTATCTGATTCCGTTCGAAGTCGCCTCGATGCTGCTGCTCGTCGCGATGATCGGCGCAATCGTGCTCGCAAAGAGAGAACTATGACATTTCAGATTGCGGATCTCAGAGTTCAGAGGATTGTTCGATGTCGGAATTCTGAAATGAATCTGAAGTCTGAACTCTGAACTCTGAACTGTAGAGATCATGATCACTCCCACGCACTACATGTTGCTTTCCGCGGCGCTCTTCATGATCGGCGTCATCGGTGTGATGGTCCGCCGGAACATCATCATCATCTTCATGTCGATCGAGCTGATCCTGAACGCGGTGAACATCAACCTGGTGGCGTTCTCCGCGCAGCTGCACGACGCGATCGGGCAGGTGTTCGCGATTTTCGTGATCGCCGTCGCAGCCGCCGAGGCTGCTGTCGGACTGGGAATCATTCTGGCGTTCTATCGCAACAAAGAGACCGTGAATATCGACGAGATGAATCTGATGAAATGGTAGGACCCGGCGAATGGGTGAGTTGGCGAATGAAAGGCCAACGGAGGATCCGACAACTCACCAACTCGCCAATTTGCTGATTCAACCATTCGCTCATGCGGTACATCTGGCTCATTCCACTCTTGCCCGGTCTGGGGGCCGCGATCAACGGTCTGGTCGGCGTCCGTTTCTTCTCGCGCAGAGCGGCCGGCTTGGTCGCGTGCGCGACGATGACGATAGCTCTGGCGATCGCGCTGGTGGCGTTCTGGCAGCTGCTCGGTCTGCCGGCCGACGCGCGGGCGTACGACGTCGTAATCGCACAGTGGATTCCGACCATCCCACTGGCCACTCACGGCGGCTATGCGGGATTCCAGGCGCCGTGGGGATTCCGACTCGATCCGCTCTCGGGGATGATGCTGCTCGTCGTCACCGGCATCGGCACGTTGATTCACGTTTACTCGACGGCATACATGGCGGACGAGCCGCGCGGCGGCGTCGCGCGATACTTCTGCTACCTGAACCTGTTCTGCTTCTTCATGCTCATGCTCGTCCTGGGAGACAACCTTCTGGTGATGTTCGTGGGCTGGGAGGGCGTGGGTCTCTGCTCGTACCTGTTGATCGGCTACTGGTACGAGAAGAAGAGCGCCTCGGACGCAGGGAAGAAGGCGTTCATCACGAACCGCATCGGCGACTGGGGTTTCGTGCTCGGCGTCTTCCTCGTCTACTACACGTTCGGGACGCTCGATTTCCGCGCCGTGCAGAACCTGGCAGCAGCCATGCCGGTCGAGACGGCGCAGTTCGGCACGCTGTCGGCCATCTGCCTGCTGCTGTTCATCGGAGCCGCGGGCAAGAGTGCGCAGATTCCGTTGTATGTCTGGTTGCCCGACGCCATGGAAGGCCCGACGCCTGTCTCGGCGCTCATCCACGCGGCGACGATGGTCACGGCGGGCGTGTACATGGTCGGCCGTAATGCCGTGCTCTTCTCGCACGCCCCCATGGTGATGGAGATCGTCGCCGTCGTCGGGGTGCTGACGGCATTGATGGCGGCGTCGATCGGCCTCGTGCAGTACGACATCAAGCGCGTGCTGGCGTACTCGACCGTGTCGCAGCTCGGCTACATGTTCACGGCCATGGGCGTCGGCGCGTTCGCTGCCGGTGCGTTCCACCTGATGACGCACGCCTTCTTCAAGGCGCTGCTCTTCCTCGGCAGTGGTTCGGTCATTCACGCAATGGCCGGCGAACAGGACATGCGCCGCATGGGAGGCTTGAAGAAGTACCTGCCGATCACCTTCGCCACGATGATGATCGGCACGCTTGCCATCGCCGGCATCCCGCCGTTCGCGGGATTCTTCAGCAAGGACGAAATCCTCTACCAGGCGTTCCGGCACAACAAGGCCGTGTGGACCGTGGCCGTCGCGACGGCGTTGATGACGGCGTTCTACATGTTCAGGCTCGTGTACATGACGTTCTACGGCGCCTATCGTGGTCCCGCGTGGGAAACCGCCGGAG
>JBKPDW010000572.1:0-5928 GCA_046728115.1 Acidobacteriota bacterium | reverse complement strand
CGCCAATTCCGCCTTGTTCGCAACCGTCACGACAGATGCGAGTTGCGGCGCCGTCAACAGCTGGCACGACTCGTTCACCCCGCTTGGCGGGCTCGTGCCGCTCGTCAACATCATGCTGGGCGAGGTGATCTTCGGGGGAGTCGGTGCGGGAATGTACGGCGTCCTCGTGTTCGTCATCCTCTCCGTGTTCATTGCCGGCCTGATGGTCGGACGGACGCCGGAGTATCTGGGCAAGAAGGTGCAGGCGTACGACGTCCAGATGGCCATGCTCGTCATCCTGGTGTTTCCGCTGACGATTCTCGTGCTGACGGCGATCTCCGTCGTTGCACCGGCGTTCGGAACGTCGAGCATCCTCAATCCGGGACCGCATGGCCTGTCCGAGATCCTTTACGCGTTCACCTCCGGTACCGGCAACAACGGATCGTCCTTTGGCGGACTCGCCGCCAACACGCGCTGGTACAACGTGACGATCGGGCTGGCAACGCTGATCGGCCGTTTCCTCATGATCATCCCGATGCTGGCGATCGCCGGCAGTCTCGGCCGCAAGAAGCGCGTGCCGCCGTCGCCTGGGACATTCCCGGTGACGACGCCGTTGTTCGCGGCGCTGCTCGTCAGCGTGATTCTCATCGTCGGCGCGCTGACGTTCTTTCCGGCCCTCAGCTTGGGTCCCATCGTCGAGCACCTGCTGATGGCCAGCGGCCAGGTGTACTGATGAAGCCCGCGCATACCAACGTGAACGCCCGATCGATCTGGGATCCCACTATCGTCCGCGCCGCGATCGTGGACGCCGGGCGCAAGCTCCATCCGCGGACGATGGCCAGGAACCCCGTGATGTTTGTGGTCGAGGTCGGCAGCGTGCTAACGACGGCGCGCCTGGCAGCCGACGCAGCGGCGGGCAGGTCCGGACTCGGGTTCGAAATCCAGATCACGTTCTGGCTCTGGCTCACTGTGTTGTTCGCGAACTTTGCCGAGGCGATGGCTGAAGGACGAGGGAAAGCGCAGGCTGAGACGTTGCGGAAGGCCAGAACCGAAACCGTCGCGAACCGCCTCACACCAGACGGACGCACCGAGTCCGTGCCGGCAACCGCGCTCCGCAAGGACGACGTGGTGATGGTCAAGGCGGGCGGGTTCATTCCTTCGGACGGCGAGGTCATCGAAGGCGTTGCGTCGGTCGACGAGTCCGCGATTACCGGGGAGTCGGCGCCCGTGATTCGCGAATCCGGCGGAGACCGAACCGCCGTGACCGGCGGAACGCGCGTCCTGTCGGACTGGATCAAGATCCGCGTCACTGCCGATCCCGGCCATACTTTCATCGATCGCATGATCGCGCTCGTCGAAGGCGCCGAGCGTCAGAAAACTCCCAACGAGATTGCCCTGAACATTCTCCTCTCCGGACTGACGATCATCTTTCTCTTGGCAGTCGTCACGCTGCAGCCGTTCGCCATCTACTCCGGGGCGCCCCAGTCGGTCTTTGTGTTGGTCTCGCTTCTCGTATGCCTCATCCCGACGACGATCGGCGGCCTGTTGTCGGCGATCGGGATTGCCGGTATGGATCGGCTCGTTCAACGGAACGTGCTTGCCATGTCGGGCCGCGCCGTCGAGGCGGCCGGCGACGTCCACACACTCCTGCTCGACAAAACCGGAACGATCACACTGGGAAACCGTCAGGCAACCGAGTTCATCGCGCTGCCTGGCGTGACCGAGGAGGAAATCGCCGACGCGGCCCAGCTGTCGTCGCTCGCGGACGAGACGCCTGAGGGGCGGTCGATTGTAGTCCTCGCCAAAGAGCGATACGGATTGCGCGGCCGCGAACTCGCTCAGCATGGCGCCGTGTTTGTTCCATTTACCGCGCAGACACGCATGTCGGGTGTGAATTTGAATGGCCGCGAGATCCGTAAAGGTGCGGCAGACGCGATCGAGCGTTACGTGACCGCCGGCGGCGGCACAACGGGACCGGACTTGAAGGTCATCGTCGATCGCATCGCCCGGGCGGGCGGCACGCCGTTGATCGTCGCCGAACGAACGCGAGCGCTGGGTGTTGTTCACCTGAAGGACATCGTCAAGGGCGGGATCCGGGATCGTTTCACGCAGCTGCGCGCGCTGGGGATCAGGACGGTGATGATCACCGGCGACAACCCATTGACGGCAGCATCGATAGCCAACGAAGCGGGCGTCGACGACTTCCTGGCCGAGGCGACACCCGAGGACAAGATGGCCCTGATCAAACGCGAGCAGCGGGAGGGGAAGCTCGTGGCGATGACCGGCGACGGGACGAATGACGCGCCGGCTCTCGCGCAGGCCGACGTCGGGGTCGCGATGAACACCGGTACGCAAGCCGCCAAGGAAGCCGGCAACATGGTCGATCTGGATTCGAGTCCGACCAAGCTGCTCGACATTGTCGAAATCGGGAAGCAGCTGCTGATGACTCGCGGCGCGTTGACGACATTTTCGATCGCGAACGACGTGGCGAAGTACTTCGCGATTATTCCGGCAATGTTCGCGGCTGCATTCCCGGTGTTGGCGACGCTGAATGTGATGGCCCTCAAGACGCCGCAGTCGGCGATTCTGTCGGCGGTGATCTTCAACGCCGTGATCATCGTGGCCCTGGTTCCGCTCGCGCTGCGAGGGATTCAGTACCGCCCGATGAGCGCAGAGGCGCTGCTGCGAAGAAACCTCCTGCTGTATGGGGCCGGCGGCATCATCGTGCCGTTCATCGGGATCAAAATCATCGACGTACTCATCACGGCGGTCGGACTGGCGTAGCCGAGCGGCGGATGCGGACGCGAACGGATGGAAGACGATGAATCTCAAAAAGAACCTGGTTACCGCGACGCTGATGACGGCTGTGACGACCCTGTTGCTGGGCATCGCTTACCCGCTCGCCGTCACCGGCCTGGCGCAGGCCCTGTTCCGCGACAAAGCGAACGGGCAACTCATCGCGCGGAACGGCCGGGTGATTGGATCGCGAATCATCGGCCAGGCCTTCTCCTCGCCAGGTTACTTCCGCTCGCGACCGTCGGCCGCGGGCACCGGCTATGACGCCGCCAACTCCGGAGGCACGAACCTGGGACCGACGAACAAGAAACTGATCGATGCGGTCACATCGGCTGTTGAGGCGGCCAGACAGGACAACCCTTCGGCGCCGGTGCCGGTCGATCTGGTGACCTCGTCCGCGTCCGGGCTCGATCCACATATCTCTCCGGCGGCGGCGCTCTTTCAGGTTCCGCGCGTGGCGCGCGAGCGAGGAATTCCGGAAGACGAACTCTGGCGTCTCGTTGACGCGCACACGGCGGGTCGTCAGCTTGGTGTTCTCGGGGAGCCGGTCGTCAACGTCCTGGAGCTGAACCTGGCCCTCGACGACCGCTACCCTGTGAAACGATAGCCCGCATGCCCGACGCGCCCGAGTCCGCCGCGGAGTCGCTTCTCGCGCGCGTGCAGTCGGAAGCGCGCGCGCGCCTTCGCTTGTACATCGGCGCCGCGCCTGGCGTCGGCAAGACGTACCAGATGCTCGAGGACGCGCACGAGCTCAAGCGGCAGGCATTCGACGTCGTCATCGGCTTCATCGAGCCGCACGGACGCGCGGATACGATCGCCCGTATCGGTGATCTCGAGCAGGTGCCACTGCGCGCGATCGAGTACCGGGGTGTCACGCTGAAGGAGATGGACGTGGAGGCGGTGAAGACTCGCCGTCCCCAGATCGCGGTCGTGGACGAACTCGCGCACACGAATGCTCCCGGCTCGGTTCATGAAAAGCGCTATCAGGACGTGCTGGAACTGCTCGACGCGGGCATCAACGTCATCACGTCGGTCAACATTCAGCACATCGAGTCGCTGAACGACGCGATCGCGGCGACCACCGGCGTCCGGGTCCGCGAGACGATTCCGGACTGGGTGCTGAAGCGCGCGGACGAAGTCGTGAACGTGGACGTATCGGTCGAAACGCTGCGGACGCGTCTGCGGCAGGGAAAGATCTACGACGCCGCGAAGGTCGAGCAGGCTCTCTCCAATTTCTTCCGCAAAGGCAATCTGACGGCACTCCGTGAGCTCGCGTTACGGCAATTGGCCTCCGATCAGGCCGGAAAGGCCCAGGAATACCGCGCGCGCCAGGGACTCGAGCGACCTGTCATCCCCGAAAAGGTGATGGTCGCGATGGCGTCGCGCGGCAGTGCGAAAACGCTGCTTCGCGTGGGCTCGCGCATTGCCGGACGGCTCGCCACGGACTGGTTTGCCGTGTACGTCGAGACGCCGAAGGAGGAGCCCGGCCGCATCAAGCCCGAGGATCACGTGGCGCTCGCCGACAACATCCGCTTCGCCCAGCACCTTGGAGCGAAGGTCGTGAAATTGAAGGGGTCGCGTGTCGCTGACGCGCTCGTCGACTTCGCGAAGCGCGAAGGTATCACGCACGTGATTTTCGGCCAGTCAGCCCGATCGCGTTGGGATCTGGCCATCCACGGCTCCATCGTCGATCGATTCCTTCGCGACGTCCGTGATGCGACGGTGCAGATCGTACCGATGCGGAGCAACGCCGGATCCGCAGACGACGATGAAGCGACTGGCGAGTCGTGAACGATGAAAGTTCGGACGCAACTCCTGCTCGGGTACGCGGGCTTCGTGCTGGCGCTCGGCGCGCTTGGAGCATGGAGCGCCCACACGCTCAGCCAGATGAGCGCCGTGTCGAGTCGTATCATCGCGGAGAACTACGACTCGGTCGTCGCGGCCCAGGACATGAAGGACAGTCTCGAGCGACAGGACTCGGGAGCGCTGTTCGATCTGCTCGGGCAGCACGACCGGGCGCGCCAGCAGGTTGCCGAGCATCGTGCCCGATTCGACGCCGCGCTCGCGAAGGCGGCCGCCAACATCACCGAGGTGGGCGAGCCCGACGCGATCGAGGCTATTCGTCGCGGACGCGACGAATATTACCGCCTGTTCGATGCCTTTGCCGCCATGGCCGGCGATCGCGTGGCGATCTACTTTCAGTCGCTCGAACCGCAGTTCAACAAGGTCCGGTCCGCTTGCGACGCGTTGCTCCGCCTGAATCAGGAGGCGATGCGGAGAAAGGCGGGCGCCGCATCACAGATCGCTAGGCGCTGGTTCTTCATGACGCTCGCGCTTTCGCTCCTGCTGATGGCGGCAGGTGTCGCGATTGAGCTGAGTCTGTCCAGGGCGATTGTCGGACCGGTGACGGAACTGACGGCTGCGACCGTTCGCCTCGCGTCCGGTGAGCTCGATACGACTGTTCCAATTCAGTCGGGCGACGAGCTCGGCACCCTCGCGGTCGGATTCAACCGGATGGCGGAACGGATCCGCGAGCTCCGCCGCTCGGACATGGGGAAACTCCTCCTCGCTCAGCAGACGACCGAGGCCACTATCGATTCGCTCTTCGATCCCGTCATCGTCGCCGATGCCGACGGCCTGGTGACGCGGATGAACCCGGCCGCCGAACGCCTGTTCGGCGTGCAGACCGGTGTTCTCGGCAAGTCGGTCGACGTGGTGACGCGCGATCCGCGAATCGCGCAGTCGGTCACCGACGTCCTCCACGCCCAGGCGCCTGCCGTGTCCGAAGACGCCGTAGCGGTGCTGCCGTGGGCGGTCGAAGGCGCGCGACGGGCGTTCCGGATCCGGTCCACGCCGATGAAGGGTGACGACGGCCGGCTCGCGGGTGTCGTCACGCTGCTCGAGGACGTGACGCACCTCAGCGAAGTCAACCGCTTGAAATCCGAATTCATCGCCGCGGCATCGCACGAGCTGAGGACTCCATTGACGAGCGTTCAGATGGGGATTCACCTCCTGCTCGAGGGGACAGCCGGGACGCTCGACGAGCGGCAGCAGGAGATCCTGCAGGTGTGCCGTGAGGATGCAGCACGGCTCGATCGCCTGATGCGCGAGCTGCTCGACCTGTCGAAGATTGAGTCAGGCGCCGTCACACCC
>JBKPDW010000571.1:0-6881 GCA_046728115.1 Acidobacteriota bacterium | reverse complement strand
TGACGATGCCGCCCTGGAACCCGGCATGTTCGGCTGATGCGCCGAGGCCGACGAACTGGAGCTCCTGGATAATGTCGGGATTGGGAAAGTCCCAGACAATCCCGCTGCCGAGTCCGGTGATGTCCATGCCCTCGAACTGGTAGGAGTTCTGATCGGAGTTCGACCCGTACAGGAGGAAAGTCGCGCTGTTCGCGCTCTGCAGATCGGTTCGCACCGCTGGCATGAAAGCGACCGTGTCGAACCACGACGTGCGGGTACTGGGGATGTTCTGCAGCAGCTGGAGATTGAAGTTGGTCGTCGTTCCGGCGTGAAGACTGTCCACGACCGGCGAGGCGCCCATGACCGTGACGGTTTCAGCGACGGCGCTGACCGCCATCGTCGTGTCGATGTCGATCGTGCGCCCGACCTCGACGCGCACGTTTTCGCGGACGACCGTGCTGAAACCCTGCAGCGTGAACGTGATCTTATAAGTGCCGATCGGGAGCCGCTCCTGATGATATTGCCCCTGTCCGTTGGTGACTTCCACCAGGGCGCCGCCGATGAGCGACGGGCTGACGACTTCGACGGTGACGCCGGCGAGGACGCCGCCGGTTTCGTCGTGGACAACGCCGCGTATTCCGCCCGTTGCGGTCTGCGCGTAGGCGTGACTGCTCATTGCACCCGGGATCGTCAGGAGCAGGGCTGCGGACAGAGCTCGCACCGTGGCGACCCGCGCGGCATTGTGGCCCCTCTCGGTCATTGCCTCCCTCCGGATCGGTTGTTACGAGTCAGGAGTCGCGAGCCGCGGCTCGCACCCTCACTGCTTGAGGGTGACCCAAATCAGATCGATCGGCTCGTCGCCGGCGTTGCCGGACTGGTGCTGTTCGCTGAGAGGAATGGCGTGATACCACCCGATCGAGCCAGTCTTCGAGCTTGAAACGCTTTCGCGACCGCCGGTTCGGACCGCCCAACGACCGCCCTTGATGTGGACGTACAGCTGGTTGCCGGGATGCGCGTGAACGCCTTCCCATTGGCCCGGGGCGACCACGAACCGCTGGACGACAACCTGCTCGTTGTCGAGAACCAACGTACCGGGAATATTCGGGTAGACGAGGCGGTAGTGTCTCATCGCTTCGACGGAAGACGACGATGCGGGCGCGGACGGTTTGAGCGTCACCCACAGCAGCTCGATCGGACTGGCGCCGGCGTTGGTGCCGCCTTCGTGGTCTTCCGCGCGCGTGATTGCTGCCTGCTGCCACCCCACGGTTCCGGCTTCGATGCGCGAAACCCGCTTGTCCGAAGGCGACGTCCATTCGCCGCGAGTCATTTGAATCCAGAGCTGATTCCCCGCATGCGTGTGCTTGCCCTCCGAGCCCCCGGGCGGGATGACGAAACGTTGGACCACGATCCGCTCGTTGTCGAGGAACGTTTCACCCAGGAGTGCGGGGTTCCCGTACGACTGGTAATACTTGTGTTGGGGGTCCTGCGCGGCGACGGCGATTGTCAGCGCCGTCACACATACCGTCAAGGCGATCCATGCTTTCATCGCAGGCTCCTGCAGGCCTACTTCTTGCGCTCGGTCTTGATTGTGACGTAGGTGATCGATTCGCCGCGATCGATCAGGAACTGATGCGGCGTGCCAGCCGGTAGAACCAGAATGTCGTCCCGGCTGATCCTTCGCCGCTCGCCGTTCACGATTTCGCCGCCGAGCGTTTCGCCGGGGCTCGTCTGACGACCGCCCTGTAATTGCCCTCCGTACAAAACAGTCGCGGATCCCTCCTGCACGATGAAGATGTCGTTCCACCCGTCGTGCTGCTCGGCCTTCCCGGTCCCATCGCGCAGGAGGATCCAGTACGAGTCGTTGCCGCGCGAGCCGAGCCGCTTGTATCGGATCGTGGGATCGTCAGGCCAAGGTTTGGCGTCGGCGATGACCTGCTTCAGTTGAGCAGCGGGAATGTGTTCGGGCCCCGTCAGCTGGGGACGTTCTCGCGGCTGCTGAGCAAGAGCAATCCCGGCGACTAATGCAATGGCCCCACCCATGAGAATCGTTCGACGCATGGGTTTCCCTCCGATTGCCGTTTCTGTCGCGCTTCTGAAGTCGGCCGTAGCATAGCGAGTCGAGTGCCAGCAGGCAACGGTATAATGGCGGCCGGAAACTCAATCGGAGCTGTGGTTTCCGCGGTGGCTGGTGTTGCCGATCGCGCCGTTCGGCGAATGTGCCGCGGGCCCACCGGAGACGCGATGATGAGCGTGGTCCGCATTGTTCTGGGACTCGCGCTGTCGGCGCAGCTGCTGACAGGTGCGACACCGCGGGCTTCGGCCTACGGCGCCGAACAGAGCCCGGTGGACACCGGTAACCAGGTCACGTTCACCAAGGACGTGGCTCCAATCTTTCAGCGCGCCTGCCAGAACTGCCATCGACCTGGATCGATTGCACCCATGGCGCTCCTCTCGTACGAGGACACACGGCCCTGGGCCCGGGCCATCAAGCAGAAGGTCGCCGCCCGCGAAATGCCGCCGTGGTTCATCGACCGGAATGTCGGCGTGCGCAAGTTCAAGGACGATCCATCGCTGACCGACGACGAGATCGCCACGATTGCGCGGTGGGTGGACGGTGGCTCCGTCCGCGGAAGCGACGCCGACATGCCGCCGCCTCGCGCATTCACGGATCAGGACAACTGGAACATCGGCGAGCCCGACCTGATCATCACGCTTCCGAAGGATCACGTTGTCCCGGCCGTGGCGCCTGACTGGTGGGGCGTCTACTTCGCGGATTCGGGTCTCAAGGAAGACCGATACATCAAAGCAGTCGAGACAAAGCCCGGCAAACGGGCTGTCGTGCACCACGCGATTACGTACTTACTGGAAAACGAAGGCGGCGCCGATCGGTCGGTGTTCCTCAACGAGTACGCCCTGGGCAAGAACGGCGACATCTTCAGCGAGGGCGCTGGCCGTCTGATGCGTGCGGGGATCAGGATTCGATTCCAGATGCATTACCACTCGAACGGCGCGGAGACGGTCGACCGTACGCGGGTCGGAATCAAGTTCTATCCGAAGGGATACGTGCCGAAGTACATCCAGATCACATCGACGATCGGCGACTCGCCGGAAGATCTCGACATCCCGGCCGGCGAGGCCGACGTGCGGCATGACGGCTACTATCGCCTCGAGAAACCCACTCTCCTTGCGTCCTTTCAGCCGCACATGCACACGCGAGGCAAGGCGATGTGCGTCGAAGCGATCCTTCCGACGATGCGCGTGCAGCAAATCAGTTGCGCGAAATTCAGCTTCGGCTGGAGTCTCGTCTACAACTACGCGGACGACGCGGCGCCGCTCCTGCCGGCCGGGACCATCCTGCACGTGATCGCCTGGCACGACAACTCAGCCGCCAACCGGATCAACCCCGATCCTCGCAATTGGGCAGGCTACGGCGGGCGGACGCTCGATGAGATGAGCTTCGCCTGGATGAGCTACTACTACCTGAGCGACGACGACTACAAGCGGGAGCTCGAGCGCCGCACAAAGCAGACCAACTGAGTCGGCGTCGACGAACGATTGTATGTCCTGTCGACACGTCCGAGTCTTCGTCGCTGTGGCGATGGCGATCGCGGCTGGCTCATTCGGCCCACCAACGCCGCTGCGCGCCCAGCAACCTGGAAGCTGTCACGGTGCCGAGCCGCCGTGTCCGACGTTCACGAAGGACATCGCTCCAATCCTGCAGCGTGCCTGCCAGCAGTGTCATCGACCCGGCTCGATTGGGCCGATGCCGCTCCTGACCTACGCGGACGTGCGACCGTGGGCGAAAGCCATCCGGCAGGTGGTGCTCGGCCGTGACATGCCACCGTGGTTCCTCGACCGTCGCGTCGGCATCCGGAAGTTCAAGAACGATCCGACGCTCAGCGACGACGAGATTGGGACGATAACGCGCTGGGTGGATGGCGGCTCGCCGCAGGGCGATCCTGCGAATCTTCCGGCGCCGCGTCGCTTTTGGGAAGCGGATCGATGGACGATTGGTGCTCCCGATCTCGTCGTATCGGTCTCGGCCCCCTTCGTGGCTTCCGCATCGGGTGCGGAGTCATGGACCGACTTCATGGTCGATACCGGCTTGGCTGAGGATCGTTATCTCAGTGCGGTCGAGACGCTGCCAGGTGCGGACGCCGCCAATCTCGTTCACCATGTCCTCACCTACGTCGTTTCCGAGGATGGAGAAGAGGAGTTTTTGAACGCATACGTCGCCGGAGGGCACGGAGACATATTCGCAAACGATGCCGGCCGCCTGATACCCGCAGGATCGCGCATCCGATTCAATGTCCATTTCCACGACGGTGGTAATGGAGCGTGGCAGGGTCCGCGTGTTGGTCTCCGGTTCTATCCGACAGGCGTCATCCCTCGCCACGTGCTCACGACGTCGAGGGTCGGCGAGCCATCGGAGGCGCTCGACATCCCCGCCGGCGCGGCCGACGTTCGCCACGACGGCTACTTCAAGCTGGAGAGGCCGACCCGGCTGACGTCGATCCAGCCGCACATGCATTCGCGCGGCAAGGCGTTGTGTATCGAGGCGATCCTGCCGACGATGAGAGTGGCGCCGATCAACTGCGTCGATCGATTCAATCCCTCCTGGCAGCTGGTCTACACGTACGAGGACGATAGAGCGCCTCTGCTGCCCGGCGGCACGATCCTTCACGTCACGGGATGGCACGACAACTCGAAGCGGAATGCGAACAACCCCGACCCGAGGAACTGGGCCGGCGCCGGCGGGAGGATGATCGACGAGATGAGCTTCGCGTGGGTGAGCTATTACACGTTGACCGAAGACGAATTCATTCGCGAGACCCGCGCGCGGAAACTCGGGAACGGCCTCTGACCAGCGCAGCCAACGCATGATCATGTTTTGTGCACGAAGCTCGCTCCTGGCGCTGTTGGCCATAATGGCGCTGGCGGCGACCGACAAAGTCGACACCCAAATCCAGTACGCAACCGGCCAGAACGTCGTTCCCGTGTACGAGGGCTGGAAGAAGAATCCGGACGGCAGCGCGACGATGGTCTTCGGCTACATGAACAGGAACTACGAGGAGGAACTGGACGTCGCCGTCGGCGAGGTCAACCGCTTCGAGCCGGGCGACGCCGACCGCGGACAGCCCACGCATTTCTTTCCACGACGGCAGATGTTCGTGTTCGAAGTCGTCGTACCGCCCGACTGGGGCAGCAAAGATCTCGTCTGGACGCTCACGGCGCACGGACGCACCGACAAAGCGTACGGGTCCCTGAAACGAGACTACGAATTGAACGATGTCGTCATTCGCGAGAACCGCATCCAGGATATGGGCCAGGGAGGCGGAGAGCCGAACAAGCCGCCAACGATCGAGCTCGTCGGCGCGGCTCGCCGAAACACGACCGTCGGCGAAGGAGTCGGTCTCACGGTCTCGGTCAGCGACGACGGGTTTCCGACGCCGCGCCGGCGTCGGACGAGTGAAGGTGCCGCCCAGCGGATCCCGAAGCCGAACCCTGTTACGCAAGCGGTCGTACAGCCTCGTCCGGATGTTGGATTGACGGTCACGTGGATTCACTATCGAGGAGTGGGGACGGTGACGTTCGATCCCGCAACGCCGCCCATCAACGCCGGCCGCGCCATGACGACCGCCACGTTCAGCCGTCCAGGAACGTATGTGGTGAGAGCGTACGCCGACGATTCGGTCCTGACGGCCGCGGCCGACGTGACCGTTGTCGTCAGCGATCGCTGAAGGTGTGACGCCAGTTCGTGACACTAGTACCTCAACAGGCGATTGATCTTGACGATGAACGCGCGGTTCGCAAGGGCTGGAGACGGGACCGCCATCGTGTCCCGCTCTTCGTTGTACACGATGAACAGCTCGCTGCCTGGTTGATATTCCCAGCGCATGCGCACGTTGGCGGCCATCGTGCTGGTGCTGCTGTTGTATTGCAGCAGCGCGCTGGTGAACATCCGGGGCGTCATCGTATAGGTGACGCGCGAGCCCAGGAGCCGCGTCGTGAACGATCCTTCCGCGAGATCGATCCAATTGAACGAGACCGTCGGTTCGGCCGACAACCGCGCCGTGAATTTGACGCGACTGCCGCTGGCGCCAACCGCCGTCTTGTGGCCCGAATAGAAGGTCCCGTACTCCGCCAGGACATTTCCGGAGAGCATGCGTTGCTGGCCGAAGTTGAAGCCGACATGCGTGCTGCCGAAGGAGTAGCCTCCCACCGGAATCGCGATGCCCGGCGCGATGGCGAACGGGCGCGCGAGGAATTCGTAGACGTCGGATCGCCCGAGGATGAACTTGTCGCTGTTGTGGAACTCGACGTCGAACTCCGCCTCGGCGTCCCGGGTTTCCAGTCTGCCGGCGCCGTTCTCGATGTAGGCCAGCGAGCCGATCCAGAACAGTTTGCGCACGCGTGTGCTGGAGCGCGGGCGTGGACTGAAGCGAACCGATCCGAAGTTCCGGCGTATGTCGGGGCGTCTGACGAAGCCGACTTCGGGATTGAAGTGGGCGCCAAGGACGAGGCGTTCCAGTTGGACGCCGTACTTGTCGGCCGCGTAATCCATTTGAGCGCGATAGCTGGTGTCGTCGCCCGTCAGTCCGTCGGTCTTCGTCCGCGCCCAGTACGTGTTGAAGGCCAGGTTGTCGAAGAAGACGAAGCTGCCATCGACGCCGACCGTTTCGTTTCGCCCGGGACCGCCTAGTGCCACCGATCGGTCGGTGAGCATGACGCCGACGCTGCTTCGCCGCAGCACGTCTCGCTTCAACCTGACGACCGAGAAGTTCGTTGGCTGCGATGTGAAGGTCTCGGCCTCGCCGGTCTGAATGTTCAACGCGCCGATGCTGAATCGGCCAATCCGCCCCGTCAAACGGCGGCCGGCGCGGATCGGTACCGTATATCCC
>JBKPDW010000570.1:0-10917 GCA_046728115.1 Acidobacteriota bacterium | reverse complement strand
TTTCAGGGCACCGCGCTTCAGCGCAGTGCACCGCGTCCCCACACGTACGGTACGCTCCCGCAGCCCGACGTCGAGGACACGATCGAACCGGCGCCGGTAGAGGCACAACCGATTGAAGTGCCGCCGCCGGTCGACGCGACCGAGGCCGATCAATCAGAACCCGAAATAATCCCGATCGACACCACCGCCGAATTGCTGGGGCGTGCAAAAATGAAGAAGCCTCGCGTCCGCGCAGCACGCCCTGCAACGGCGTCCACCCGCAAGACGACGAAGCGTCCAGCGACGAAACGGTCCGCGAAGAAGGCTGCCGCGGCATCAGGTGAGGTTGGTGAATGATTCGGAGCGCGCAATGCGCTCCTATTTCTTGGTCTCGCTGCCCAGATAGTCCACCCACTGCCTGACGAGCGCGATCTGGGGACCTGACGCCTTTGCGTATGCGTCGGCGTACGCATGCGCCAGCCTCAGATCTTCGGCTGGACCGTGCACGGTCGCGCCCGACGATCGCACGGTGTAGAGCCATTGCACGGCCATATAGTACGCGTCGCGATCGTCCTTGCGTATGTCCAGATACCGCTCGAGCGTGCGAACGGCTTCGCGACCGCGGCCGAAGGTTCCGTACACCATCGCCAGCGGTTTGGTGAATCGCGGATCGGTGGGCCATTTCTGAACGGCCTCCTCGAGGATCGTCCGCGCCTCGGCGAGTTCGTGCGTGCGGAACAACGCTTCGGTGAGCCACTGATAGATTCGCGGGAGATCGGACCCGTCCACGAGAGCGGTCTGCCAGGCGCTCGCGGCCTCGGCGTCGTGGCCCGACCCTGCGAATGTCGCAGCGAGGTAGACCAGCGCCGCGGTACTGTCGCTCTCCGGCCGGATGGCGCGCTTGAAGCTGACCTCGGCTTTGACCGCCTGGCCGGCAGCGAGAAACGCAAGGCCCTCGTCGAACGCTGACTTGGTGGCGGCGTCGACGCGATCAGCAAACTCCCGCACGATCTCGGGCCGCGTCGCCTCGTCGCGATGAAACACCGGCGACATCGTCGTGTCGTCGATCGGCAGGAACAGCTCCGCATCGACGGACGTGGCGCCAAGGCCTTCGGCCGATGTCATCAGCACCTTGGGCGGCGCGATCTCGAAGCCGCGAACGAGCGTTTTGATCGATCGACCCGAGGAGGACAGGATGGCGCGCAGCACGTACTTGCCCGGCGGCAGCTGGTGAATGGGCATGACGCGCGTGAAGATCGTCCGCGAGCCGCCGGCCGGCCGCGGCGGCACATCAACATTCAACAGCGCGGGCGCCGCAGCATCCGCTGCGATCTCGTATTCCATCGTGAGTGAATCGCTCGCGGAACCGTACGCTTCGACGTAGCCGTGAACGGAACCAAACGTCACCTCGTAGCCGATCGTCGGTTTCAACAACTCGCCCACTTCGGTCGGACCACCGACCATCAACTCGCTGAGCTTCAACGGCGGTGCGTCGGTCAGCCCCGCGTGAATCGTGTGTTCGACCGTCCCGACTCGTTCTCCCTCGGCCACGGCCATCTTGAGCGAGTACTCTCCGGGCGCAAGACTGGCGCCCGCTGTGAACTCCAGCGCGGACGGAACGCCGGTCACACGCGGGATGGCCCGCGCGGCCTCCGACCGTGTGTCCACCTGGCGTCCGTCTTTGTCGGTGATGACGTATCCGACTGCGATCGCCTTCGATGCCGTGTAGTCGGTCCCGATGTCGACATGGAGGAGCACCTGAACTTTCGCGGCTTCCGGGCCTTGCAGCGCGAACGTCGCGACCCGGAGCGGCAGCGCGGATGTCAGGAGCGGCGAGCTCAGCGCAGCCAGCACGGCCGTTCTGGGCGAGCGCGGCGCCGGACGATCGGATTTCGCGTTCAGCACCTGGCGCCGCGACCGGACGATGGCGCCGCGGCGCGGCACGTCGATCCGAATGCCGTGAGACTTGCCGTCATGATCGCGGGGGTCCGACTCGACGCCGAGCAGGTAGTATCCCGATAGCTCCGCTTCAATTCGATCGAACAGTGTTTCTCCAGTACCCGTCACGGTGAACAAAGTTCCACGCGTGGCGCCCGCAAGCAGGTCGAGACCCTCGGTGCGGGCCTGCCGGTCGGCAAATGGATTGATCGGCATGCGCGCGTCGGCGACATCGAAAAGCTCGTTGTCGAGCTTCAGCGTATAGACGCTCGTGCGTGCCTGGGCAGCCATCGTGCCAAGCTCGATGATCATCGCTTCGTCCGACAAGACGAAGCCTTCCGAGATGAGAATCATGGTCTTGGGCGCATCGATGCGCATCAGCCCCGAAAACAAGTCGCGGAGGTTGTTGATCGTTTGGTCGGCCTCGAGCCGCGAATCCTGCGCCAGCGAGTGCGCCTCGAGCTCGACCTGCTGACGGCACAGTTCGAGCGCGGCTGGTGAAGTACCAAGACCCTGGCACTCCCGTATCTGCACCGATTCGAGCATGATGCGGTCCCCACGATCGATCGCCTGCGCCTCCACCAGCGCGATGTTGTGTCCCAGGTCCAACGTGCGCGCGCCGCGCTTCTGCCCCACCATGCGACTAATCGCGCGCTTGATCCTCTCGCGATCTGACGTGAACACGGTGGCTGGCGCGCCCACACCGAAGCCAGCGACGGCGACGCGATCCGACGGCGAGAGGCGATCGAGAAAAGCATTCGCGGCCTTGGCGATCGCCAGCGCCCCGCCGAATCGAATGTTCGGCTCGTCGATCGCCAGCACGATGAGACGACCGCCGGTCGACGTTTCGTTGCTGCTGTAGCCCTCGGGCGGTGGCGGGGTGTCCTTGCCGGTCGCGGACGCCGCGAGCGGCACCCACTCGGCGCTGATCACACGGCGCTGCGTTCCATCGATCCGAACGTTGAAGTCCGCGGGTGACAGGTCGGCGACCGGCTTGCCCCGCTCGTCGACGACGGTGACGTCCAGTGATGTGACCTCGACAGACGACCTGAAGGGGGGTGGCTGCGTGGGCGGTTGTTGTGCGCTCACGACGAAGCAACCGCAGACAGCGCACAGAATGCTGAGAACAGCCATGTCTCTGGTTCGGCGAGTTCTGCGATCTCGGCGGTTGCTCTCGTTATTCATTTCCCACCAGGCGTTGGCTGCCGCACCTGCCGTGCCTGCCCTTACCGCACTGACATGGCCCGATAGCCCTGGCGAGCGCGGACGTCGTGATGACCGTCCACGTCCACCTTGATGCGGCGCCACGCGTCATCGCGTTTGGTATTCGTGGATGCGTAGCCGAGCAGGTACTGGTTCGACAGCTCCTCGAGCAAATCGGTGAACGCGTCGTGCAACGTCTCGATGTTCTCGGTGAAGAACGCGCGGCCGCCGCTCGGCGTGGACAGCCGCTCCATCACCTTCTTGAGCGACTCGAGCGTCACGCCACGGCCCTGACCGATCATGTACAGCGTCAGGTCGCTGGCCTGCAGCCGCCGTTCGACGTCCGCGATCGTGGCGTGACTTCCCTGATCTTCTCCGTCGGTGAAGACCACGAGCGCCTTTCGACCGGTGTTGCGCCCCAGCATCTCGATACCGCGCAGAATCACGTCGTAGAGAGCCGTCGACCCCCACGGCGCGAGCCGATCGACGGCTTTCGCGCGTTCGGCCTGATCGGTCGCCTTCCGCATCAAGGTGAAAATCGTGTCGTTGAATCCGAGCAGCGTCACCTGATCCTGCGGAGGCACGGCCGACAGGAACTCCTTCACCGCCATCTTCAGCTTCGGCATCGAGGGCCCCATGCTGCCCGAGATGTCGATGGCGACGACCAGATCGAGCGGCACGTCTTCAGAGGCAAAATGGCTGATCGTCTGCGGCTTGCCATCCTCGGCCACATGAAAGCTGCTGCGCGGGATGCCGTGAACGAAGTGGCCGTGGCCATCGCCAACGGTTACCGTCACCTGCACGGCCTCCACGTCGACGCGCTCCGAGAAGCTGATGCCCTTCGTGCGAACCGTCTGGACGACACGCCCACCCGCGACCAGCGTGCCGACCGCGCGCACCTGATGTTCCGAGATCGCGCCGCCCGCATCCCAGTCGCACTCGTAGGGTTCGCGCGTGAGCGCGCAGATCTGCCGTCCATCCGCGAAGAACGTCACGCCCAGACCGGCTTCCGGCGGGTCGATCCGCGCGCGCAGGAGCGTCGGACCGCTGACGAAGCTGTCATCGGCCGGCGAGAGAATCGTGACATGAGGAGGGTCCGACGACTGGCCTTGCGCCGAGGCGATCACGGCGGGGGGGTCCGACGGCTGGCCTTGTGCCGATGCGATCACGCCGGCGCCGAGTGCGGCCGCAACCAGCCACCCGGAGCGAATCGTGAACGTTCGAAGGAAGGCCGGTTCAATACGGCGGACCATTATCCGGAACCAGTGGGCCGGCGGCGGTAGCAGCCGCCAGGTAATCCTCGATCTGCTCGCGCGTGATGCCGCGTGCCGCTCTCGTCATCGTGATCCAATCGACCTCGGCGCTGGGCCGGACCGCATCGATGAAGTCCTGTACCGCGGCGGACAGGACCACGCGAGCCAGGGCCGCCGGCATCCGCAGTTCGCGCAGGCGCACCGCCACTTGCAAATGCACGTCGGGCATCCCCGCGGCGGTCATGCCCAGTTGCGGCCGACCGAATAGGGTCAACCAACGGCCCGGCGGCGTCAAGCGGGAGCATAGGCACCCCATCGTGAACAGCATGCTGGTGCCCCAGGCGTCGAGCGTGTCGAGGCGCGCCCCGCCGAGGACCATCAGTTCCGACAGGGTGACCATCGATTCGAGACGCCCTCGATCGTGCACGAATGCCCACGCAAGCGATCGACGCCGGGCGCCATCGAGCGACAGCTCGGCGGCCACAACTTCAAGGTCGCCCGGACCGGTAAGCGCGGCCACGCGGCGTCGGCCGCTCTCGATCGCCTCCGCAATGGCCTCACTATCCGCGTCGCGAAGGCTGAACGGATTCATCATCGCCACGCTGAACGAAAACCCGTCCCGTTGATTCGACGTCAGGCGAGGGGCCTCCAGCACGCGCTCGACGTTGATGCGTCGAAGCGCCAGCGGCGACAGAGCGATATCGAGACCCAGCAGCGATCCAGTTACATGCCACGGCACGCCCGGCGACACGTCCTGATGTGGCACCATCCACGCGGTTCGCGCGCGTACTTCGGCATCCTTTGCGCTGAAACCGAAGTCGTGACGATGAGACACATCGTCGGCGAGAAGAATCGTGCCGTCCGGATCGCCGAGGTCGAGCGCGTAGGCGATCGATAAGAGGTTTTGCGAGAGCAACTGGTCTGATAATTCGAGCAGCGGCTCCGCGATCCGCGCGAAGCGTTTCGTGTCGTTGTTGCGAATCGCCTTCGACAGCTCGTCGATCGTACGCCGCAGGGCGGCATGCGCCTCGGGCGGGACCGCCAGACCCTGCGGCACGTTGTCTTCTTCTTCCCGTTTCGTCCGCTCGGGCACGTCCTTGGCGATGGTGCTGAGTCTGGTGAGCACCGCCTGCGCGTCTGCAATCGACGCGCGCTCGGCGCCGATCACCCGCCCGGCGTGGGCGAGATCGAGCGGCACATCCACGGGCAGCGCCTCTTGTTTTTCGCGCACGCGCTCGAGTCGCATTCGCTCGGCCGCGCCGAGGTCGAGCCGGTAGCGCTGCCCCTCCCAGGTGAGGCGCGTGGCGCCCGAGACGCCCGCCGCCGGCCCCGAGAGCGCGGCCCGCAGTGTCCAATCCAGATTCTCCGCGGCAGGCAGCATCTTGAGCGTCTCGCGAAGCCAGTTCGCGATCGCGCCAAGATAGCGGCCGTCCTCCGACAGAGGCAGCGACACGACCTGCTGGATCAGCTTCTCAGCGGCCGGCACGTCGATGGTGCGGACAGCCCGCATCCGCGCGATCAACGTCAGCGCGCCTTGAAACTGCGCCTGGATGAGGAAACCGCGATGGCCTTCGAAGGCGCTGAGCCGCGCCGCTTTGCGCGCGGCCGCGACGTACACACCGGGGGAGGTCACACCGATGCGCTCGAGCGTCAGAACCAGCATGCGGTACCGGCCGAGCGCCCGGAGCGCGAGCAGCGCTTCGGCTCGATCGTCGGGTGAGTAAAACAAGCGCTGACCCAGTGCGAGCCGATCGAGACGGTCGAGCCGCTGCCGGAGATCCCCGGCGCCGACCGCCACGGCAAGCCACGCGGCGTCGATCGGCTCCTCGTCGAGCCCATGCAGCAGCCGCGCGGGATCGTCGGTCAACTCGTGGCCGCCGAACACGCGCGCCCAGAACGAGCGCGCAGACGGCTGGCGCGGCGCGCCTTTGTCGTCGACACTTACGCGCATCAGCGTCATCGCGAGGTCGTACGAGGCACGGTTGAATGGCAGTGTCCGCAGGTGCCAGTCCCGATAGGCATTGAGGCCGGCGCTGCTGAGCACCTTGAAGCGTTCCAGCCGGACGGCAGGATCGGGCATCCACAGCCCCAGCGCGAACGCGCGGCGGGCGGGGTCCAACTGCCCAATCGTGTCGAACAGATACGCGAGCCGCCCTTCGTTGACCTCGAACAGCTTGGCGATGAACGCCTCGGGCCGCGACACTTTCTCGCCTACTACCCCTTCCCACAGCGGCGTCGCATCCGGCCCACCGGGCGGCTCCACGCGGTTCGCGCGGATGTGGAGGCTGCCCGAGAACGCCGCGAACGCAGGAGCGGATCGTTCGGCCAGCCTGTTCAGCAACGAGGAGTGATCGGCGAAGTACTGCAGCGTCTGATCGTCGAGCGCCCCGAGGCCGTGACAGAGCAGTGCGGCGGTATGGTCCGACACAATCGCGCCGACCAGTTCCTCGCGCTCGATCTTCCGGTGAAAAATCGCGCGGCCCCAGATGTCGGCGGTCAACGGGACCGGCACGAGATCGCTAGCCGACGTAACGGCCGGGTTGTCGTGTCCGCCACGGGGTCCGGGCTGCGCCAACGAGAACAGGAAGGCGGCGACCGAAGGATTGCGCGAATTCGGGTTTTCGTACACCAGCCGCGTAATCTCGAACATGAACTGCGCGCGGTCGGGGACAGGGTCGATCGCGAGCGCCTGCGCGAACGCCGCGGTCCCTCCGGGAACCGGTGCGTCTTCGGTGGAGATCTCGGCCGCTGCGACGAAGGGCTGGAATCCCGGTACAATCGTCACCAGCCACCACAACGCACACGCGCAGAACAGCCGTCGGGTTCGTGCGCACGCGAGGCCGTGGGCAGAGCCGCGTGATGCGACAGGGTCGCTTGTCACAAGGCGCAATTATAGACATGGCACCTACGAACTACACCGCGAAAGACATCACGGTTCTCGAGGGTCTCGAGCCGGTCCGCAAGCGTCCCGGCATGTACATCGGAGGCGTGGGCTCGGCGGGGTTGCATCACCTCGTCTGGGAGGTGCTGGACAACGCCGTCGACGAGGCCATGAACGGCCATGCTTCAAACATTTGGGTCACGCTTCACCCCGATGGATCGTCCGTGACGATCGAAGACGATGGGCGCGGCATTCCAATCGATAAACATCCGACGACGAAGAAGAGCGCGCTCGAAGTGATCTTCACGATGCTCCACGCGGGTGGAAAATTCGAACACGGTACGTACAAAACCGCGGGCGGATTGCATGGCGTCGGCGCAAGCGTCGTAAACGCCCTGTCAAAAGAACTAGTCGCGACGGTGAAACGCGACGGCGCCCAGTGGGAGATGCGCTTCAGGCAGGGCAAGGTCGTCGGCGCCCTGAAGAAGCTCGGCCCCGCGCGCGGCACCGGTACCGCCGTCTATTTCCATCCCGACGCGACGATCTTCCCGAAGATCGAGTTCGATCCTGCGATCATCAAAGAGCGCCTCGAGATTGCGAGCTATCTGCACAAAGGCTTGAAGGTCACGTTCGAAGACGAGTCGTCGAAGGAAAAATTCGTGTTCGAGCACACCGAGGGTCTGCTCGAGTACCTGCAGAAGATCGTTATCGAACGGGCTGCAAAGCCTGTGCACGAGGCGCCGTTTGCACTGGGCAAAGACGAGGCCATCCGCCTGGATCTCGTCCTGCAGTGGACCGAGGGTACCGACGAACACATCCGCTCTTACGTCAACGGCATTCCCACGGGATCGGGCGGCACGCACGAAAGCGGCCTGCGCGCCGGACTCGGCAAAGCCGTGCGCAACTTCATCGAGACGCACAATCTCTCGCCCAAGGGCGTCACGATCGCCGCCGAAGACATCCGCGAAGGTCTCACCGGCGTCCTCAGCATCTTCCTGCGGGAACCACAGTTTCAGGGCCAGACGAAAGATCGCCTGAACAATCCGGAGCTCGTGTCGGCCGTCGACGGCCTGGTGCGGCCGGCACTGGAGCACTGGCTCAATTCCAATATCAGCGTCGCCGAAGCGATCGTCGCGCGCATCATCCTCGCCGCGCGCGCCAGGGAGGCGAGTCGCGCTGCGCAGGCGGAGGTATCGCGCAAGAGCGCCACATCGAGCCGGCTCAACCTGCCCGGCAAGCTGAGCGACTGCACAAATCCCACCAGCGACGGCAGCGAACTGTTCATTGTCGAAGGCGACTCGGCCGGCGGGTCGGCGAAGCAGGGGCGAGATCGCGCGCGGCAGGCGATTCTGCCGCTTCGCGGCAAGGTGCTGAATACCGAGAGCGCGTCGCTCGCGAAGGTTCTCGAAAACAAGGAATTGTCAGATCTCGTGACGGCGATCGGCTGCGGGCTCGGCAAGAACTTCGAGCTTGGCCGCATGCGCTACGGCAAGATCATCATCCTCGCCGACGCCGATTCGGACGGCAATCACATCGCCACGCTGCTGCTCACGTTCATCTATCGTCACCTGCCGCAGCTGATCGCCAGCGGGAAGGTTTTTCTGGCGCAGCCCCCGCTCTATCGCATCGACATCGGCAAAGAGACGCACTGGGCCCTCGACGACGCCCACAAGGACGCGATTCTGAAGCAGCACGCGAAGAACGGCCATGGCCGCGGGACGCTCGAGATCACGCGCTTCAAAGGCCTGGGCGAGATGATGCCGAAGGTGCTCTGGGAAACGACGCTCAATCCGCGGACGCGCCGGCTGCTGCGCGTGGAAGTGACCGACCACATCGTGACCGATCGCGTGATCAACGAGTTGATGGGAAAGGACGCGTCCGCCAGGTTCCGGTTCATCATGGAACGCGCAGATGAAGCGGAAGAGTTGGATGTCTGAAGAGAGGATGGGTGGATGTCAGAATTTGAGGATGTGAGGAGGTGAGGATGTGAGAATGTGTGGATTTGAGGAAGTGAGGAAGTGAGGAGGTGAGGAGGTGAGGAGGTGAAGATCTATTTGCGATTCCTGGTTCCAGCCAGGTTGAAGCGTGCGGTCCGAACGGCTTGAACGAAGATCGCTCTGAGTTCGCTCGCTTCGGTCATCAACCATTCGAGCTCGTTTACATCCGTACGGTTTTCGACAGCACCCGACGCGCTCAGCACCTCAAGCCAATGCTCCGTTTCGTCGGCTTCCTCCGCCGCCACTCCGAGTTTCGCGACAAACTCGGCCCGCGAGCGGCCGCGGCGGGGGCGCGATAATTCGCTGACTCGCCCGTGGCGGAAGCCGCGAGCTGGCGGATGACGCCGTCGATCGCCGGCCCGCGCGGAACCCGACGGCAGAACTGAACCACGCGGATCGCAAACCTTTTGACCCGGTCAGCCAGTTGATCCGCTTCTGAGGCCACGCCGCTCGGCGTAGCACGAAACGATCCAGTGACAGCTTGCGAGATTTGACCGAGTGCGGAGAGGGGTTGGCTGGAGGAAGTGAAATTTTCACAACGTTGTCGAACCAGTCAAATGGCAATCACGCTAACGAAGTGATTGCCGTCTGGTCCCTACATCCTCACATTCTCACATCCTCACATCCTCAACCCTTCCCCGCCTTGCCTTCCGCCTCCTCCACCGCCGCATCGGTCTTGGCTTGCATCAACCGGGCAACGTCGACGCCGAATTGATCCTTGAGCATCGCCAGCATGGCCGTCATCCCCCCGCCGACGGTGCCCATGACTTTGCCGATTCCGCCCGAACCCGTGCTGTTGCCGTTGCCCATCTCGATGATGTTGATCTTGTCGATGCCGGCGAGCTGCGTCGCGAACGCCTGGGCGAGCTCCGGCATTTTTTCCACGACCAGGTTGATGACCGCAGCCTCGTTGAAATTCTTCCACGCCTCGGCTTTTTTCTGGAGTCCCTCGGCTTCGGCGAGCAGCTTTTTCTTGATCACTTCCGCTTCGGCCTCGCCGATTGCAAGCACCTTCGCGGCCTCGGCCTTCCCCACCTGCGCGATCTTCGCGGCCTCGCCGGCGCCCTGATATTCGAGTTCCTTCTGTGTGGCCTCCGCCTTCGTAATCGCCGCCTGCTTGAGACCCTCCGCGCGAAGGATTGCCGCCTGCCGCTCGGCCTCCGCCGGTTTCACGACGGTGGCTTGCAGCTCCTTTTCCTTGCGCGCGGCTTCCTGCTCCTGAACGAGCACTTCCTGCTGCTTGCGGACCTGATCGATCCGCGTCTCCTGCTCGGTGACCTTCTGCTTCGCGATCGCGGTCGCGAGCGGTCCCGCCTGCATCGATTCGGCCTGCTTGGCCTGCACCATCGCGTCGAACTCGGCTTGTCTCGTCTCCTTGTCGCGCAGCGACTGAGCGATGGCTACATCGGCTTCGTAACGTTTGGTCTTGCCTTCCTGATCGGCGAGCGCCGATCGAATCATCGCGTCGCGCTGGGCCTGCGCCTCGCCGATGACGGCGTCCCGTTTGACCTCCGCCGTGCGCTTCTTGCCGAGCGCATCGAGATATCCCTGCTCGTCGCTGATCTGCTGGATCGTGAGGATGTCGATGTTGACGCCCATCTTCCGGAGATCGACGGCGGCTTCATCGGTCATCTTCTGCGCGAACGCCTGACGATCGGCGTTGATC
>JBKPDW010000569.1:0-32768 GCA_046728115.1 Acidobacteriota bacterium | reverse complement strand
CCTGTAAGGATCGCTCCTACGGCGCCCGGCCGCTGCGCCGCGCCATTCAGCGGTACGTCGAAGACCCGCTCTCCGAGGAACTCATCCGCGGGCGCCTGCACGCCGGCGAGATCGAGGTGTACCTCGAGAGCGGACAACTCGCCTACCGGCCCTCGGGCGAACTCGAGGCGGGCCGGAAGTTGGCGTGAGACCACAATCTGAGGATGTGAGCATCGTAGAATTTGAGCGTGTGCTGAGGGTTTGATTGCTGAGGTGATCCAAATCCTCAGATTATCAGGCCCGCAGATTCTGCGATTCCACGGCCGAAGACCCATCCCGGCAGTCTAAGATCAAGGGAATGTTGACTCGCGCCGCAGTAGCGGCACTCGCCGCGCTCGCCTGGCTCGCCTCGAATCGGCCAGCCGTGGCGCAGCCCTCGTCTGCGGCACAGGCGCCGGCCACTGCACCCGCTGCAAGCCAGGCCGCTGAACAGTTGCCGTCGGCCACGGTCTGCGGCCAACAGCCCCGCCCAGCCGCGCAGCCGCCGGCCGGCTCGGGTCCGGTTGTCCTGTTCATCGCGCCCTGCTTCGAGGCGCAGGGGAACGCGTCGGTCATCGAGCCGCAGACCTACCTGTATTACATCCAGCTCAAGTCCAGCGTGCCCTCTCGCGGCGACTGGGTGCCATACGACGACACGTCGGAAAAAACGATCCTCGAGGACTTCCATCGGCTGTGGAATACCAACTTCCTCGACAACCTCTCGATTGAAACCACGGACTACCCGTTTCCGAACGGAACGATCGGCAAGATCGTTGTCTACAACATGGAGGAGCGGCAGCGGGTCAAGATCGTCGACTATGTCGGTTCCAAGAAGATTGAAACGTCGAAGATCTACGACAAGCTGAAAGAAGCCAACGCCGAGATCCGGCTCGACACGTTCATCGACCCCGCCCTGGTCCGGAAGGTCGAAGGCATCGTTCGCGACATGATGCGCGAGAAGGGGTTTCAGTTCGCCGAGGTGACTCCCGAGATCCAGGAGATGCCCGGCGGACCGAAGCTGGTGCATCTCACGTTCCACCTCGAGGAAGGGCCCAACGTCAAGATCCGCAAGGTCGAGTTCACCGGCAACAACGCGATGAGCGACAGCACGTTGAAGCGGCAGATGAAAGAGAACAAAGAACGCAAGCCTTTCGACCTCTTTCATTTTCCGACGGCGTTCGTCGGCATGATTGCCGGACGCGGCACCTACTCCGAGCCAAAGTTCGACGAGGATGCGGAGAAGGTGGTCGCGTTCTACCGGGATCACGGGTACCTGCGCGCGAACGTCGGCGTGCCGGAGCTGAAGACCATCGAGGACAGCTCCGACAAGAAAACCCGCTGGGTCGAGTTGCGTATTCCCGTCGTGGAAGGTCCACGCTACAAGGTCGGCACTTTCGACGTGGCCGGCAACACGGTGGTGAAGACCGATTTCCTGAAGCCGCTGTTCAAGCTCAAGCCGGGCGATTATTACGGTGAGAAGCGCATCAGGAAGGGGCTCGAGAAGGCGCGCGAAGTGTACGGGACGGGCGGGTACTACGAGTTCACGGGGTTTCCCGATTACAAGTTCCACGACGATCCGAGTCCGAACGAACCTGAAGCGCCCGACGCGCTGAAACCTCCCACTGAGACCAACAAGCCGGCGGGCCCTCCCGTGGTCGACGTCACGATGCGGATGCAGGAAGGGCAGCAGTTTTTCGTGAACCGCATCACCTTCGTCGGGAACACGACCACGCGCGACAACGTGATCCGTCGCGAGATGCGGCTGGTCGAGGGCGGCGTGTTCAATACGGAGGCGCTCAAGTACAGCGTCAAGCGGCTCAATCAGCTCGGCTACTTCAAGGCGCTCGAGGGCAAACCCGGCGAGGTGGACGTCCAGAAGACGCCGAATGAGACGAACAAGATCGACGTCAAGTTGAAGCTCGAGGAGCAGAATCGCAATTCGCTGACATTCGGCGCGGGCGTGTCGGAATTCGAAGGCTTCTTCGGACAGCTGTCGTTCCAGACAGCGAATTTCCTCGGCCGCGGCGAAAGCCTGACGCTCTCGCTCCAGGCCGGGTCGCGCGCGCAGAACTATTCGCTGGCGTTCACCGAGCCGTTCCTGTTCGACCGCAACATCACCGGCGGCTTCAACGTGTTCCGACAGGACATCCGGTACGTCAACCAGTTCACGCAGCGGTCGATGGGCGCCGTCACAACGTTCGGGTTCCCGATCGGGCGCGGCTTCACGCGGATGTTCGTGAATTACAGCTACGAGCGCGTGCGCGTTACCGAAATCAACGCGGTCTACACCGATCCGATTGTGCTCGCGCGCAATCCGTTCCTGCGCGATTCGTTGCTGCTGGGGCAGGGCGGCGAACGCATCATCAGCAAGGTGTCTCCGTCGATCGTCTATAACTCGGTGGACCAGCCGATCTTCCCGACCTCAGGCAAGCGCTACACGGCGTCGATCGAGCTCGCGGGCCTTGGCGGCAACACCAACTTCTACAAGCCGATGCTCGAGGCTGTCCATTACTGGAAACAGGCCAACCGGCTGACGCTGGGCATGCGCGGGCAATTCGAGTACATCCATCAGCTTGCGGGATCGAAGGAGCTGCCAATCTTCGAGAAGTTGTTCCTCGGCGGCGAGTACAGCGTCCGGGGGTTCGACATCCGCACCATCGGTCCGCAGGATCCGCAGACGGGCCTCGTGCTGGGCGGCAACAAGAGTCTGCTCTTCAACGTCGAGGAGCAGTTCACCATCGCCGGCCCGGTGCGGCTGATTGCATTCTACGATGCCGGCCAGGTGCAACCCGGACCGACCATCGTCGGACCGCCGGCGTTCGTGCCCGACGGTGGTTCGATCGGGTACAGGCTCGCACCGGGCAAGAATTTCGTGTTTGAGGATTTCAAGACGTCAACCGGCCTCGAAGTGCGCTTCTTCATGCCCGTGTTGAACGTCCCGTTTCGGCTGATCTTCGCGTACAACCCGCAGCGGAGCGGCGTGCTCGACAACTCGCTGCAGCCGCAGAAGGCGTTCCAGTTCCGGTTCGCGGTAGGCTCGACCTTCTAGCCCGGCTTGGCCTTTGCCGGGAGCCGGTATACTCGTGTAAAATCAACCACTTCAGCGAAGACGAAAGGATTCAGTGTAATGAGACGTTCCGCCATACTCGCGTCGCTTGGCCTGTGGGTCCTGGCGCTCGTCCCCTCGCCGCTGTTCGCTCAACAGCCGCCCGCGACTGGTACCCCGGCGCAGACCAGACCCGCGCAGCCTCCGGCCACGGCCCCGCAGCCGCCAGCCACGGCCCCGCAGCCGCCGGCCCCGGCTACTGCCGCAGCCCCGCAGCCACCTCCTCCGTTCCCGGCGGGCGCGAAGATCGGCTTCATCAACCCGCAAGCCATCTTTCAGCAGTCGGTCGACGGCAAAGCTGCGCTCGCGCGCGTGCAGGCACTGATCCAGAAGAAACAGAAGGAAGGCGAGGAGAAGGCCAAGCTGCTCCAGGGCAACCAGCAGAAGTTGCAGACGAGCGGGAGCGTCATGAACGAGGCTGCCCGAGCGCAGCTCGAGAAGGAGATCGACCGCGAGCAAAAGGAGATTGAGCGTTTTCAGCAGGACGCGCAGACCGAGATCAACGAGCTGCAGCAGGAGCTGCAGAACGAATTCCTGAAGAAGGTCAATCCGCTGCTCGATCAGGTCGCGAACGAGAAGGGCCTGCAGCTGGTATTGAACGCGGACACTGCCGGAATCGCCTGGGCGAATATGGGCCTCGACCTCGGCCCCGAGATCGTGAAGAAGCTCGACGCCATGACGAAACCTGGCACCGCGCCCAAGCCCTAGATTCGCCGCGACAGGGCTCATGGCTGATGGCTTCTGGCTGACGTCGCACCAGTCATCCGCCATCAGCCTGCAGCGATGACGTCTTCCATCGATATCCCGTCGCTTATCGACCGCCTTTGTTATCGGTACCCATCGCCGCTGGTTGACGCGATCGTCGAGCACGAGGCCGGGCGCCGCCTCGTCGCCGTCAAGAACGTCACCGTCAACGAGGAATTCTTTCAGGGACACTTTCCGGGCGCACCGCTCCTGCCGGCGGTGCTCATGCTCGAGTCGTGGTCGCAGGTGGCCGCGATTCTCTTGCTGCAGCGGGATGGGGCGCCGCCAAACGCGCGCGTCTGTCTGCGCGGCGTCAACGATGCGAAGTTCCGGCGGCAGGTGGTTCCCGGCGATCGCTTGCGACTCGAGTTGTCGATCGGCCGGCGTCGGGGACCCGCGGCTCGCGCCCTGGCCGCGGCCTACGTGGGCGACCAGGTCGTGGCCGAGGCCGAACTGCTGCTGGGAATCGTTCCCGATCGCACCAGCATCGATCAGTCCGCCATCGTGCATCCGCGCGCGCAGGTCGGAGCGGGCACCACGATCGGTCCCCACGCGTTCGTCGGGCCCAACGTGACGCTTGGTGCGAACTGCCGCGTCGGTGCCTCGGTCGTCATCGATGGCTGGACGTCAATTGGGGACGACACGGAGATTTACCCCTTCGCGTCCATTGGTCAGAATCCGCAGGATCTCAAGTACCGCGGCGAAGAGAGCCGTCTCGAGATCGGCCGACGGAACATCTTCCGGGAGTTCGTGACGATCCATCGCGGCACGCGCGGCGGCGGCGGCGTCACGAGAATCGGCGACCGGAATGTTTTCATGGCCTATGTGCACATCGCCCACGACTGTTACGTGGGCAACGACACGATCTTCGGTAATACGGCGACCCTTGGGGGTCACGTTACGGTCGAGGATTTTGTCAATATCAGCGCCGGATCGGGCGTTCACCAGTTCTGTCGCGTGGGCCGTTACGCGTTCATCGGCGGCTACTCGGTCGTCACGAAAGATGCGCTCCCGTACGGAAAAACGGTGGGTAGCCGCCCGGCGCGCATTTTCGGCGTGAACACCATCGGGTTGGCGCGTCGCGGTGTCTCCGCTGACGTGATCGCGAGGCTCAAACACAGCTTCCGCTACCTGTTGCAGTCGAAGCTGAATACCACGCGGGCACTCGGTCAAATCGAGCAGGACCGATCGCTTGCCTGCGCCGAAGTGCAATACCTCGTGGAGTTCATCCGTACGTCCCAACGCGGTGTGATTCTGCGACGGGCTACGCGACGCGCCGAGGAAGTGATGGCCGATGAGTGATCGCGTTATGGCTGATGGCTCATGGCCGATGGCTAAACACTCGGGTTTGACCCATCATCTTTAGCCATCCATCCATCAGCCATTCAACCATGGCGCATTTGGGTTTGATAGCAGGCAACGGCCGCTTCCCGTTTCTCGTCCTCGAGGCCGCGCGCGGCGCGGGGCACGACGTCACCGTGATCGCGCTCCAAGGCGAGACGTTCCCCGACCTGGCCGCCCTTGCGGCACGGCCGCCGGCGGCTGCCTTCCACTGGATTTCGCTCGGACAGCTGGGCACGTGCATCAGTCTGCTCGAGAGCGCGGGGGTGAAGGAAGCCGTGATGGCAGGACAGGTCAGGCACACTAAGCTCTTCGCGGACTTCATCCCCGACGCGACGATGGCGCATGTGCTGATGGGTCTGAAGGCGGCGAACACCGACTCCATCATTTCGGCGGTTGCCAACGTGCTGTCCGAGCACGGGATCACCCTTCTCGATTCAACGGCGTTTCTTGCACCGCTGCTGGCGCGGCCAGGTGTGCTCACCCGCCGTCAGCCGACTGACGAGGAACGGGACGACCTGGCCTTTGCGTACGCCGTTGCCGACGCCGTCGCCGGCCTCGACATCGGTCAGACCATTGCCGTGAAATCTGCCGCGGTCGTCGCCGTGGAGGCGATGGAAGGGACCGACGCGGTCATCGCGCGTGCAGGGCAGCTCGCGGGCGCCGGCGTTCGAATCGTCAAGGTCGCCAAGCCGAACCAGGACATGCGATTCGACGTGCCGGTGATCGGCGTGCCGACTATTGAGGCCATGAAGGCCGTCGGCGCAACGCTTCTGTCAGTGGATGCCGGGAGGACGCTGATGATCGATGGAGAGGCGATCATCCACGCCGCCGACGCAGCCGCGATTTGTGTGGTGGGCCGGGCCGTTGGTCCCTAGTGCCTGGGCCTTCGTTCCTGGTCGGTCCGATGGTCCACTGGCATCTGCTGCGGTCCAGCGGCCGCAGGAACCGGTGACGGACGAAAGGACCACGGACGGACCAAGGACTAAGGACGGACCAAGGACCACGGACGGACCAAGCACCAAGAACCAAGCACCAAGGACGATGTGAATAAGGATCTACGCGTCGCCGTCATCGGCGTTGGATATCTCGGTCGCCATCATGCGCGGATCCTGTCGGCACTACCGGGCGTGGAACTCGTCGCGGTCGTCGATACGAACAAGGAACGGGCGCGGGCGATTGCGGCCGCTCACCGCAGCGAGGCTGCGTTCGATTACCGCGAGGTGATCGAGCGCGTCGACGCCGTTACGATTGCTGTGCCTACCGAGCGGCATGTCGACATCGCCGTGCCATTTCTCGACGCGCACATACCCGTGCTCGTCGAGAAGCCGATGGCGCGCACGCTCGTCGAGGCCGACGCGATGATCGTGGCGGCGGCACGGAATGCCGTCACGTTTGCCGTCGGCCACACCGAACGCTTCAATCCCGCAGTCGCAGCCGTTCGACCCCTCTTGACCGACCCGCGATTCATCGAGGTTCATCGTCTTGGCGCGTTTCCCGAGCGCAGCCTCGACATCGACGTCGTGTTCGATCTGATGATTCACGATCTCGATGTCGTGCTCTCAATCGTGCATTCCGGGGTCGAGTCGATAGAGGCCGTCGGCGTGCCGGTTTTGACACCGCGCGTGGATATCGCGAACGCACGCCTTCGTTTCGCGAACGGGTGCATTGCCAACGTGACCGCGAGCCGCATCAGCCGCGATCGCGTGCGGAAGATCCGCTTCTTTCAACCGTCCGCCTATCTTTCGATCGACTACGCTGCGCAGAAGGCGGAAGTATGGCGCCTGGAAGGCGGGTCAGGCCCGGCGCCCTCGATTGCGGGCGGTGACGTGGAAGTCGCGCACGAGGAGCCGCTTGTGCGGGAACTGTCGGACTTTGTGGAAGCGATCACAACCGGACGACCGCCGCTCGTCACAGGTGAAGAAGGACGTCGTGCCCTCGCGGTTGCTGAAGCAATTGTCGATAGAATGGACGCCGCACGAAAGCAGCCGCGAACACACGAAAACACGAAAACCGAAACGGTGTGAGTTCGTGCTTTCGTGATTTCGTCACGAATCCCGATGTATCAGGACCTGAACGACTTTCTCGCCGATCTCGAACGACGCAAGCTCCTGGCGCGCATCGCCGAGCCGGTCAGCCCCGATCTCGAAATCGCCGCAGTCACCGACCGCGCCTGCAAGATGCCAGGTGGCGGGCCGGCCCTCCTGTTCGACACGCCGACCGGCCATGACATTCCGGTCGCATCGAACGTGTACGGATCGAGCGAGCGCATCTGCATGGCACTCGGCGTGAAGACGCTCGACGATCTGGCCAAAGAGATAGATCAGCTCATGACGCCGCAGATGCCGGAAGGCATCATGGACGCGCTCAAGATGCTGCCGATGGTCGGTCGGCTGCGTGATCTGATGCCGAAGACCGTAAAGGATGCACCCTGTCAGGAAATCGTCGACCGCGACGCAACGTTCGATTCGCTTCCGATCCTGAAATGCTGGCCAGAGGATGGTGGCCGGTTCATCACGTTTCCGCTGGTGTTCACGCGCGATCCGGAGAGCGGCATGCGCAACATCGGCACCTACCGGATGCAGGTGTTCGACGGCCGCACAACGGGAATGCACTGGCAGCGCCACAAGGGCGGGGCGCAGCATTACCGCGTGGCCGAGCGCCTCGGACGGCGACTCGACGTCGCGGTTGCCCTCAGTGCCGAGCCAGTTCTGCCGTACTGCGCAACCGCGCCGATGCCCGAGGGACTCGACGAACTCCTCCTCGGTGGCTTCCTCGCGCGCCGGCGGATCGAGCTCGTCAAGTGCGTCAGCGTCGATCTCGAGGTGCCGGCGAGCTCGCACATCGTCCTCGAGGGCTACGTCGAACCGGGGGAGCGCCGAAGGGAAGGGCCGTTCGGCGATCACACCGGCTTGTATTCACAGCCCGACGACTATCCGGTCTTCCATATGACGTGCCTAACGAGGCGCAAGCGCCCGACGTATCTGACGACTGTCGTCGGCGTGCCGCCCATGGAGGACTACTACCTCGGCCTGGCGAGCGAGCGCATTTTTCTCCCGATGATCCGGAAGACGCTGCCGGAACTCGTGGACATGCACTTTCCGGCCGAGGGCATCTTCCACAATCTCGTGATCGTGTCGATCGACAAGCGGTATCCGGGCCACGCGCGAAAGATCATGCATGCCTTCTGGGGTCTGGGGCAGCTCATGTTCTCGAAGACGATTGTCGTCGTCGACAAGGACGTCGACGTTCAAGACGTCAGCCAGGTCGCGTGGATCGTGGGGACGCATATGGATCCGCTTCGCGACATCCAGATGACCCGGGGGCCGGTCGACGATCTCGACGATGCGGCAGATCTCCCGGCGTATGGCGGCAAGATGGGAATCGATGCCACGAGGAAGTGGGCGTCGGAAGGGTACTCGCGATCGTGGCCGTCGCGCGTGGTCACCACCGAGGCTGCTGGACGCCGGGCGATCGAAATCCTTACGCGGATCACCCCTCGCAGCTAGGGCGGTGGGGAACACCTTGTTCTGCGCGGCCGCCGAATCGTAAGCTCGATCCGTCAGCCTTCGCTCATGCCTGTGAAACGCCGCGTGAGCTGCGGCTCGGCAGCCGCGCGAAGGCTGTTACCGAAGCGGCACCGCTCGGAATGCGGCCTCCATCGACCAACTTCGCCTCTATCACACTTTTGTCACAGGTCCACCGTCTAATGATCGGCTTTCGTCAACATGCGTCATGTGTGCTCGAATTCCCGTGGGTTACGTCGCGTCCGGCAGCTTCTGACATCAGCAGGCGCTGCAATTCTCATCGCAGCGGTCACTTTCGTACCGGCCAGGCTGATCGGCCAGGCGCCGAATTCGAAACTAAGCAGCGTGCTCGCTGCTCTGGCATCCAGCGTCACTCAGGATCAGGGCCTGCGGCCGCAGAGCGCCACCAGCCCTGCGCGGCCCTTGGAGGTCGAGAGCCTGCCTCAATCGGTGCAGGACTCCATTCGTGGCGGCTGGCTTCGCATCAACGCGAACAACGAAGTTCAGGTCTACATCCTGGTCAGCGCGGTGTCCGACGAGGTCGTCAGTGCGCTGACGGCCGGTGGCGCCGTCGTCGAGTTGCAGGATCGAGCCCGGCGCCGGGTACAGGCGCGCGTGCCGGTGTCGCGGCTGCGAGCGATCGCGCAGCTTCCGTTCGTCACTGCCATTCGCCTTCCGACTTACGGCCGTCGCCATACGGGCGCTACGGCGACCGAAGGTGATGCCATCCTTCACGCAGACGCCGTTCGCGCTCAGTTGGCGATCGACGGGACTGGCGTGCGTGTCGGCGTCATCTCGGACGGCATCAAGGGTGTGTTTGCCAGCGGCTGCGTGGCGTCGTGTGCTGGCGTTGACGGCGGCCCGATTTCGAGCGGCGATCTGCCGACGGCGGTTGGCGCGAGGACGGCAAGCGGCGTGCTGATGTCCTCGACTGGAGGTATCGTCGGCCGATCCTTCCGCGCCAACAACGATCTGGAAGGCTTGCCGGCCGCGTCGTGCACGGTGCCGGGGATCGGCGCAGAAGGAACGGCGCTCCTCGAGATCGTGCACGACCTCGCGCCGGGCGCGAAGCTCTCGTTCGCGAACTTCGACACCGATCTCGAGTTCATTCAGGCGGTCAATTTCCTGGCGGCGTCGAACGACGTCGTGCTCGACGACATCAGTTTCTTCGGCGAACCGTACGACGGGACGAGTGCCGTCTCGACGAATACGGCTGCCGCGCTCAACAACCCGTCATTTCCCATTCGCGCATATTTCACCTCGGCCGGCAACGCGGCCGATGAACATTATCTTGCGCCGTACACGGATTCCCGCATCGACGGCACGACGGTCAGCGGGATCACCAACACCGGGCATCTCCATCTGTTCCAACGAACCGCCGACACGACCGATACGCTCGGACTCGGATCGCAAACCTTCAATGTGGTGTCGCTGCCCCAGAACGGTGAAGTCGCGATTTTCCTGAACTGGGACGATCCCTTCGGCGCCTCGTCGAACAACTACGACCTGTACCTCGTTCAGCAGAGCACGGGTGGAGTAGTGGCGAGCAGCACCGATACGCAGAGCGGCGGACAGGATCCGGTCGAGTTCATCGACTTCGTCAATCGTGGAAGTCCGGACACTTTTCGCATCGTCGTGCAGAACGTGCGAGACGCGGCGCAGCCGCGCACGCTGAACCTGTTTACGTTTCAGCCCGAGTGCGCGACGGCCGGGCCGCTGCTGCTGTCCCCTGGGCGACACGAGCGGCTCAACTACAACACCCCCTCGCGCAGCCTGGCGGCTCAAAGCGATGCAGGCGGATCCCCTGTGAGTGTGGTGTCCGTCGGCGCGATCTGCTCGGCGTCGGCTGCGGCGGCAGCCCAGTTTTCCGGCGGCTCGAACGAGTCGTGCAATGACACGTCCAACTCGACGATCGAGTTCTTCAGCAGCCGGGGTCCCACGGTGGACGGCCGCGTAAAACCCGACGTCAGTGCCATCGACGGGGTGTCGGTGAGCGGCGCGGGAGGCTTCGGCAAAGTGTTTTTCGGGACGTCGGCCGCCGTGGCCCACCTGGGCGGCGTCGCGGCGCTCGCGCTCCAGAGCGCGCCGTGTCTCCTGAGTCGAACGGCCGCTACGACGAGCGCCGACGTCGCGCGCAGCCAGCTGCGCAGCATGATTCTGAACTCTGCGGTCGCACTCTCGCCGACGCCGCCCGACACCATATTCGGCAGCGGCCGTGTGGACGCTTTGGCGGCCGTGCAACCGACGTTGCCGACTCGGACGGGCAGCTCGTCGATGACGCTCGACGGCAACTCGCCGCTCGGGGCCAGTCTCACGGCCGCGCAGCTTGGTTTCTCCGATCCGGATCAATGCAACCTGACGAGCCTCACCTGGACTGGCGGCTGCGGCACTTCGCCCGGGACGACGATGACCTGTCCTTTCGGTGCGTCGTCGGTAACGGTCTCGGCTAGCAACAACGGCGTCGCATTCGGTGGCGGGTCCGATCTCAATATCACCGTGACCGATTTTTCGACCGACGTGACGCCAGGCGACGCGGCTCTCGGTTCCGGCCACAGCGCGACTTTCGTGGTGACCGTTGCGCCGCAGGGCGGACCGTATCGATCGCCGGTCGCGCTCGGCTGCAATACGGCGACGCTCCCGCCTGGCGTGACCTGCAGCTTCTCCCCGAGCACCGTGACGCCGAACAACGCCCCTGCTCAATCCGTTCTGACGGTTTCCACGACGGCATCGTCGCTGCTGCAGCCGGGCTATTTGGATTGGCAGCGCGACGAACCGGGGAGCCTTCCCGTTGTCATCAAGGCGTTGTTAGTGTGGGCGCTGGGACTCGCAGCGATAGGCGTCGGTGTTCAGGCGGCACGTCGCTGGCGCCCCATATTCGTCGCGACAGCGTGTGTGGGTCTTGCGGGTCTGACGCAATTGGCGCTTCGCGTTTCAGCTTCGGCGATGGCATCCGCGATTGCGGTTTTTCCCGGGACCTTGACTTTTGGATCCCAGACTGTCGGCACGACAGCGCCTGCGCAAATCGTGCGCGTGACGAACACCGGCGCCGATTCGCTAACATTGACCATCACTGCTGGAGGCGACTTTTCGCAGGTGACCAACTGTGGAAGCACCCTGAGCTCGGGTGACAACTGCTCGATCGCCATCAGCTTCACGCCGACTGCGGCGGGCTCACGGACGGGCAGCTTGACTCTCGTCGACAACGCGCCCGGCAGTCCGCACACCGTCGCGCTCAGCGGGACGGGCGTCGCCGCTCCGATGGCAGGCAGCGGCACGCCCGCAGGCAGCTACACGCTTTCGGTTACGGCAACGGCCGGGACGCTGACACATTCCGTGCCGTTGACGCTGACCGTGCAGTAAAACGGATATGATCGAGAAAGTGACGAACCGAACCCTGGCGATATCCGTTGTGGCGATGCTCGTGGCGTCGGCATGCAGTGATCCGACCGTCCCTCCGGCGCCGACGCCCGTTCAGCCGACCGTGACCGACACCTTTTCCGGCACGCTTCTGCAATTCGGCACCAACTCGCATCCGTTCGCCGTCCAACGCGTCGGCGGGATCAAAGTGAACGTGACGAGCATCGATCCGAGCGCCGCCGTCGGGATTGGAGTCGGAACACCGAGCACGGCGGCAGGGACCTGTCTCGTCATCGATCAGATGACGGCGGTGTCGTCACCTGGCGCGCAAATCTCCGGCACTGCCACGATCCCGGGCAATTTCTGTGTAGCCGTGACCGACGTGGGCAATCTCGTCGAGCCGGTCACGTACACCATTACCGTTCTGCACTCGTAGTCGATGAAGCGCGTCCTCGCGATCTGGATCGCGCTCGCACTGACGGGCGCCGCGTGCGGGAAGAACAACAATTCGACCACATCGCCGTCGACGACTACGAAGACGGAAAGTTTCACCGGGACCGTCGAGGTTGGTGGCAGCGGGATGAGCACGTTCAGCGTGACCATGTCGGGACAGGTCACGGTCACGTTGACGTCGGCTGGTCCGCCTTCAACGATTGCCGAAGGGCTTGGCGTCGGTACGCCTGCCAATTCGGCCTGCGGCATTCTTCCCGGCGGATCCGTGACGGTCGCTGCCGGCTCCAGCGCGCAATTGAGCGGTGTCGTGAGTCCGGGAACCTACTGCGTGACGGTATACGACGTCGGTAATCAAACCGCGCCGATCACCTATGCGGTGACTGTCGTTCATTCGTGACAGCCGCCGAGATGACGATCACCGAACGCGAGCTCAACAGCCTCGCCGCCTCGCACGACATCATCAACATCGGAGCGATCGCCGACGATGCCAGGCAGCGGCGCCACGGCACCAGAACGACCTTCCTGCGGGTGGCTGACGTTCCCGCCGACCTCCACGCGCCGATCAAGGTGCCGATGGCGGCCGGCGAGGTGCGCATTGTCGGTGCGCCCGCAAGTCGCGCCGCAGCCATCGAGCGCGCGAAGCGCGTGGCGGATTCGGCACGCGGAAAGCCGGTGTCCGGATTCTCGCTTGCCGACCTCGAGCAGCTCGCGGCACGCGAGGCCGTGACCCTCCGAGCGCTGTTGGAGGCTCTTTGTCAGGCCGGCCTCGAACTCGTGGCGGAAGCGCCTCTGGATCTTTTGCGGGACGCCCGCCGATCGATCGAGGAAGTAAACATCGCAGGATTGGCACTGGCTCGCTTGACCGTTGACCAATCAGCGGGTCCGGATCCGGTCCAGCAGTTGAAGCACGTCGCCGACCTCCAGCGCGCCACGGGCGTCGTTCGTGCCTTTGCGCCGTTGCCGCGGCGGATCAATCCCGCGGCGCCATCGACCGGTTACGACGACGTGAAGCGCGTGGCTCTAGCGCGGATTGTCGCCGACAATGTGCCGTCGATTCAGGTGGACTGGGCATTGTACGGGCCGAAGCTCGCGCAGGTCGCGCTGACATTCGGCGCCGACGATGTTGATGCTGTCTCCGCGGAGGAGGGGATGCTGCTGGGCCCACGCCGTGCGCCCCTGGAGGAAATTCGCCGGAACATTCGTGCCGCCGGTCAGGAGCCGGTAGAGCGCAACGGCCGCTTCGAGCCCGTGTCGCAATGAGTCGTGTCCGGCTGGGCGCCGTCGGCTATCTGAATGCGCGGCCGCTCGTATGGGGCCTCGATGCGCGTCCCCGGTTCACGCTGCGTCAGGACGTCCCGTCGGAATGCGCCCGGCTGCTGCACGCCGAGTCGATTGACGTCGGCCTGATCCCATCGATCGAGTATCTGCGCGGCGGGCCCTATCGGATTGTTCCGGACGTGGCCATCGCGTCTGATGGTCCCGTTGCATCGGTCGCCCTCTACACGACGAAGCCCGTTGCGCAAATCCGATCGATCGCGCTCGATACGAGCTCGCGCACCTCGGTTGCGCTGGTGCATGTGATGTGCGCACGTCTCTTCAACATCGAGCCGGCCGTCGAACATCGCCCGCCACACCTCGCCGACATGCTGAAGACGTGCGATGCGGCGCTGATCATCGGCGACGCGGCACTGTTGGTGGATCGCACTAGGTTGGAAGTCGGAAGTCAGAAGGCAGAGGTGCAGAAAATCGACCTGGGTGAAGCCTGGACGAACATGACCGGACTGCCGTTCGTGTACGCGTTCTGGGCCGGCCGGCCCGGAGTGTTGAGTGCAGCGGACGTAACGGCCCTGCAGCGCGCCCGAGACGAAGGCGTCGGGCACCCCGACCAGATTGCGCGGGAGTACTTTCCTGACTCGGCCGCGCAGCAGGCCATCGGGGCCAGGTACCTGCGGGATAATATCAGGTACCACCTGGGCGTCGCCGAGCGCGCCGGGCTCGAGGCGTTTTACCGCTACGCGGCCGAAGCCGGCGTCGTGTCGAGCGCGGGACGATTGGAATTCTATTGATGGCCATCGATCAGATTGCCGCGGCGGTACGGTCCGGCGCCCGAATCACGGCGGGCGAAGCGCTCGAACTATATCGTCACGCGCCGACCGCACTGCTTGGACGTCTGGCCGATTCCATCCGCGCGCGCAAGCATCCATCAGGCATCGTGACGTACATCATCGATCGCAACGTCAACTACACGAACGTCTGCGTGGCGAAGTGCAATTTCTGCGCGTTCTATCGGCCCGTCGGATCGTCAGAGGGGTACGTGCTCGGCTTTGACGAAGTGTTTCGGAAGATTGACGAGACGATCGCCGTGGGCGGCGTGCAGTTGCTGTTGCAGGGCGGACACAATCCGGACCTGCCGCTGGCCTGGTACGAAGATCTGTTCCGCGCGATCAAGGATCGCTACCCCACGTTCAGGCTGCACGCCCTGTCGCCGCCGGAAGTGATCCACCTGTCCCGACTCGCGCAGTTATCGGTTCCCGACGTCATCGCGCGGCTCATCGCCGCCGGACTGGACAGCATTCCCGGCGGCGGTGCGGAGATTCTCGTGGACCGCGTGCGGAAGCTCCTGCACTGCTACGGCAAGGCCACCGCGGACGAATGGCTCGACGTCATGCGCCACGCACACCGGGCCGGGCTGCGAACGACGGCCACGATGATGTACGGGACGGTGGAGACCGGCGAGGAGCGCATCGAGCATCTGTTGCGGCTTCGCGCGCTGCAGGACGAAACGGGCGGGTTCACGGCATTCATCACCTGGAGCTATCAGCCCGATCACACCGAGCTGGCCGGATCGGAAGCAACGGGCCTCGACTATCTGCGCACGCTCGCCATCGCGCGCATCGTGCTCGACAACTTCGACAACCTGCAGGCGTCGTGGGTGACCCAAGGTGGGAAAGTCGGTCAGCTCAGCCTGGCGTACGGCGCTAACGACATGGGCAGCGTGATGATCGAGGAGAACGTCGTCCGCGCCGCCGGCGCCGCCTACTGCATGGACGAGGCCGAAATCGTTCGCAACGTCGAGGACGCGGGCTTTGTGGCGAAGCGCCGCAACATGCATTACGAGATACTTGGCGACCCGATCTTCAGGGAACGCGAGGTGCCGCGGATGCTGGAGCTGGCCACCGCTCGAGCGGACGCCGACACAACCGTGCCCGAAGAGCTGATGAACTATCCCGCCCGGAGCCGCAGCGGCAAAGAGCTTCGAGTCATTCCACGTTGATTCGCTATCGCGCGGCGTGGATCCTGCCTGTCGGCGAGCCACCTATCCGCGACGGATGGGTGGCCGTGCAGAGCGAGCGGGTTGCGGCCCTCGGCCGCGGCGCGCAGCCAGACGGGGGCCGCGAAATCGACCTGGGTTCCGTCGCGCTGATGCCAGGGCTGGTCAACGCGCACACGCATCTCGAGCTGTCCTACCTGAAAGGACGCATCCCCCCGGCTGACGAATTCGTCGTGTGGATTCGCAGGGTGTTGGCCGCTCAACGCGGCGCTCCTGCCGTGGATCGATCCGACATCGCGGAGGCGATTCGTTTCGGGATCGCCGACAGCGTGCGCTGCGGCACGGCCGTCGTCGGCGACATCAGCAACACGCTGGCTACGGTCAAACCGCTCGCGGCGAGTCCGCTGGCGGGCGTCGTGTTTTACGAGCTCATCCGCTTCAACACGACCAATCCGGCAGGACTGGTCGAGGAGTCGCGGCGGGAAATCGATCGCGTGGGTTCGACCGACCGCGTGCGCGTCAGCCTCGCAGCGCATGCGCCGTACTCTGTCGCACCGGCCCTACTTCGCGAGATTCACGCCTCCCTCGGCGGTGATCCATGCTCGCGATGCAGCGTCCACGTGTCGGAATCGGAAGCGGAGACCGAGTTCATTCAGGCCGGAACCGGTCCCTGGCGCGTGCTGCTCGAGGAAATCGGATCGTGGCAACCGGCATGGACACCGCCCGGAGCATCGCCGGTGGAGTACCTCGACGACTGCGGTTTTCTCGGCGATCGCCTGCTTGCAGTACACGGCGTGCAGATGTCGCACGCCGACCTCGCCCGCCTGGCGTCGCGGGGCACGACGCTGGTGACCTGTCCGCGAAGCAATGCGCACACCGGCGCGGGCGTCCCTCCGATCGCGGACTTCTACGCGTCGGGCGTGCGGGTCGCAGTCGGAACCGACAGTCTGGCGAGCGCGCCAGACCTGAATGTGTTTGCGGAACTGGCGGAGATGCGCAGGCTTGCGCCGGCCGTTCCGGCAGCGGCTTTGCTCGACAGCGCAACGCGGCAGGGCGCACGAGCGCTGGGTTTCGACGCCGACTACGGCACGATCCAGGCCGGGAAGTCGGCCAGACTAATCGCCGTGAGCGTCCCTTCCGATGTCGCTGATGTGGAAGAATATCTGGTCAGCGGCATTCAGCCGGAACAAGTCCGTTGGACGAACGACCTTTGAGGTCAAACTTAACTCTTAACTTGTAACTTTCAGCTTTTGATTTGTGATGTTCGCCCGCCTCCAGACCTACGCGTCGTTCGTTCGCTTCAGCCATTCGGTGTTCGCGCTGCCGTTCGCCCTGGCCGGTGTACTGCTCGCGCTGCGCCGGCAGGGGCCGCAAGCCTTTTCTCTGACGCAGCCGCTTGTGGCGACGGTCGGCTGGATCCTTCTGGCGATGGTGGCGGCTCGCAGTGGAGCGATGGGCTTCAATCGCGTTGTGGATGCGCGATTCGATGCACTCAATCCTCGTACGGCCAATCGCGAACTGCCCCGAGGAGCGATGACCATGCGCGAAGCCGTCGTGTTCGTAACCGTGGCCTCGATCGTGTTCGTGTACGCAGCCGGACAGCTGAGTCCCCTGTGCCTCGCGCTGTCGCCGGTCGCTCTTGCGATCGTGTTCTGGTATTCGCTGGCCAAGCGCTATTCCACGTGGACGCAGCTCTTCCTCGGGCTCGCCATGGCGGTCGCTCCGATTGGCGGCTGGCTGGCCGCCGGCGGACGCAGCGGATGGGAACCATGGCTGCTGGCCATTGCCATCGGGACCTGGGTGGCTGGATTCGACGTGCTCTATGCCTGCCAGGATCTCGACTTCGATCGCCGGCATGGGCTGCGATCGATTCCCGTACGATTTGGCGTGCCGGCGTCGCTGGCGATCTCGCGGTCGTTGCATGTTGTTGCCGCGGCGTGTCTGCTCAGCCTTGCGCTCGTTGCGCCGCTCGGCGGCGTGTACGTCGCCGGCGTCGGAGTGGTGGCCGCGTTGCTCGTCTACGAGCAGTCGCTCGTGCACTCAGACGACCTGTCGCAGGTCAAGCGCGCGTTCGATCTGAACGGGTACGTCGGCATCCTGTATCTGGCCGTGCTGGCGGTGTCGCTCTATGTGCGCTGACGCTCGACCATCGGTCGCGATCGGCGTAACAGGCGCGAGCGGGGCACTGTATGCGGTGCGGACCCTGGCGGCCCTGCTCGAGCAGGGCATGCATGTCGAGCTCGTCGTGTCCAACTATGGCCGGCGCCTGTTGCGCGACGAATTGGGCGACACCGCGACCCTCGATCAGCTCGGGCCTTTCCTGACGGGAAAATACGGAGCCGGTGTTGCCGCAGGCACGTTCATCGTACACAGCAATCGTGATCTCGGTGCCACGATCGCGAGCGGCAGCCACGCCTGTCGCGGTATGGTCATCGTGCCGTGCTCGATGAAAACGCTTGCGGCTGTCGCACATGGATTGTCGCGGAACCTGATCGAACGCGCCGCCGACGTGATGCTCAAGGAGCGCCGCCCGCTGGTGATCGTGCCACGCGAAACGCCGATGAGCCTGCCACAGCTGCGCAACATGGTGCTCTGCGCCGAGGCCGGCGCCATCATGCTGCCGGCGATGCCGGCGTACTATCAGCAGCCGCGCTCCCTCGACGATCTCGCCGATTTCATGGCCGGCAAGATCCTGTCGGCGCTCGGCTTCGAGCACAACCTGTACCCGGCCTGGATCGGGAAAGTCTCGCAATAATTCCCGTCACGAATACGAACGCAACCGCGGAGTTCGAAGCGAACGCTGAGAAGCATCTTGGAATGCATTGCCGGACTGGAATCAGTGTCCCCGTTCTTAGTGGTGTCATCGCTGTTAGCGCTGTGCTCAAAATGAGCCACCACGGAGGATCCTGAACCAAAACGAAGACACGGGCCGCCCTAAGATTGATTCTGAAGGTGCTCTGTAAGAGGCTCCGCGCACTTCGTCTGCGGCTGCTTTGCATCGTCTGGGCGAGTCGTGCCGATGACGTCGAACACCGACATTTCGAAATCGCCCGCTCGCATCTCTGGAATGTTCGACGCGATCGCGGGCCGGTACGATCTGCTCAACCATCTGCTGAGCGCCGGAATCGATCGGCGATGGCGAAAGCGCGCGATTCGGGCGCTGGAATTCACCGGAGCCGAACGGGTCCTCGACGTGTGCACCGGCACGGCGGATCTGGCCATAGCGGCGATTCGCGCGACGCCGTGCGCCGCATCGGTGGTCGGCGTCGATTTCGCGGCGGCGATGTTGCGTGTCGGCTTCGATAAGGTGCGGCGCGACCGACTGGGCGATCGCATTTCGCTCATCCGCGGCGATGCGGTTCGGCTGCCTGTCGCGGATGCCTCGGTGGATGCTGCCACGATCGCGTTCGGCATTCGCAATGTCGAGGATCCCTCCGCCGCCTGCCGCGAATTGCGGCGTGTGCTGAAACCAGGCGGCCGCGTTGCGATTCTCGAGTTCGCGACTCCGACCGTCCCTGTCCTCGGCGGGATCTATCGCTGGTATACGAACCGGGTGCTTCCGCGCGTCGGACGCGCGATATCACGAAACCAGGAGGCCTACGGCTACCTGCCGGCGTCGATCGACGCGTTTGCGACGCCGGAAGACTTTATGAAAACTTTGCAGCAGTCGGGATTTGTCGAGGTGTCCGCCGTCCGCATGACGTTGGGCAGCGTCTGCCTTTATACGGGGACGAGGGCCTAGAGATTGGGGATTAGGGACGGTTACGGGCTGGAGAAGACTTCTTTTTACTAACCCTATCCCCTAAGCCCTGACCTCTGACTGGTATACTGCTCTAAGTACCTGATGTATTTCGATTTCGAGGATTATCGGCCCGACATTTCGCCGGTCGGCCGCGTGATTTCGGTGCGCGAGGGCGTCATGCTGGCGTTCATCCTGCATCTGATCGGTGTGATCCTCCTGTTGCTGACACCGAAATGGTTTCCCGAAGACCTCCAGGCGAAGGCTGCGCGCGCCTTGGCCGCACAGGAACTGCACCAGCGCGACCAGACGCGGTTCGTGTTCGTGCAGCCGCGCGTCGAACGGCCGGTGCCGCGCCCGCCGGACCGCGGCGACGCGTCGGACCGCGATCGACTCGCGCGGTCGCCGGAGCGCGCGCCGAAACCAACGAATCCGCTGCCGTATGCGCGCGGCAATTCGGTCGACCGGGTCGACGCACCGAATCGCCCGCGCGAAGTCGCAAGAGGTCGCGGCCCGCAGCCCGAACCGGCGGAAAATCGCTCTGCGCAAAATGAGGCGCCAGCCAGTGCGCCGGATCCCGCGGCCAACACGTTGAAGGTGCCGGAATCCCAGTCCGCAATGCAGTTGCCGGCGGCCAAACCGCCCGCGCCGCCAGGCGCGAATGGGCGCAGCGCAACGGCAGGCGGATCGCTCGGCGATGCGCTCCGCAATCTGCAGCGGTACGTGCAGAGCGAATCGTTCGACAATCAGGGCGGCGGCGGCCAGTTCGGCCCGGAAATTCAATTCGACACCAAGGGCGTCGAGTTCGGCCCGTGGATCCGGCGATTCATCGCGCAGGTCAAGCGCAATTGGTTCATCCCGTACGCGGCGATGTCGAACAAGGGGCACGTGGTCATTACCTTCAACGTGCACAAGGACGGTTCGATTACCGACCTCAACGTCGTCGGTCCGTGCCCCATCGACGCGTTCAACAACGCGGCGTTCGGCGCACTGTCGTCGTCGAATCCCACGACCCCGCTGCCGCCCGAGTATCCGGCCGACAAGGCGTTCTTCACCGTGACGTTCTTCTACAATGAGACGCCCCGGTAACGATCTGCCACGTACGCAACAGCTCGGTCTCGTCATCCTCCTGGTGGTCTTTGCGATCTACGTTGCACTCCGCGTGTGGTAGCGAGCACGCCATTCGTGGTGGCCGTCCTCGGGCCAACGGCGACGGGGAAGAGCGCGCTCGGCCTGGCGATTGCCGAGCGGTACGGCGGGGAGATCATCAACTGCGATTCAACCGCCGTGTATCGCGGCTTCGACATCGGGACCGACAAGGTATCGCCGCGCGATCGGCGCGGCATTCCGCATCATCTGATCGACATCGCGTCGCCGACTGACGAGTACACCGCAGCTCAGTACGCGCGCGACGCGGCCGACGCGATTCGCGCCATTCAGTCACGATGCAGGCTGCCCATTCTGGTGGGCGGCACCGGCTTCTACTATCGAGCCCTCACGCGCGGGCTCTTTCCCGGTCCGGGCCGTGACGCGGCGCTCCGCCGCCGCCTCGAAGCGATCGCCGAACGCCGCGGCGTACCGTTTCTGCATCGCATGTTGCGGAAGATCGATCCCGAATCGGCGATCCGCATCCAGCCGCGCGATCTGAAGCGACTCGTCCGCGCGCTCGAAGTGTTTCTGCTCACCGGAAAACCGCTGACTGCACACTTCGCACAGACGACGTCGCCGATTCCAAAGATGGGCGTCCTGGCATTCGGACTGCGTCTCCCGGCGGCCGACATCTCGGCGCGCGTCACGCGACGCGTCGACGACCAATTCGAGCGCGGTCTGTTGCGCGAGATTCGAACACTGCTCGATTCCGGGATTCCGCCCACGGCGCGGCCTTTCGGCGGACTGGTGTACCGGCAGGCGCTCGAGCACCTCTCCGGCCTGCGCAACGAAGCGGAAACGCGCATGCTGATCGCGCAGGAAAACCGCCGCTATGCGCGACGCCAGTTGATCTGGTTCCGCAAAGAGCCTAATCTAGTTTGGCTCGATGGTCCGGGTGAGTCGCCGGCGACTGTTGCCGCCGCTTGCCGTGTGATCGACCAGCGACTCCAGGAGCATTGATGTCGCCCGCCTCGGAAACAAAGGCCCTGCCGAACATCCAGGACGTGTTCCTCAACTACGTCCGCCGCGAGAAGCTCACTGTCACGATCCGTATGATGGATGGCAGCGAGGTCGAGGGCCGCATAAAGAACTTCGATCGGTTTGCGCTCGTGCTGGACCGCGGCGGCACGGATCAGATGGTCTTCAAGCACGCGATCGCCGCGATCAAGACACCGAAATCGGTGTCGAACTATTTCTCGCACGCGTAACGCGTGGTCTCGCCTTTCACGCGCGCGCTCGTCATCGTCATGGATAGCGTCGGCATCGGCGCCCTTCCCGATGCTCATCTGTACGGCGATGCGGGAAGCGATACCGTGGGCAACATCGCCGCGCAGGTGCCGCTGCAGGTTCCGACGCTTCGCGCGCTCGGCCTCGGTCGCGTGGCGGCGCTCGGCGTCCCAAGCTCCGTCCCTGGCCCAACCTCCGTCCCCTCTGCCGCAGGCCGGATGGCCGAAGCGTCGGCGGGAAAAGACTCCGTTACCGGCCACTGGGAAATGATGGGCATCGTGCTCGATCGGCCGTTCCCCTTGTTCCCGAACGGCTTTTCATCGGACGTTCTGGCCGAGTTCTCGCGTTTAACCGGCCGGGGCGTGCTGGGCAACAAGGCGGCGTCTGGCACGCAGATCATCGACGAGCTCGGCGCGGAACACATGCGCACCGGCTCGCTCATCGTGTACACCTCAGCGGACAGCGTGTTTCAGATAGCTGCCCACGAAGAGGTTGTCCCGCTCGCTGAACTCTACCGCGCGTGCGACATCGCCTATACGATCGTCGGCGAGGGCCTCGGGGTCGGCCGCGTGATCGCGCGGCCGTTCATCGGATCGCCTGGCCATTTCACGCGAACCGCGAACCGGCGCGACTACGCGCTGCCGCCGCCGAGGGAGACGCTGCTCGACCGCGTCAAGGCCGCGTCGCTGCCTGTCGTCGCGATTGGGAAGATCCAGGACCTGTTCGCCGGCCGCGGTGTGACCGTCTCATTCCACACGACGAACGACGATCAGGGCATGGATTTCGTGGAACGGCAGATGGGCGAGGTGGAGCGAGGATTCGTGTTCACCAACCTCGTGGACTTCGACACGCAGTACGGCCACCGGAACGACGTCCAGGGTTACGCGACGAACCTCGAGCGATTCGACCGTCGCCTCGCCGGCATCCTGCCGCTCCTCCAGCCCGGCGATCTGCTTGTCGTAACGGCCGACCACGGCAACGATCCGACGACGTCGAGCACGGATCATTCTCGCGAATACGTGCCCCTCCTCGCGATGGGCGCGCATGTGCGACCAGGGACGGATCTCGGTACGCGCTCGACCTTCGCTGATCTCGGTCAGACCCTCGCGGAGATCTTCGGAGTCGCGCCGCTGGCCCATGGTACGAGCTTTCTGCGCGAGATCACGACATGAAACGCACAGCCCGCTAGCTCGCAGATTATGATTTTGTTCTCTCTGCGGGTGCTGTGAGCTTTCGTGGATCATGAAACGCAGGTCCAGCGAGTTCGCTGAATATGATTTTGTTCATCCTGCGGGTCCTGCGAGCTCTGCGTTGATCGTCGTATGAGTAATCTCCGCGAACAACTCGAGGCACGCGAACGGGAAATCCTCGCGCCTCAAGCCGCCAGGAGTGCCGATTCGCGCGGACGCGCCAAACCGGAAGCGGAAGACGATGTACGGCCCGCGTTTCAGCGGGACCGCGACCGCATCATCCACTGCAAGGCATTCCGCCGGCTCAAACACAAGACGCAGGTGTTCTTCGCACCGACCGGCGATCACTACCGGACGCGACTGACACACACGCTCGAGGTCTCGCAGATCGCGCGGACGATTGCCAAGGTGCTCCGGTTGAACGAGGAGCTTACCGAGGCGATCGCGCTCGGGCACGATCTCGGGCACACGCCATTCGGGCACGCAGGAGAGCGTGTCATCGACCGCCTCATGCCGGGCGGCTTCAATCACTACGAGCAGAGCCTGCGCATCGTCAATCTGCTCGAGAACGACGGCCAGGGGCTGAACCTGACCTGGGAGGTGCGCGACGGCATCGCGAAGCACTCCAAAGGCAAGTCCGGAGCGCCGGTCGGCATGGATCCGGCGCGCCGTGCGAGCACGCTCGAAGGGCAGATCATGCGCGTCGCCGACCTGATTGCCTATGTCAACCACGACATCGACGATGCGACGCGGGCAGGACTGTTGCGGGCGGAGGATCTGCCGGCGGAACCCGTGGGGATCCTGGGCGCCTCGTCATCGCGCCGGATCGCAACGCTCGTCAAGGATGTAGTCACCGATACGCTGGCGGGCAACCTGACGGAAATCCGCATGAGCGACCGAATCCTTCGAGCCGTTCTCGACTTGCGCAGTTATCTGTTCGACGCGGTGTACGAGAACACGATTGCGACGGCAGAATTCCGCAAGGCAACAGATATCTTGAGCGGACTGTGGGACAAGGTCCGCGAGCGCCCCGACGAATTCCTGGACCGGCGAACGATCGACGACGAAGGGCTCGACGCCGCAACGCGCGATTTCATTGCTGGCATGACGGACCGGTACGCCGTCCGGCTGTTCGAGCAGTTTTTCATTCCGAAACCGTGGGACCACGAGATCGGATAATGGGACAATGAAATCGGGTAATCGGGTAATTGGGTAATCTGGTAATTGGAAGTTGGACGCGACGATAGACCTCGAACAGCCAATCAGCAATTCCCCAATTCCCCGATAACGAGATTAGCCAATTACCCGATTCCTCGATCTCGTCTGCGTGGTATATTGGGAGGTTCTCATGCTCCTGCTGGACCTCAATAGCATCAGGTCGCCGCACGAGCGGTTCGAGAAAGTGTACGCGCCCGACCAGTTCGAGACGACGGAGGACTTCCGCGTCGTCGAGCCGGTCTCGCTCGGGTTCGACATTTTCAAGGACAAGGACCACTTTCGCGTGATGGGATCGTTGAGTACGATGCTCGAATTACCGTGCAGCCGGTGTATCGAGCCGTTCTCGATGCCGATCGACCAGGCATTCGACCTGCGGTATCAGCCACACAGCCAGAACACGGGCGAGGGCGAGCGCGAGATCGAAGAGGACGACTTGACGACCGCGTTCTACGAGAACAACGCCATCGATCTGGGCGACATGATGCGGGAGCAGTTCTACCTGGCGTTGCCGATGAAGCCTTTGTGCCGGGACGACTGTCGCGGGCTGTGCCCGCAGTGTGGCACGAACCTCAACAAAGATGCGTGCGACTGCAAACACGACTGGGAAGATCCGAGGTTCGCCGCATTGAGAACGTTGAAAAAGAGGGAGTCGTAAAAGAAGACCTCCGTCGTGGAGCTTTTCACGAAACGAATATGCCAAATCCAAAACGACGTCATTCGAAAACCCGCACCGCGAAGCGTCGCACGCACGATGCGTTGAAGGCGGTGGGCCTCAGCGAGTGTCCGCATTGCCACGAGCCCAAGCCGCCCCATCGTGTCTGCGCCAACTGCGGCTATTACCGCGGTCGCCAGGCGCGGGCGGTTGACGAGGAGTAAACGGTTCGTGGTTTGCGGTTCGAAGTTCTGGGTTCGCCTGTCGAATCCGGAGTGCAGCCTCGGGGCCCGAGCGCAGAACTTCGAACGCGGACGCCAAAAGTTCGGACCGGGAACCCTCGAACCTGCGGCGCGGAACCTCGAAGCTGGAACGCAGAACCTCGAACGCAGACCCTGGACCCAGGAATCCAGAACCCCGAACCAGGAACCTCGAACCTCGAATCTCGAGCCGCACACCACGAACCGCAATGCTCTGGATCGCTGTTGACGCGATGGGCGGCGACCGTGCGCCGCGTCCAGTCGTCGATGGCGCACTCGCCGCCGTTCGGCACTTCGATCTCGGCGTCGCGCTCGTCGGACCGGCCCAGGACCTGCGGTCCGAGATCGCGCGACACGGCGACGTGGACCCGATGCGCGTCAGGGTGGTCGACGCGAGCGATCGAATTGGTATGGAAGAATCGCCGTCGGCCGCGCTGCGGCGCAAGCCGGAGGCCTCGATTCGGGTGGCCGCGGCGATGGTGGCCCGGCGGGAAGCCGCAGCGCTGTTCAGCGCGGGCCACACGGGCGCGACTGTCATGGCTGCGCACGGTGCGTTCGGCATGCTTCCGAGCGTCGATCGGCCGGCGCTCGCCGCGACAGTCCCTACGCGCGGGCGGCCGGCGATTCTCTTGGACGTCGGCGCCAGCGTAGAGTGCCGACCGCAGCATCTGTTGCAGTTTGCGGTGATGGGTACGGTGTACGCCCGGGTCGCATTCGGTATCGATGCGCCGCGCGTGGGGCTGCTGTCGATCGGCGAAGAGGCGACAAAGGGCAACGAGCTGACACGCGAGGCTCACCAGCTGCTCAAGACCGCGCGCGTCACGTTCATCGGCAACGTCGAGGCGCGGGACGTGTACAGCGGCTGCGCAGACGTCATCGTCTGCGACGGGTTCACCGGCAACGTCGCTCTCAAAATCAGCGAGGGATTGGTCGACGTCGTCGAAGGGCTGCTTCGCGAGGAGCTGTCGAGCACGATTACGATGCGCGTGGGGTCGCTCCTGACGCAGCGTGCGTTGCGCCGTTTCCGTCGTCGCGTGGACTACTCGGAGTATGGCGGCGCGCCACTCCTGGGTGTCGGGGGCGTGGCGATTGTCGGGCACGGCCGATCCAGCGCCAAGGCGGTCCGCAACGCAATTGCGATCGCCTACCGGTTCGCCGCCAATCGTTTCATCGATCGCGTGCAGCACGACATCGCCGCCGCCGCAATCAATCACACGTGATCGCATTCATCTTTCCAGGTCAGGGCTCGCAGAAGGTCGGCATGGGCCGTGCACTCGCCGACGCGTACCCGGTGTGTCGCGAGACCTTCGAGGAGGCGGATGCGGCGCTCGGCCAGCGGCTCAGCCAAATCATCTTTGAGGGCCCGGACGACCGGCTGACGCTGACCGAGAACGCGCAGCCGGCCATCCTGGCGGCCAGTGTCGCCGCCCATCGGCTCCTCGCCTCGCGCGGATTCGCGCCGGCTTTCGTCGCGGGCCACAGCCTGGGCGAGTACTCGGCCAACGTCGCCGCCGGCACGTTCGCGTTCGCCGACGCGCTACGCATCGTGCGGCGTCGCGGACAGTTCATGCAGGAGGCGGTGCCGGTCGGCGACGGTGCCATGGCAGCCATCCTCGGTCTCGACGCCGCGCAGATCGCGCAGGCCTGCCGCGAAGCCAGTGACGGTGACGTGGTCAGTCCGGCCAACGTGAACGGCGGCGGCCAGGTGGTGATCGCAGGCGCACGTGACGCTGTCGCCCGTGCCGGCGAACGGGCCAGGGCAATGGGCGCTAAACGCGTGATCCCGCTCAGCGTGAGCGCGCCGTTCCACTGTGCGCTGATGCAGCCGGCCGCGGAGCGGCTGGCTCCGGAACTGCGCGCGCTCGCGGTCAAGAACCCGCGCGTGCCGATCGTGGCGAACGTCGACGCCGATCTGAAGCGCGATGCGGGTTCGGCGATCGATGCGCTGATCCGGCAGGTGGCGTCGCCGGTGCAGTGGGAGGCGGTCGTGGGCCGCCTTGCGTCCGAGGGCGTCACAACGTATGTTGAGGTCGGCCCCGGATCGATTTTGAGCGGCCTCGTTCGTAAGATTCAGCGCGACGCCACCGTCGTGAAGTTCGGGAGTCCAGACGATCTCGGCGTCGTCGAATCACGTGCCAGATGAGATCGATACAAGCAGGGCAGTCGCAGCCACGAAGCGTCCGTTCGACAGGCTCGGGAGATCGATTGGCGCTGAGCGCCCCGCGAACCGTGTCTCGGCGATCTCGTGGCCGCGTTTGGTTTGCACGGGTGTCCATACATCGACCGACAGCAGGCCATGTTTGATCTGACCGGCAAAGTCGCACTGGTCACGGGTGCATCGCGGGGGATCGGGCGCGCGATTGCGAGTCGGCTGGCCGAACAGGGCGCCACGGTCGTGGCGGCCGCCCGTGGCGATCACGCGAATGAATGTGTCGCGGCGATTGCAGCTGCCGGCCGCCGCGCCGAGAGTTTGACGCTGGACGTCACCGATGCCGCGGCGCTCGAAGCCGTTCCAGCGGAGATCGTCGCGCGCCATGGACGCCTCGATGTGCTCGTCAGCAACGCGGGCCTGGCCCGCGATCAACTGCTCATGCGCATGAAGCGCGACGACTGGGATCTGGTGCTGGCGACGAATCTCACGGCGACGTTCGTGCTGGCGCAAGCGGCGATGAGGCCTATGCTGAAACAACGAAGCGGGCGCATCGTGGCAATCAGCTCGGTCGTGGGTCAGATGGGGAACGCCGGCCAGACGAATTACGCGGCGTCGAAGGCCGGGCTGATCGGTTTTGCCAAGGCGCTGGCGCGCGAGGTCGCATCGCGCGGGATCACGGTGAATGTCATCGCTCCGGGGATGATCGACACCGACATGACACGCGCGATGACGGACCGGGCGCAGGTCGATTGGGCAGCCCAGATTCCGCTCGGTCGGTTGGGAACGGTGGACGACGTGGCAGCGGCCGCGTGCTATCTTGCATCGGACGAGGCGTCGTATATTACAGGACACGTTCTCGCCGTCAACGGCGGGATGTATATGTAGCGCGCCGGCTTTTAGCCGAGCGCGGGGAGGATTGCATGGCCGTAGCCGACAAAGTGAAGAGCATCATCGTGGAGCAGCTCGGTGTTGACGAAGAGGAAGTGACGCCGGACGCCTCGTTCGTCGACGATCTGGGCGCCGATTCGCTCGACACTGTCGAGCTGGTCATGGCGTTCGAGGAGGAATTCGGCATCGAGATCCCTGACGAGGATGCCGAGAAGATCACGCGCGTGAAGGAAGCAGTCGACTACATCGAATCGCACGCCAAGTCGAAAAAGTAGGCCGCGCGTGACCACTGGACGACGGGTCGTCGTCACCGGAATCGGCCTCGTGTCGTCGCTCGGCATCGGAACCGAGGCGAACTGGGCGGCGCTTGCCGCGGGGACGAGCGGCATCACGGCCATCACGAAGTTCGACGCCTCGCAGTTCGCCACGCGCATCGCGGGCGAAGTGAAGGGCTTCGATCCGCTGGACTTCATCGAAAAGAAAGACGTCAAGAAAATGGACGTCTTCATCCAGTACGCGATGGCCGCCTCGCAATTTGCCATGGACGATGCCGCGCTGCAGATTACGCCGGATCTGGCGCCCAATGCCGGCGTCTTCATCGCCTCCGGCATCGGCGGATTCACCACGATCGAACGGGAGCACAAAGCGCTTCTCGACGGCGGTCCGCGCAAAATCTCGCCGTTCTTCATCCCGTCGGCGATCATCAATCTCGCAGCCGGTCAGGTATCCATTCGATTCGGCGCCAAGGGTCCAAATTCCGCCACGTGCACGGCCTGCTCGGCGTCCGCGCACGCGATCGGCGATGCCTACGAGATCATCAGGCGGGGAGACGCCGACGTGATGATCGCGGGCGGATCCGAAGCCGCGATTACGCCGATGGGCATCGGCGGATTCGGCGCCCTGCGAGCGCTCTCCACTCGCAACGACGAGCCGGCACGCGCCAGCCGGCCCTTCGACAAGGATCGCGACGGCTTCGTGGTGGGCGAAGGGGCCGGCGTGCTGATCCTGGAAGACTACGACCTGGCCAGACGCCGCGGCGCCCGCATTTATGCCGAATTGGTGGGTTACGGCATGGCCGCTGATGCGTATCACATCACGGCGCCATCAGAGGATGGCGAGGGCCCGCTGCGCGTCATGATGCGTGCGCTGAAGAGCGCCGGCATCGAGACCTCGCAGGTATCGTACATCAACGCGCACGGCACTTCGACGCCGCACGGCGACAAGGTGGAGACCATCGCGATCAAACGCTGTTTCGGAGAACACGCCACCACGCTGTCGGTGTCCTCGACGAAGTCGATGACGGGCCACCTGCTCGGCGCCGCCGGAGGTCTCGAAGCGGGCATCACCGTGCTCACTGTGTACAACCAGAAGGCGCCGCCGACGATCAACCTCGATTGCCGCGACGAAGAGTGCGATCTCGACTACGTCCCCAACAGAGCCCGCGACATGCGGATCGAGTACGCGTTGTCGAATTCGTTCGGGTTCGGGGGGACGAACGCCGCTCTGGTCTTCAAGAGATTTGCAGGATGAACGACGATCAACGCGGAGTTCGCAGAACCCGCGGAGCCATGCTGTTCTGCGATCTCTGCGAGCGCTGCGTTGTACGTCGTACCACCCCATGAAAATCGCGGTCTGCATCAAGCAAGTCCCCACGCGTGAATGGCAGCCCCGCCTCACCGACGATAAGACCTGGATCCGGGAGCAGGACGCTGCCTTCGAGATGAACGAGCCGGATGCTTACGCGCTCGAGGAAGCGTTGCGGCTGAAGGAAAAACACGGTGGCGAAGTGGTCGTCTGCTCGGCTGGTCCGGCGCGAGTGGCGCAAGTAATCCGCGAAGCGCTGGCGCGCGGCGCCGATCGCGCGATTCACGTGGAGGACGATGGGCTCGCGAGCGCGGATGCGTTTGTGACGAGCCTGGCGCTGAGCGATACGATGAAAGACGAGCGCTTTGATCTCGTCCTCACCGGCCTGCAATCCGACGATCAGGGGTTTGCACAGGTGGGCGTCATCCTGGCCGAGCGGCTGGGCCTGCCGCACGCCACGATCATCATGGAGGTGCAGGCCGAAGGATCGATGCTGCGGGTCAAGCGCGAGCTCGAAGGCGGCTGGTTTCAGTGGGTGAGCATGCCCCTTCCGGCGGTCCTGACCATTCAGAGCGGGATCAATCAACTCCGATACGCCACGCTCAAAGGGATCATGGCCGCCAAGAAAAAAGAGATCCGTCGCGCGGCGCCTGCCGCAGGATCGGCGACCGCGCGGCAAAAGATTTTGAGCCTCTACGTGCCCGAGAAAGGCAAGAAAACCCAGATCATCGCCGGCTCGCCGAAAGACGCTGCAACTGAGCTCGTGCGACGACTTCGCGACGAGGCGAGGGTGCTGTCGTGATCCTCGTGATTGCCGAACAGCGGGAAGGCAAGCTCAACCGCTCGACATGGGAATGCATCGTCGCGGCGCAACAGCTGTCAGCTTCGAACGGCATGCCGATTACCGTGCTCGTGCCCGGGGGGACCGATGTCAGGTCCGTTGCTCCCGAATTGGCGACCGCGCAGGTACGCGAGGTGGTGACGATCGAAAACGCGGTACTCGAACCGTATACGCCGGACGGCTACACGGCCGCGCTGCAGGAAGCGATCGATCAGTTGCAGCCGACCTACGTCTTTCTGCCGCACACCTACCAGACACGCGATTTCGCGCCCAAGCTGGCTGCACGTGTGGACCGCGCGATCCTCACCGACGTGACCGGCATCAAGTCCGGCAGCGATCAGACGGCGTTCGTCCGGCCGATGTTCCAGGGCAAGTTGACGGCCGATGTGGTGCCGCAAGGTCCGGCCCCGCATTTCGTCAGCGTACAGATCGGCGCCTATCGTCCGGATCAGGCCGCGAAGGGCAGTTCGCCGGCGCCGATTCGGGCGCTGACCGTCGCCGTGGACGCCGCGCAGATCAGGCAGAAACCGGAGGCGCCGTTTCAGCAGGCCAGGCAGGCCGTCGATCTGACACAGGCCGAACGCATCGTCTCGGTGGGACGCGGCATCAAAGAACAGGCCAATATCACGGTCGCCCAGCAGCTCGCGGAAGCGCTCGGCGCCGAGATCGCCGCCTCCCGGCCGATTTGCGACGCTGGCTGGCTGCCGATGGAACGTCAAGTCGGCAGCTCGGGTCAGACCGTTGCGCCCAAACTCTACGTCGCGCTCGGCATCTCCGGAGCGATCCAGCATCTGGTCGGCATGAAAGGCTCGAACACCGTCGTCGCGATCAATAAGGACGCCGATGCGCCGATTTTCGAAATCGCCGACTACGGGATCGTCGGAGATCTATTCGAGATCGTCCCGGCCATCATTGCGGCCGTGAAGAGCTAGGAACGTGGCAGTTCAGATTTCAGAGTTCAGATTACAGATTGATTTCAGGATTAATCAATTCGTCGTTCAATCAATCTGAACTCTGAAATCTGAACTCTGAAACGCCAATGTCTACTCTTTTCTTCTGGCTCCTCTTTCTCAGCTTCGTTGGCGTCTTCGCGGTGCAGGTATCGCGGCGGATTCAACTCATCGCCGCCGCCCCCAATACCCTTGCAGTCGATAACCTGCCGTTCCGGATTCGACGTTTCGTCGCGGACGTGCTGTTCCAGGCCAAAACCATACGCGAGCGGCCTGTCGCGGGCGCCATGCACGCGCTCGTGTTCTGGGGTTTCGTGGCCTTTGGCGGTTACACGACCGTGCAATTTCTCTACGGCCTGGGCATCGTCGATCTCACGCACACACGCTGGTTCGAGGCGTATCGGATCGTTCTGATACCGTTTGCAGCCGGGGTTCTGGCCGGTATCCTCTATCTGCTGGTGCGGCGCGCGTTCGTTCGTCCGATCGCGCTCGGCATTCACGTGTCGATTGAATCGGTCATCATCGCGCTGTTCATCGCCACGCTGATGGTGACGTTCCTGCTGACGTTCTGGCTGCCCGAGGGATCGACTGCAGGGCGTGCGAACTGGTGGTTGCACGCAGGCGTCATCCTGGCGTTCCTGGCGCTGATTCCGGCCTCGAAACACTTTCACCTGGTCGTCTCGCCCATCACGGTGTTCCTGAAGTCTCTGGAGCTTGGCAACGTGCCGAACCTCGATTTCGAGAAAGAGCAGGTGGGTCTCGAAACTGTGAAAGATCTTGGCAGCAAGATGGTGCTCGACGCATTCACCTGCGTCGAGTGCGGCCGCTGCCAGGTGAACTGCCCCGCCTGGGGCGCCGGCAAGGAGTTGAACCCGAAAGAGATCATGCTCGAAACGCAGGAAGCGCTTCTCGCCGGGAACCGCGAGCGCAAGCTTGGCGAGGTGTACAGCGAAAAAGTACTCTGGCAGTGCACGACGTGCGGGGCCTGCGAAAATCAGTGTCCGGTCGGCATCGAACATCTGCCGATCCTGATCGGTTCACGCCGTGGCCTGGTATCCAACCTGTCTCTTATACACATCTGACGCTGCCGACGACCTGCAA
>JBKPDW010000568.1:0-12136 GCA_046728115.1 Acidobacteriota bacterium | reverse complement strand
AACAAGACCAACGACACGACCCTTCGTTTCGCTGGGCCATCGAACGTTCTTTATGCCGGGATACTCCGCGTCGACAATGCCAACCTGAATATCTTGCGAAAGGCAGACTTCACAGCCCCAGGGCTCATGGATGTCTTGGTCACCAAGACCAACGACGACCAGCCGTATGTGGAGGGTGCGACGGTGATGGCCGGCGCGGGAACCGGTGCCGACCGTGTGTATGTGGGTGAGAACGACTTCGCTGCCTTCCCCGGCGCCACCGCGACGATCGACCTCTCGCTCGATGCCGCGACGGCTCCCCCACCGGCCGGATTTGGATCGCATCTGATTGAAACACGCGCGACTGCCTCGCAGGACGGTCCGTCAATCCGGCCGGCAGTTCATCTTGATGGGACCGTGTATGGCATCTACATGGGCTGGCGCCCTGGCTCGACGACGGACGTCGTCGTCGTACGAGACGACAATTGGGGCTCGGCTGCCACCCCGTTCGCGGACCTGGTCGACCTCGTCATTGACGGCGGCGATGGGAACGTCGGCAAGCGGGTTCTGATCGGCACCACGAGAGCATCGGGCAATCTCGGGACCCAGCGCGTCGGTAGCCAGCTCGCCATTGCCGTGGATCCGCGCGACAGCTCCATCGTCTATATCGCCTATGCAGACGGTGCAAGCAGCGCCGCCCAGACGCTGCATGTCCGGCGATCGCTCGATCGCGGCCGCACCTGGAGTGGGGACCTGCGCACCATCAACACGGCGACAAATCCGGCGCTGGCCATCAATCGGCACGGTGTCGTGGGATTCCTTTTCCAGCAGCTTCACAATCCGGGTTCTGGCGATAAATGGCAGACGCATTTCCAGAGCTCGGGCGATGGGTTCACGACCGTCAGCGATCTGATTCTGGCAGACGTTCCCGACAGCAACGGCACATATGCCGGTCCAAACCCGATCGGGGACTACGACGGCCTCATCGCCGTCGGCAAGAATTTTTACGGCATCTTTTGCGGCAACAATACGCCCGACATGGCGAACTTTCCAAACGGCGTGACCTACCAGCGAAACGCGAACTTCGCCACGCACACGCTGACGGATCTGGCAAGCAATCCTGTTGGCGTTTCGATCGATCCGTTCTTCTTCAAGGTGACGACCGTGGAAGCGCAAGACGACTTCTACGTGCGCGACTGGACCGACAGTCCGGCGAGCGGCGACAACGGGGGCGAGCCTTCGACGCATGCCGCGTTCTATGTCACGAGCGATGTCTGGAATCGTCGCGGCACGCTGCCAGGAACGTTCCCTAACGATCAGCCCGCCAACGAGGACGCTGGCAACGGCGCCGGCAACGTTGGGGATAACTGGGCGTTCGCGCGCATCCGGCGGAACGCGACGGCGGCTTCCGGCACGCAATCAGTGACGGCTCACTTTCTGGTGTCGAAGTTCGGCACTGGGAGCAACTACGTGGACTCCACCTCCGGCGATCCCGACGTGACCTTCCTGGACCCCGACGCCATCGTCACCTTCAACGCAGCCGATCTCGGGCCGTTGCTCACGTCCCCGGTTCACTGGCATCTGAATGCGATCGCTTCCACCCATCTTTGCCTCGCCGTGGAGATCACGGGTCCCAACGATCCGTTCGTCCCGCCCAGCCTGCTGGGCAACGCGCCCGGATGGCCCACCACGGATTTGCGCATCGTCAACGACAACAACAAAGCCCAGCGCAACATGGGCCTGTCGACTACGCCGGCGCGCGGTGTTGGTATGTCGGATTGCTTTTACGGGATCGTGCACAACGCCGCGCCGTTTCCGCGTGACGTCGAGCTGCGTTATGAAGCCACACCTCAGGTTGCACGAGCGTTGAGAACAGCGGCGATCGAAGTCATCGGCAGCGACGACGTCGCCTTCAACGGCCAGGGTTCGATTCGACTGGCGAAAATGCAACCTGGCGAGAACCGGTGGGTGGGACTGCGCTTCCCGGCCGCGGCGGGAAGGGAAGGCCAGATTCTCGCGGTGAACTTCCTGGAGCTCGTCGAAGGGTTGGCCGTCAACGGGTTCGGCATGGGAGCACGGCTAGCCGCGATCACTGATGTGATCCGCGAGAGATTGGAACGGCACCGATCTGTGTTCACGCGCATCGCGGCGTCCGGCGTGGCGGCTGCCAACGATTCGGCGGATGCGGCTGGGAAGCTGGCCCAGCGGAGGACGCTCGCCGAATCCGATTACACCAATTTCATGCGAGCGCAACTCGGCGTCATTCAGCGCGTGCTGAGCGAGCTGATTGCCCCAAGCCATGGTCCGGACTCCTTCCGCATAGCCTCGGCGCTTCAGGGGCTGCGGCCGGCGGTGGATGCCGGCGGAGCGGATGGCATGGCGATCCCACACGGCTGCATGTTGAACAAGGTGGATTCGCTGCTCACGATGCGCCAGCTGGAAAACGGCAATGTGGCGGACATCCTCCAAAACGCGCGCTGGCAGAATCATCTCTATACGATCGGTCCCCGCGTCGCCAGGATAGATTGCGCGGCTGACGTACGGAAACGGAGCGGGGACTTCATCCACGCGTACGGCCTGCGCAAGGTGAGCAACAAAGACTACCCGGACCTAGTTCGTGCCGTGCTCCCGTGCTTCAGCAACACCGCGGCGGCGCTTGGCGATCAGGCCCTGCACGCGCTCCTGCCCCGGTTGGAGCAGACTCTCGGCGATCTGGTCAAACTGCAGAAGGCGCATCGGGATTACCTTTGGCGTCTGCAGGACCTGAGCGAATAGGCGCGTGCCTCACGCCGAGCCATTCCAGATGGTCGGTTCTCGGCGGGGTTGGCGGAACGGCTTCAGCAGCCGGTCGAGCGTTGCATAACGCTCATCGATCCAGAAGCTGAGCTCTCCCTCAAGATGCTCGACCAGAAAGAGCTGGTGTCGGGAAGGACCGTTGTGACTTGTTGAAGGACCGTTGTGACTTTGACGCGCTGGATCGATCGGATTACGCTGGCATTGCGTACAGGGACGCATCCGGTCCGCGGAAAGGGTAGAAGCCCACCTGTCCTCGCCAAGTCTTGCGAACCTTCTTTCAGCCCGACGTGCGGACACCGGGCGCTTCGATGAAAGGAGGTCGCCATGTCGACTGATCCCCAAGGGGCGACACGCCCTCTTCCCGATCGCCCCAATCTCCGGCATCTCAAGGACCAGGCCAAGGATCTCGTAAGAGCCGGCACAGCGAAGTCCATCACCGACGCGCAGTTCAAGATCGCCCGCCTCTATGGATTTCCGAGTTGGCAGAAGCTCAAGGTCTCCGTCGATTTCCTCAACGAGATCGGGCAACTCAAGCAGGCGATCGACACCAACGATCTCGCGCGCGTCAAGAGCCTGATGACCCGAAACCCGGAGCTGCACCGTGCTCCCCTTGGCTACGGCAAGAACGGACCGCTGACATGGGTTGCCGAATGCCGCGTTCCGTGGGAGCCACCCGGTGCAGCGCGATTAGCCATGGCGACGTGGATGATCCAACACGGCTCGGACGTGCACCAGGGCGGAGATGGGCCGTTGATGAGAGCGGCGCTCAAGGGCGAACGCATTCCGATGATGGAGCTCCTCGTATCCCACGGTGCGGATGTGAACGCCGAGTGGAACGGAGACTTTCCGATCATCTTTGCGCCTTGTGAGGCAGTCGATCCGGAGGCGCTCAGATGGCTCGTGGATCGCGGAGCGAATCCGAACTGCGGTACTTCCCGTGGGCGGGGCACGGCACTGGATTATGTGATCAGCACTTACGCACGTTCACCAGAGCGACTGAGCGCCTGCATCGACGTGCTACTCGATGCGGGCGGTACGACAAAGTACAACGTCCCAGGCGTATTGGACGTGCTCCGCCGCCGCTTCGATCGGTTAGCTGAGCGACTCGATGCCGATTCAGGGCTGGCGCATCGCCGGTTTCCCGAACTGGACTGCGGCAGCACGGGCGCCCGCCTCCTCCTGCTTCAGGGAGCGACCCTGCTGCACGTAGCCGCAGAGTTCGGTAATGTTGAAGCCGCAACGCTACTGCTCGATCGCGGCGCAGACGTCAACGCGCGAGCCACTGTAGATGGTGCCGGCGTCGGCGGGCAGACGCCCATTTTTCATGCGGCCACACAGTTTGACGACCGAGGATTACCGATGACGCGACTGTTGGCGGATCGTGGCGCCGACCTCAGCGTGCGTGTGAAACTCCCGGGACACTATGAGCGGCCGGATGAAGTCGTCGAATGCACGCCGCTGGGGTACGCACTACGATTTCACAGCGAATCGCATTCTGAAGGCAGAACGATAGCGTTCTTGCGCGAACGAGGAGCCAGCACCTGAAGACCTTCTGCGTGCGCGACCTGAGCGGTGGCGCGCGTTTCTGGTCGCCACGATTGACGCGGCGAACAGCAACAGAATCACGTCGGAGTACATCGGGTCCCACGCGTCGTACTCGACGAAACTCTGGCAACTCGACGCAGCTGATCGACGCCTCGAGCTCAGCAGGAGTTTCTGCCATCGGCCTTGCGTGACGGCTGCAGATGAAGCACCATTCGCTTCCGGCGCTCGACCCGCGATCGCATTTCTGTCTTCGAAGTGCCGTCGGTCAGTCCTCGGGTCGGGGAGAGGAGTGTCCAGATGGCACCGGACATTTTTGTCAAGCTTGGCGATATCAAAGGGGAATCGCTCGATGACAAGCACAAAGGCGAGATCGAGGTGCTCTCCTTCTCCTGGGGTGTGACCAATCCCACTTCTGGTGGCGGCACCGCCGGAGGAAGGGCGACCTTCCAGGACCTGTCGATCGTTCACTACATCGACAAGGCCTCGCCGGTGCTCATGCAAGCGTGTACCGCAGGCACGATTCTGAAGGATGCGACGATCACCCATCGCAAGGCGGGCAAGGGCCAGCAGGAATTCATCGTCATCAAAATGAATGACATCATCATCACCAGTGTCACCCACAGCGGGACGAGCGACCAGCCAGCGTCGGAGAACGTGAGCCTGGCGTTCGCCAAGGTCGACCTCGAATACCGGCCGCTCAAATCCGATGGGACGCTCGATGCGGGAGTTCATTTCAAGTACGACTTCAAGACCCACAAGATCGGTTAGCGCCGTTCTCACGTCGGGATAGAGGCGCCCGGCGTCCGGTCGAAGTTCTCGCGATTCGCCGTGAATTGCGCTACACACGTGAGCACGGGTCCAGCGGCGTATTAACCGGTTGGACCGGCAGGGTCGGCGAGGACGAGACACCTTTCAGGGCGGACGTGGAGCAGTCAGAAACGCCGACGCGCGAGTTGACGCTCGACGAGGCCGTCGGGTTGGCCATCCTGCTGCAGAAAAATGAACAGCTCGCGGAGGCACGCGAGGTGTACCGGCGGGTGCTCGAGACCAACCCGAATCATGCTGACGCCCTTCACTATGCCGGCGTACTCGCGCATCAGCAGGGGCGCAACGAGGAAGCGGTCGCGTTGATCGAGAAGAGCCTTGCGCTCGTACCGAATCAGGCGGACGGCTACAGCAACCTCGGCATCGTTTTCCAGTCGACCGGCAGCCTGGAAGCCGCGATCGACGCGTATCGGCGTGCGATCGCCATCGACCCGGCCCACGCGAACGCCTACAGCAATCTCGGCGTGGTGTTGAGGGCCACCGGACAACCATCCGAGGCGGAAGCCGCGTATCGGACGGCCATTCGGCTGAATCCCAATCATGTTGACGCGTACACCAACCTGGGCATTCTGCTCAACGGGTTGAAACGAACCGAGGAAGCGGCGGCGTGCTTTTGCAAGGTGATCACGCTCCGACCGAAGCACCACGAAGCGCGCAGGCTGCTGGCGCTGGCGCATTGCACGCTGGGCGAGGTCGCCGAGGCGGTGAACATCTTCGAGGAATGGCTCGAAGAAGAGCCAGGAGACCCGATTGCGCGTCACATGCTGGCAGCCTGCACAGGGCGAAACGTGCCGTCGCGCGCATCGAACGAATTCGTCGAGAGAACCTTCGATATTTTCGCGGCGAGCTTTGAATCGAAGCTCGAGCAATTGGCATACCGCGCCCCGACGCTCGTGTCGGCCATGCTTGCGGATTCGGGTGTCGAGCCGTCGAAGTGCCTCGATGTGCTGGACGCCGGCTGCGGAACCGGACTCTGCGGCCCTCTCGTGGCACCTTATGCGCGGCGCCTGGTGGGCGTCGACCTTTCCGAAGGAATGTTGGCTCGCGCGAAGGACAAGCAGGTCTACACCGCGCTGCTGAAAACCGAGTTGACCGAGTACTTGCGCGACAACAGCGAAGCATTCGACGTCATCGTGTCGGCCGATACCCTCGTGTACTTCGGTGACCTCGAAAACGTAACCGTCGCCGCCGCCGGAGCGCTGCGGCCGAATGGGCTGTTCGTATTCACCCTCGAGCACATGGTCGGCGGTGAAGCCGATATCAACTACCGGCTGGAACTGCACGGCCGCTACAGTCACGCCCGCGCCTACCTGGAACGGTTGCTCGCCGCCGCGAGACTGCAGCCAAAGATCGCCCACGCCGAATTACGAATGGAGTCGGGCGTACCGGTTGCGGGTCTGGTGATTCGAGCAGAGAAGTCTCTTCCTGCTTATCCTTGCGATCCACGAACCTGAGACACTTATCGCCTGAAAACCGGGTTCGATCCCGCGTTCTCCTCGAGCGCATCCGCGCACCGTGCTCATCCACAACAACGCCCACGAGATCGCGCGACTCGAGCCTGCTCGTCGAAGCAAATCGCCTGGCGACGACGTCACTCACGTCTACTTCGGCGTGAAGGATTTCTGGTGGCGGCTTCGGATCCATCCCGGATTTATGCTCGATTCGGGTATCCTTGCCGGGTTCACGATCCAGGAGGAGGTATGATGCGGCGCGCGTGGCTCTCCGGTGTGATTGGGATTGCCCTCGTGGCCGCACGCATCGTCGCGTCGCTGGACGCGGCTCAGGGCCCAGCGGGCAGCCCGGCCTTGTTCACCGACGCACAGGCGAAATCCGGTGAGGAGGTCTACACGCGTGCGTGCGCCAGCTGCCACGGACGCACGCTGAGCGGCGGCGCGGCGCCAGCCCTGACCGGTCCAGCCTTCGCGCGCAGCTGGCGCGACCCGCGCGTCACATTGGACGACCTGTTCTTCGTGATGCGGACGACCATGCCGCCGCGCCAGTCGAACGCGCTCACCGCAGACGAACGCGTCGCGGTGTTTGCGTACATCCTCAGCGCCAACGGTTATCCAGCGGGGTCGTCGCCGCTGACGATGAACACGCCCGCGCTCAGAAGCCTCGCCGTCGATATCACCGCCGTCGCGCCAGCCGCCGCGCCGGCTCCGCCGCCAGCCTTCGTTGCTGGCGCTCCGACAGCCGCTCCGTCTGCCGGCGGACCGGATCAAGCCATGCTGAACGGCGCCGCGACGTCCACCGACTGGCTGATCCACAACCACGACTACGCCGGCACGCGCTACTCACCGCTCGATCAGATCACGCCGGCCAATGCCTCGCGTCTCAGCCCCGCGTGCATCCTCCAGGTGGGCGAGCCGGATAATTTTCAGACCAATCCGATCGTCCACGACGGCACGATGTACGTGACGACGCGGAGGTCGACGATTGCACTCGACGCCGCCTCGTGTCGCGAGCGCTGGCGATACACCTGGGACGTCAAGGGCGGAGAAGGGTGGCAGCGCAATCGCGGTGTGGCGATCAAGGATGGACGCGTCATCCGCGCGACGCCGGACGGATACCTGTTGGCACTGAGCGCGGATCGCGGCCAGCTGCTATGGGCGCGCCACGTCTCGAAGCTCGAAGACGGTGAAACGTTCACGATGTCGCCGACGGTATTCGAGGACTTCGTGCTGGCGGGTCCGGCCGGCAGCGAGAACAACGTGCAGGGCTGGGTCGGCGCGTTTCGTCTGGGCGACGGCACGCCGGTGTGGCGGTTCAACACGGTGCCGAAACCCGGAGAGCCTGGCTCCGAGACGTGGAAGAATCCGGCGGCGATTCCGGTCGGCGGCGGCGCCGTCTGGGCAGCGTTCTCGCTGGACACGACGACCGGCGAGCTCCACGTGGGCGTCACGAATCCGGCGCCGGATCTGCCGGTCCACCTGCGACAGGGCGAGAACCTGTACACGAACTCCGCCGTCGCGCTCGATGCCCGAACCGGGAAGCTGCACTGGCATCGACAGCTGGTGCCGAGCGACTCGCACGACTGGGACGTGGCCCACGCCACGCCGATCTACACGATCACCGCCAACGGTGTGACGAAACGGCTCCTCGCCACGGCCGGCAAGGACGGCATGCTTCGGGCCATCGATCGCGACTCGCACGCGGTGCTGTTCGAGACGGCAGTGACGACGCGTGAAAACGCCGACGTCCCCGTGGGTCTGTCGCCGATCCGCGCCTGCCCAGGTGTGCTCGGCGGCGTGGAATGGAACGGCCCTGCCTTCAGCCCGCGTACCAACTTGCTCTATGTGCCCGCGGTGGATTGGTGCGCGACGTTCGCCGCGTTCGAACAGGTTCGCCACATCCCCGGGAAGCTGTACATGGGCGGGACCGCGGATCTCGATCCGCCCTCGAAGTCTCAGGGATGGGTGACGGCGGTCGACGCAGCGACGGGATCAGTCCGTTGGAAGTACCGCTCGTCGAGGCCGATGGTCGCTGCAGTCACGACGACGGCCGGCGACGTGCTGTTCACCGGTGAGCTCACCGGAGATTTCCTCGCGCTCGACGCGAGGAGCGGTGACGTCCTGTACCGCTTCAATACCGGCGGGCCGATCGGCGGTGGCATCGTCACGTACGCGGTCGGGGGGAAACAGTACGTCGCGGCGGCATCCGGCAGCCCATCCAACTTCTGGGTAGAGAGACCGTCCGGCAGCCTCGATGCGCCAGGCGGCAGAGGCGCAGGCGCGCCGACGATCATCGTCTTCACCTTGGCGCGATGAGTCGCCTTTACCGATCTGCGTCCCTCACGACATCCACGACACCGATGTCGCCACCGCGTTCGCATAGGTATGGTCATCCGAGCTGCAACGCCTCTCTCCTGGCGGTTCAGTAGGTCGAAGATCGGCGTCGATCTGGCATCAACCCGCCGGTTACGCCGACAGCGTCGGCGTGAGCGGCGCACGTTCCGCCGTCTACCAGCGCAGGAATGAACGCCATGGTCGAGCCCGGTAGCGATCATCTTCGACGGCCGCTGTTCTACGTGCTCATGATCATCTCGGGATACCTGGCATACCTGGTACTGGCCCCGTTTCTGGTCCCGCTGACGTGGGCTGTCGTGTTCGCGATCATGTTCTATCGGCCGCACGCCGTGCTCTCGTCCAGAGTCGGGCGAAACACGGCGGCGCTTGTCACCACGCTGCTCACGGCCTTCCTGATCGTCGGTCCAGCGGTGATGCTCGTGTCGGTCCTGGCCCGCCAGATTCCGAACGTCGTCGACTACCTGCAACAAGCCTCGCTGAAGTCTCCTCTTCTGCTCGAAAGGATTTGGGAGGTGGCCCGGGCACGGAGTCCAGTGGCGCTCCCGGAAGAGCCGGGATTGCTCCTTCAGGCAGGCGCGCAGCGCGTGCTGACTTTTCTCGCACCGCGCGCAGGCGCTCTCGTCGCCGACGTGTTCGCGACGCTGGGAAGCCTCATCTCGATGCTGTTCGCGCTCTTCTTCATGCTGCGCGACGGCGACGCGATGGGGCGTCAATTGCGTGCCTTGTTGCCGTTTCCCGAGCAACAGTCCGATCGCCTGATACGCGATACGCGAGACCTGATCGTCGCCAGCGTCGGCGCAGGCGTGCTCGTCGCAATTGCGCAGGGAACGATCGCCGGAATGGCCTTCTGGCTGCTTGGCATCGGTGAACCCGCGTTCTGGGGCGTCGTTACGGCCGTGTGTTCCCTGCTGCCTATCGTCGGCGCCGCGCTGGTCTGGGTACCGGCCGCGCTCTGGCTGATGCTCTCGGGTCGGATTGGCAGCGGCGTGATCCTGGCGGTCATCGGCGTGCTCGGGATCAGCATGATCGACAACATCCTGCGCCCGGTCTTGTTGAGCGGCAGAACGTCGGTGAGCGGGCTGGTGATCTTTTTTGGGCTGCTCGGCGGCGTCGCCGTCTTCGGATTCGTCGGCCTCGTGATCGGCCCCATTATTCTGGTCACGACCGCCAGCCTTCTCCGAATGCTGACCCAACCGGAACAAATGCCGACGACAACGGTGGATCAAAAGACCCGCTTGTGACCGAACTCAACTCGCGGTTCTCCGCTCTCCAAACCCGCTCGCCAGTTTGACAATGACCGGAATGAGAGTCGCGGCGGCCGTCAGAGCGCCAAGTACCGTCTTGAACAACTCCTGCTGCGTCGCAAAAAAGAACCCGAGGCTCGCGACCAGGATGATCAGGAACGGCCATTTCAGCGTGTCCCAGGCGCCGCTCGACTGTTCTTCGAGTTGGACGACCTCGTCGCGCACCTGCGGCGACAGAACGAACTGGCGGAATGTCTCGTTCATCAACGTGAAATGCGGCTGACGACGAACGAGACCTCGCGCCATCAGCAGGCGCGCGGTTTTCTTCGTCTTCTCGTTGACGAGACCCTGGTCGGCCACCTGGCCGAGCACCAGCTTCTCCGACGCCGTGCACGTGTCCCAAATCTCACGGTAGTAGTTCTCTGCGCGCTCCCCCACTTCGGCGATCAGCTGTCTCACGTCGAGCGGCGGCCGATCGGGACCCCAGGCATACGGCAGGATGTCCTTCCATAGACGGCCAAGGACAGGATCGCGGCGCTCGTCGTCCAGGAAGGTCGTGCTGTGCGCGAAGCCGAGCGCGTTGAGACGCCATGCGATTTCGCGCCACCCGGCGGTCGGCCAATCCCCGAGCACGGCCGAGACAGGCGGCGTCTCCCGCGTCACGGGAGAGACGGGCCTGGCGGGTATGATGATGAAGCGCGAAAACACAGCGGTCCACCGCCGATTCCACTCGGTTTCGTTCTCGTCTACTGCGGCTCCGGGCGTCGGCTTCGGATGAACTGCACCCGGAGGCACCGCTGAAATGACGATGACGGGCCGATTTGAAACCTGGAGCACGCGCTCGAGCAGGCTCAGCTTCATTTCGTTGAAGTCGCGATCATGCGTGCGGTGCTCGAAACGTCGAATCAGCACTGTCTCGCCGGGCGCCGCCCGCGCGAGCGCGTCCAACTGATCCCCGAACCACTGATCCTCGGCCTCTGAGCCTGTCGCGGGCGCTTGCCCGAAGTCCACTTCGCAGCACGTTGACATCAGCCGTTCATCGCCCGTCTGCTCGCGGCTCACGATGAATAGATGCGGTTGACTGAAGTCGCGCAGCAACTCGACGCTGCCCGACCAGACTGGCTCGATGACGTCGACGACGAACACGGAGCGAATGACGAACCGGGCCACCCAGGCGATGGCGCCGGCGGCGGCGATTGCGATCAGGGCAAGCAGAAGCGCGTTCCAGACGAACGAGGGATCGGGACCGGGCTTCTCGATAAAGGGTGGCTTGATGGAGGTGAACGCGACTCTGTCTCCAGGCATCCGGAGCAACAGGTCTGCGCCCACCCGCTCCCAGCTCCAGCTGTCGTCGGAGGCGCGATCGTGCACCAGCTCGCGGAACCAGACCGACGAGTCCGAGTAGAACGGGAGTAATTCTTCGACCGTCTCCCGAACGGTCACGGACCTCTCCGCCGCCGCCGGCTTCGGAATCGACGCGGCTTCGTTAGTCGCGGGTCGCTTTTGGGCAACCGCGACCGCCGGACAGGCTGCGGGGTCACCGGGAGGCTCCGGTTTGTAATCAGGAGGCCGCGTGCAGAAAAAGAACGTGTCGTATCCGCCCCACCACTTCGGGTACTTGTTCCTGAGGGCGCGCACGCGCTTCTGCGTCTCGGGGTCGTCGATCCGCCGGGCGATGATCTCGTCGGCGCGGCTCACGTGCTGGCTGCGATCCAGTGCGATCTGCAGCTGTCCGTACTTGATGAAGCTCTCGAGAACCGTGTCGTAGGAAACCTTGAAAAACGCCGCTGCCGGCATCACGGTGATCAACAGCAGCAGCAATCCGGCCGCGAGCCCGTACGATTTATTGACCGGCAGCGGCAATGGCAACGTGGTCTGTGTGGCGGGGCGTCTGACGGTGATCACCGTCCATGCCGTGGCGCAGCCCAGCAGCGCAACGAG
>JBKPDW010000567.1:0-29120 GCA_046728115.1 Acidobacteriota bacterium | reverse complement strand
GGCCACAACACGCCACGGGTTCGAGGAGCGGCTGTCCGGCGTGTCCTCAGATCCGGGCCAACAGCGCGGATGCCGTGTCAATGAATCAAGGTGCCAAACTACGCAATGCAAGGACCGACCGCAACGCCAGCCGCTCGGAGGCGGTGAGGGTCGCGAGACGCGCGGGCTGATTCTCGACTAATGCGTCGTCGCCGAGGCGCTGAGGGCGCGCGCGAACTCTTGGTGGAAGTCGCTCGCGCTCTGCGGTCGCTGCATCGGATCGCGTGCGAGCGCGCGTTCGAAGAACAGCTGCCACGACGCCGGCGCTTCGGGGAGATGCGTCCGCACAGCGTCGGGACGGCCGGTGATCAGTGTCGACGCGGACAGTATCGGGTCGGTCGACGACAGCGGGTGCACACCGGTCAGCACTTCGTAGGCGATCACGCCCAGCGCCCAGATGTCCCACGACGGCGTCGGAACTCCGCCGGCGATTTGTTCAGGCGCCATGTAGCGCAGCGTCCCCGCCAGCCCCGTCGCGCTTTCGGCGGTGGCGCTGTCGGTGCCCAGCGACCGCGCCAGACCGAAATCGAGGATCTTCACGGTGGGGCTGGAGGGCGCATCGCACAGGAAGATGTTCTCCGGCTTGAGGTCACGGTGCACGAGCTTTACGGCGTGCGCGGCGCCAACGCCAGCCGCAGCGCCGCTCACCACGGCGCCCGCCGACTCCGGTCCCATCCGCAGGTCCCGTCGCAGCCGGCGTCGCAGCGTTTCGCCGGACAGGCGTTCCATCACGAGAAACGGGCGACCGTCGTCGTCCACGCCGTAGTCGTGCACGACAACGATGTTCGGATGAGCAAGACCAGCGGCGATCTGCGCCTCGCGCTTGAATCGTGCGAGCTGTTCCGGCTCGGCTGGGCCTTTCAGGAACTTGATGGCGACGGCGCGGCGCAGCACCTCGTCGTGCGCTTCCCACACCGTGCCCATGCCGCCATGACCGATCAATCGTTCGATGCGATATCGGCCGCGGAGTGCGCGAACGGCATCCGACGTCGCGGCTTGCGTCGCCACGTTCACGTCCGCATCGCCGCAGTCGGCGAGGGCGAGGCTTGCCGCGATCGCGGACAGCAGCTCGATGTCCTCGCTCGAATACGGCTCTTCGGAAAGGCGCGGTCCGAGCACGAGCAGAACTTCCCGCGTCGCGGCCCCGCTGCTCACCGGAACGAGCAGCTCCACGCCAGTCGCCGACAACCATTCCAGGTCTTCGCGCGGCAGACTCGAGCGAAATCCGCTCGTGCCAGGTTCTATGATGAGGGCTTTGCGGGTCGCGCGCACAATGGCTACGAGCGCGCTGTGCACCGGCAGCGCCGGCGCAGCCGGCGAGCCATCAAGGGCCGCGAGAGCGTCGAACGACGAGGCCATTGCTGGCCTGACCAGCAGTAGCGCACTGCGCGGATGCAGCGCCAGGCGGATCTGATCGAGCACGTCGCGACCGACGATGTCCAGCCGCCTGGCCGTGGCAACGTTGGCGACGATTCGATGGAGTACCTGTTGCGCGGCGGAGCGTTCGCGAAAAAATCGGCGGTCGAGCGCAGTCAGCCATCGTTGCCGTTGCGTGTGTGCGATGACTGCGGTGATCGCGAGCAGCAGGTAGATCCATGCGCGATCGACGGCTATCTGCCGAACCGAATCGCTGCTGTGGAGCGCCACGTCCGCAACTAGCACCCCGACCGAGCCGGGCACGATCGCGAGCAGCGCCCCGCGCGCGATCGCGTATTGCAATCCGAGCCTGACGATCACGCGAAAGTCGAAGAGGCGGTGCCGGAGCATCGCGTAGGCGAAGGAGACCGGCAGCACGGCGAAGGCCAGCGATCCCGAGACGACCAGGGCCTGCCTCGCCGCAGGGGCGATCAGCCCTTGTCCCGTCGTCGCGGCGACGTTGCCAATCACGCCGAGCATTCCAACGAAAATCCCGCCCACGAGGATACGTATGCGCCGCCGGTCGGTCAGATTGTCAGTGCGCCGCAGACTGTCGACGGCGAGGAGCAATGTGGCGCCGAGATACACAGGCAGGCTGACGGGAACGGCCAGACGGACCCAGGTTGGCAATGGCAGTCGGATGGCCAGGGTCGGGGCATACACATCAAGGACAAACCAGAGCGCGTGGTAGCCGAGGAGCACGACCCCGGGGGCTAGCGCGGCCGACACGATCCGCCAGGAGATAGGGGGACGGCGAAGACGCGCGAACAGCGCGAGAAGTAAAAAGGGTACGGCAAAGCCGGCAAGGCACGCCGGCCATAACAGGAGACCGATCGGCTGCGGCAGCGCATGCCACGTTGCCGCGAACGAACGGGGGAGGTACGGCGACTGAACGCACCCTGTGGCGGCGAGAAAGCAGCCGGCGATCATGGACGTCGTGTCGTTGGATCGCCGCCACATCACGACGAGCCCGAGGATGAGTGATATGCCAAGCGCAATCTATACGAGGCCGAGGGCTCCAGGATTGAAGAGTGATCGGCCGGCGGCGGCCGTCGTCGCAAATACCGTTCGCCCGTCGCGCGATAACTGCCATGCGACGGGTTCGTTGACCGGGAGGTTGTCGTTCAGGACGCGGTTGCTGTACTCGTTGGAGATCGGCAGGCCCAGTCCGGAAACGATCCGGTCCCCCGGCCGAAACCCGGCTGCTGCCGCGCGCGATCCGGGAACGACCTGATTCACGAACGTCTGCTGATCGCGAATTCGAATCGTGAATCCGTCCGGTTCACGGGGATAGTAGTAGCTGCCGTGGAGCAGGGCGAAGTATCCGACGAATGATGCCGTGGCGACGGCCAGCCACCATCGCATATCCAGATTCTATCTTTGCGCGTCGTCCTGGCAGGGATCGTCACGGCGACAGAGGCGGGGACGCTACAGTTCAGGCAGCGGCTGCGGCGAGCCGGAAGCGCTCCTTAGATACCTTCGGTCGAGCCAGTGGATGGCTCTCGAGCGATGGCCCGGCAACGACCAACATCGCCACATCCGAGACCGCGACCATCGAGCCGTTTGAACTCTGGGTCGACCGTCACCGGAACTTCGTGATCAGGAACGCGTCGCGCGCCTGAACGCCGCGAGTGACGAGCATCAAGCGGCCGTCTCGTGAGATCGCGCCGTTGAAGATCATCGCCTCGCTGACGTTCGTGACCTTGATCTGCGCAGGCGCGCCGAAGCGGAAGAACCACAGGTTGGTTCGCTCCGCAGTCGTAAAGTACACGCCGTTCCCGTCAGGGGCCCACTGGAAGATGCCGAGGCCAGTGGCGGCCGAACCGTCGCTGGGAACCCAGATCGGCTCACCGCCGGCAACCGGGAGTACGGCCACGCCGTACCGATTGCCCCGTGAGAGCACGCCAACCGCGCGATCGCCCTGGGGAGACAGCGCCGCGCGATCGAGTCCGCCGGCCAGGCGCTCGGGCCTCCCGCTGCCGCTGGCCACCCGCCACAGCGATGGCGCACCATCTTGATCGGACGTGAACGTGATCCAATCGCCATCCGGCGTGACATCGAGATAGGAGGCACCGGATATCGCCGCGACGAGACGCTGATCCGTACCGTCCGGATTCATCCGCCAGATCCCTCGCTGCCCGGCGCGCACGCCAGAAAACGCAATGAAGCGGCCATCGGGGGACGGATGCGGCCAGGCGCTGGTTCCGTCGGTCGTGATCGCGCGACGGTTCGAGCCGTCCGCGTCCATCGTCCAGATCTGTTGTTCGCCTCGCACGGGCGTCGTGAACAGAATCCGGTTGTCGGTCGTCCACGCGACGCCCGCGGTGCCGTCATAGCGCAGCGACGGCAGCTTGTGCGGCTCGCCCTTTCCATCCAGAGGGATGGTCCACAACATCGGCGACGCATCGAGCCCGATGCTGACGATGGAGGTGCCGTCGGAGCCGATCGACGCCGTGCGGTAATCGATGAGATCGCTGGTCAAGCGTCGCGCCGGTCCGGTCGGATATGGCTGCAGCCAGAGCTGGCCGCCGCTGCCCGTGGCAAGTCCGGCACCTCGCGCGATGAACACGACACCGGACCGGTCGGGCAGCCACGCCGCGCTTCCGATCTCCGTGAACGTCTGGCTGAGACGCTGCTCGTCGCCGTCCAGGCCGACAGTGACAAGCGTCGCGTTGCGTGTCTGACTGTTTCTGACCGAAGCGACGAGGCCGTGTCCGTCGGGAGACCAGGACGCATTGACGAAGAAGCCGGGCGCGAAGAATTCCGGGGCGCGGTGGACCGCCAGCGGGTGGGAATTGGAGCCGTCAACGCCGGCGATCATCAACGCGCTCGCGCCCGGCTCGGGATAGGCCGCGCGCAAGTAGGCCAGCTGTCGGCCGTCGGGAGAAACCGCGGCCGGGCTGTCAATGCCCGACAGAATCTTTCGAGGCGGGCCGCCCAGAAGCGGAATCTGGTAGAGCGACCCGCCAGGATCGTCGCTGCCTTTGATGGCGTAGAAAATCGACGCGCTGTCGCGTGCGAACTCTACGCCCCAGTACCCGACCGGACGCGGCGGGATGAGCTCGAGCGGGGTGGTACCACCGACCTGGCGCACCCACAGGCTTTGCCTGCCGCCCGGGTTGTCGGTGTAGGTGAGATATTTCCCATCGGGTGACAGCGCAACGTGGGTCAGCACGCCTGTTGCGGTGAGCCGTTCGATTCTGATGTCCGCGGACGAAACGGTCGCGGGTCGAGGCGAGGCGAGCCAGCGCCACCCCACCGCGGCCGCAGCGAGAATCACCGCGCCAGCGCCAAGCCACAGAGTCGGGCGACTGGACCTGGCCGCCGGAGAGACTTTTCCTATGCCCGTGACGGCGCCCGATTCGACCTGCCGGAGCAACGCGCGCAGATCGACGGCCGTGTCCTTCATGGATTGATAACGCTCTTCAGGATCCTTCGCCAGGCACTTTCGGACGATGCGCTGGAGCTCGGGCGGAGCTGCCGCAAGACCGCCGATCACCAATGTCGGGTCTACGTTGGCGATCCGATGCAGCGTTTCGATCGCGGACGGTCCCGCGAACGCACGGGTCCCCGTCACCGCCTCATACAGCACGCAGCCGAACGAAAACACGTCGGACCGATGGTCGACCGGGCGCCCTTCCACTTGCTCCGGCGACATGTAGCCGACGGTCCCCACCAGCATCCCCGCCGCGCTCGCAGCGGTCAGCGTGGCGCCTTGCGTCGCGAGGTCATTGGGCACGAGCTCCGGCCTCAACTTGGCTAATCCGAAGTCGAGCACCTTGGCGTACCCGCTGCTCGCGACCATCACATTTTCCGGTTTGAGATCGCGATGCACGACGCCGGCGGCGTGCGCCGCCGCCAGGGCGTCGGCGACCTGGACGAAGAGATCGAGCGCCCTCTTCATGTCCAGCCGCCGGGTGTCGATCAGCGTGCGAAGGGTGTCGCCTGTGACCAGCTCCATCGCGAGATAGTGCATCACCGGCAAGCCAGGGATGGGGGCGCCACCGCGCATCGGGGTGGCTTCCCGAATCTCGTAAATGGCGATCACGTGCGGGTGGTTGAGCGCGGAAGCGGCTCGTGCCTCCTGGATGAATCTGGAAAGGCGGCTCGCGTCGCTCACGACCTCCGGCGGCAGGATCTTCAGTGCGACGGGGCGGGCCAGGACGGTGTCGCGGGCCCGATAGACATAGCCCATCCCGCCCTGACCGATCAGCGCCTCGATCTGGTACTGGCCGAGCGTCGCGTCGGTCAGATCGGGGCCGCGATTCATGGAGTCAATATCTTAAGCGCGTTCGACAATCGGGAGGCGGAGTGTCTGTTTCATCAGTCAGAGTTGTGGCATCGGGCGCGCCGCGATCGTCATGTGTCGACGGCCAGGTTATAGCTCCCAACCGCCTCTCGGCCAAGGCGGTACGTGCCGAAAGCCCTGATCAACGGCGCCAGGCGCCTGAAATCCGCATCCCTTGTGATGAGTGTCACAACAAGGTCGATTCAAAGCAGTCGAGCCGGAGCGAGCCAATATGGATTGAGAGCCACACGTGGGAAAAGCGAGCCAGGAAGGGCTAGTGCACCGTATGCTGGGATCGAGCCAACCCATTGGACAGCGCCAAGACGGCAAGAGCGAATCCCTTGAACCATCAGTGATGTAAATTTGCCCAAATTGGAAATGCGAGGTAGCTCATGAGGATTGGAATCAAATCGTCAGGAACTGTGGCATTGATGGGCGCGTTTATGCTTATGGTCTCGCGGGCACCGGGCGTGCCTACGGTTCTATCCCCTGCGAATGGCGCGACAGATGTCTCAGCGAATCCGACACTTCAATGGAGCGCAACAGGCGCAACGTCCTACGACGTCTATTTCGGCACGCAGAATCCTCCGCCTTCTGTTGCGACATCCATAAGGGCCACTTCCTATCCGACGACCACCTCCGCATCCACCGATTATTACTGGCGAGTGGTGGCTCGCAACCGGTGGACTAAAAACAGCAACGCTGTCTGGACATTTCGAACGCAATCGTCTTCGCCCGTTACAGAGATCTGGGGCGTCACTGCGACAGATATTCTAGGCACCTGTTCCGCTGCGGTCCACGATCAGTACGTGATTGATGGTGGTGACGGTTTTTACTACCGGACGTGGCACCCTCAGCAAGACCCGAGTGGATGCTCGTTCGCGCACGAACACGGCGATGATCCGCAGTTGATGCAGAATGCAGAAATCGCAGCGCGGCCCGTACTGTTCGGCTATATCGGCCGTCGTATGCCGATGCCAAACGAGCCTGCTGGCCACGAGGAACCGCACGAAGGCTTCAAGGTTTTCGTCTCGAATCCCGGCGATGTCAACGACGAGGGCAGGGTCAACAGGGTCTACTCTCGCTCCGTCTTCCATATGGGGACAGACGGCCCGAAGAGATTCAACACTCAGTTACACTCTGCTGATATTGCGCTGATACATCCAGAGTTCGGACTGAAAGCCTTTACGCGGCTCATGATGGACACTGGCGGTGTCCACACGGTCTGCTCTCCGCGCGCCAACGCGCCGACGAAGGACGTCATCTCGCTGGGCTCGCCGTGCAAGCTCGATTCTCCGTACGAGATATGGAGCACGCTGCAATACGTCGTCTATCATGGGCAGACCGTCTATACCGCGTTCGCAACACCGGCCGTCTTCGATCCAGTGACTGTCTTCAATCCATCCAATCCGTCAGAACTTGTCTATGCGTGGGACTCGCGAGTTGCTGCGATCAAGAACTTCCCGAACGACGACTGGTCCTATTTCCGTGGCTGTCGCCGTGAATCCTACGCACAGCCGGGGTATTGGTACAACACGACTGCCTTGACTGACTTTTGGACTGATTCGATGGGCAATGAGGCTGAACCTAGCGATCCGCTGGCGCTGGTACAGACCATTAGCCGATCGAGCAGCGTCGGCGTTCCGGCAACCAACGACGGTCTAGTGCAGTTCAAGATGCGTAAGAATTGGTGCGGTCCGGGTTTGGGGTTCAAGAATTGAATTCCCCTTGAACGTCGCGCTCGCGAAGCTGGCGCGGATGCGTCGTTGGCAAAGCGTTGCCGAAGTCAATTCTTAATTGGGCGTGGCTTCGTCCAATGTCCACCCCAACGTTCGTAGCACTCTGCCAGAAACAGCGTCCAGCGATCACGTGGCCGCGATGACGGGAATGGTTCCGGCCGAATCGGTCTTTCGGAGCTCCAGATCGTCTCGATCTGGCCGCCGCCCGATTCGACCGAGGCGCATCGTCTTCCACGTGTGCTGGTTCTCCGGATCGACACGAACCAATCCCTCTGGCGCCTGAAATGTTCGGTCGCGCATGGCGTGCCGCACGACTCGAACGTCATCTGTGTCCGCAGCGTCGGCGGCCTGCGTCCAGAAATTCACGGCGATATAACTGGCTTCCATTGGATCGGCAACCACTCGCTGCGGTCCGTAGCGCGTCCGAAACCGGCTGACGAACGCGTGATTCTCCCTGCGATCGAGCGTCTGAAAGTAGTTCCAGGCTGCGTAGTCGCCCGCGGCCTGCGGGGCCGACAGGCTCAGGACTTCGATTTCGCTGACACTCAGGTACGACGTTGGAATACGGTCCGGTGTCACTCCGGCGGCACGAAGCACGCGCGAGTACAGGAGGTTCAGATCGCCAACCGTGGAATTGATGATGAGATCCGGCTTGGTTCCTGACAACCGACGCACGGTCCTGGGCACGTCGGTCCCGTCAGGTTTCAAACGCGCCTCGCCGACAATCTCGCCGCCGAGCGTTGCGATTTCGTCGCGGATGATCTCGTGCGCAGCGCACGAGTAGATCGACTCCCATCCCACGAGAAAGAACCGGCGCGCTCCCAGAAACGCGAATGCCCATCGGATGGCGGGAATGATCTGCTGGTTCGGCGCGGCGCCGGTGTAGACGATGTTCGGCGATTCCTCCAGGCCCTCGTACTGCACGGGGTAAATCAACAGGTGATCGTGTTGCTCGACAACAGGCAGCACCGATTTGCGGCACGCGGATGTCCAGCAGCCAAACAACGCCGAGACACGCTTCGTCGTGATCAGGTACTCGGCCTCCCGGTCGGCGTAGCGTGCCGTTCCCGCTTGCCTATGACCCGGATCTCTGGACTGATGAATTTGCCGTTCTCAACCAGCCGGGCCAGGCCGACATTCAACGCGATCTGTTCTACGACCACCGCACGAACGTCGACGCCTGCCCCACGTGGCAGGCATGGATGCGCGCGAAGCACCCGCACCGCCTGGTGATCTGGGGTAAGTACGACCTCTCGTTCGACCTCTCGGAGCCGGAAGCCTATAGTCGGGATGTGCCGAGCGCGCACGTTCGCGTTCTTGACGCCGGTCATTACGCGCTGGACACGGCTGCAGATGACATCGCCGCGTTGGTCCGAGGCTTTGTCGGTTCTTCACATTGAGCTTCAGCGCGTGGCACGTTGGCCGAGGGGTGTCGATACGGATCAAGAAGGCGAGAAATGTCAATGACACAGAAAACGGTGATCGTGACCGGTGGCTCTCAAGGCATCGGAGCAGGTCTTGTGAAGGCCTTTCTGGATCGCGATTACAACGTGGTGGCGAATTCGCGAAACATCACCAGGTCGGGCTCGTTCGAGGCGTCAGATAAGCTCGCGTTAGTTGATGGAAGCATCGCTGAAGCGGCAACGGCGGCGAAGATCGCCGAAGTCGCCAAGAGTACGTTCGGATCAATCGACGCGCTCGTCAACAACGCAGGCATATATTTCTCGAAGCCCTTCACGGATTACACCGTCGACGATCTGCGGTCTCTTATGTCCGTCAACATCGAAGGGTTTCTCTTCATCAGCCAGATCGTGATCAAGCAGATGTTGGCCCAGAAGATCGGCGGAAGCATCGTCAATATCACGACGACGCTGGTGGATCACCCGATCGCCGGAGTAAACGCCGCGGTTTCGATGATCACGAAAGGTGGTCTTCAGGCCGTCACGCGGAGTCTGGCGATGGAATACGCGAAACAGGGGATACGCGTGAACGCCGTCGCGCCGGGCATTGTCGATACACCGATGCTGAAGGATCACGAGAGGGCGTTTCTCAAGACGCTGCAACCGATGGGACAGATGTCCGATGTGAAAGACGTCGTTGACGCGATCGTGTATCTAACCGAAGCCCGTCAGGTCACTGGAGAGGTGCTGCACGTCGACGGGGGAGCACACGTTGGAAGATGGTAGCCTGCGAAGCTTCTCAGGGCCGAGATGGGACAGCGGCGCTCAGATCTCGCGATGGAGTGGGTGGAATCGAATCCCTGCCGCCGTTGCCGCGGATGCCAGCGTTACCGCGGCGCCTTGCACGCTGTTGAACGCACGGCCGAGGTTTCAATCCGCCGCTCGACGTGAGTGCGGCTGGGAATGTGTCTATCTTTTTGCCGAAATCGAAAAGTCGATCTCGAGCGCATCTTTGACGGCCACGACGCCGCCAACAGAGATCGGCTTGATCCCGAACGCTGACTGTTTGATCGAGAAGTGTCCGGTTGCCGTCAGTGCGCTGTCGGCAACGTCGACACGGACCGGAACCGTAACGGGCTGGCTGACGTCGCGAATCGTGAGCTGGCCGGTGACGACAAGGTCGAGCAGAGTGGCGCGGCGGGATTTGAGAATGATGGCGGTGCTCTCGTATGTGATCCGCGGATGATGCGCAACGTCGAGTACCTTGTCGCCGATCATCGCCTCCTGCACCTTCGGCACGTCGCCTGGAGGCTCGCCAGCGGGCGACACCTTGAGCTCGGGTGTCGCGATCACGAGCCGGACGTGCGATTGCGACGGCGCTTCGAGATCGACGTCAACCGAGCCACTTTCGATCGCCCCCGTGACTTCGTGAGTGTGACCCGCGACAAAACTAAACGCGCCCGCCTTGCCGACATGGATCGTCGCGCGACTCGCCGCAGGATCGACGCGATAGGTTTGGTTCGCGGCGCTCAGAGCGATCGATTGGTACACTACGATCGCCATCAACGCTGCGACAGACGCTTGTCGCATTACCTGACCTCCTTCGGCCACACGGGGCTGACGAGCTCGATTCGTCAGACCGGTCCAGCCGCAATTACCCTTGATGCAAGGCGCAGTCGGAATTGATCCCGCCGGGTCTGGTCAGTTCCAGCTCGGCCTTTTCGGTTGGACATGCCGACGGTTAGCGACAGCAAGTCTTCATCCTGCACAGATGCCCGCGCTCACCCAGAATTTTGCGTGGCTAGCAGGGCGGCTCGCGCCACTTACTTTCGAGACTCGTAAACGACGGCAGGCTTTTGCTCGTCTGACGCTACCGTCGAAACTCCACCCCGACAATGGCCAGGTTGCGGAATGGCCACCGTCCCTATCTGTCCGTCAGTATGCGAAGAAAAATCGGAAGGTGGTTCGACCATAATGACCGCCGGAATTCATATTGCACGTCCGCGCATACGCGGATTGAGCGCGCTCAATTCGTGACTCACACACTCGTCGCATCGACCGATCGACGCGTCTCGGCACGTGGCGACGGCTCGCCGTTGTCAACCACCTCCGATTCACGGACTGCCGACCGCGTCCAATCGCCGGTGCAGTCGAAAGGCCCTCCGATGAGCGATCGGTTATTGATGGTGCAGCCGCGCCGCGATGGCTGCCGCGATGACGTACGCCGCCCGCGCGTTCGGATGACGGTCCCACGACAGGCGCCACTCCGGATCGAGCGGCACAACCAGTTGCGGGACTTCGTCCCCGAGGATCCGCTCTCGAAGCGCCCGCTGGGCGTCCTCTTCGCGTCCGAACTGTGGCACGACGATGAGCGATGCGGCGTGGCGTGCGCGTGCCAAGTGGACAATTTCGCGAAGCACGTCACGCGTCATGCGCACGCCCTGTTCGACCGTCTCGTCACGTCGATACGGCACGAGCAGTCCTGCGAGGGACGCCACCCGCGAGGCGTGATCCGCGGGCTGCCAGACGAGTCCTGGCGCGAGATGCGGCCGATCGGTGTCCAGGTTCCGGCCAAACAATTCCGTCACGAAGATCGACACCACCGCCACGGGCTGACGGAACCGCGGCAGCTCGCGCGCGAGCCGCAAATACATCTGATCGGTGCTGAAGCCGTGGACGGCGAGGTTCGCGCACTGGACGCCGAGCACCGCGCCAACCTGCGCCGGGATCGACTCGTCCCACGTGAGACCCTCGCCAAACATGACCGACTCGCCGGCGAACACGATCGCCGGATGCTCGCGATCAACCGGTTCGTCGACGCGGCGGACGCGGTATCCAGCGCGATCGATGGCGTACTCGATCGTTCGCCCAGCGACGACGCTGCGCCCGGTGCGCGACGGCTCGAGTACCCACCCGAGCTGCGGGTCGACCTGCCTTCGCGGTTCTTCCTCGGCCACGAGCCACTCGGTTGGCCGCGGATGAATCCAGCGCAGCGTCAGCTCGCTTGTAGCGATTGCCAACACGGCGGCCACCACAACCCGGAACGTGGTTCCGGGCGCCCGCAACATGAGACGCGCCAGGCGCCGCCGGGCGCTCGCGATCGATACACCTGCCGCGCCGACGACAACACGCACGATCGTTTCGATCAGCACGTACCAATGGCGCGGGATAAAGAACGATGGCAGGAAGTGGCGGTCGAGCCACGACTGGTTTGCGGCGACCGCGGCGACAACGAGCGCGACACCGACACCGGCGGTGGCGATTTCGACGATCAGCAGCGCCGCGGACCGGTCGCGTCGAGCGACAGCTTCCATGCGAGAGGCGGACGGATGCACGTGATCGGACCTATGCTAGTCGGTCGAGGATTATCGTGTCTGGCGTAACGCGCGGTGCGCCCCTGGACCGGCTGATGCGGCCAGTCCACAGGTGGGTTTGGGGGGACGTCGATCGGCGGCTGCGAAAACTGCTGACCTTTGCAGACGTCGAAACCGACGGCGGACGCGATATTCTTCGCGCCGCCGAAGTGACGCCGGATCCCCTATTGCGGCGGCTGTACTTCGAACACGCGATCGACGAACTGCATCACGGCGATTTGTTCCGCGAACGTGGCGCGGCGCTGTTGCGCGGCAGGCACACCGATCGCCACGTTCTGTTCAACGGCAATCCGTTGCCGGGCGGCCACGGCCTCGACGATCTGTCCATCGATGGCGAACCGGATCATCGGCTGCTCGCATTCCTGCACGTCGCCGAGAAAGCAGCGGCCGGCCGATTTGCAATCTATCGCGAGATGGTCGACGACGATCCCCAGACCCGCGCAATCTTCGAGACAATTCTGCGGGATGAAGTGTTTCACATGAATTACACCTACACGCAGCTGATTCGCATCTCCCCGCGGGCCTATCGACGCCACGTGTGGCGTGCGCGCGGCAAGCGACTGTGGAATCGATATCTGCGCGTCGCCGCGGCAATCGCGGGACTGATCGGCAGCACTCTGCTGACGGTGATGTACTTCGTCCTGCTGCCACCGTTCGCCTACCTCGCGAAGCGCGGAGAGCGGCGCGAGCCGATTGGGTGGATCCCGATGTCGCGCACGCGACACAAAACACCGCGGAGCCAGTACTGACATGAAGATCCTCGGCATCTCCGCCCATTATCACGACTCGGCCGCCGCGCTCGTCATCGACGGCGTGCCGGTCTGCGCCGTCCAGGAAGAGCGGCTCTCGCGTCGCAAGAACGATGCGGGATTTCCGATCTGCGCGATCGGCTGGTGCCTGGAACAGGCGCGCCTCGATCCCGCCGATCTCGACGCGGTCGTGTTCTACGAACGCAGTATGTTGAAGTTCGATCGGATTTTGACGTGCGCGCTGCGCGCCTTCCCGCGTTCCTGGCGATCGTTTCCGCACGCGATGAAGAACACGTTGGGCGAAAAGGTGTGGGTCCGCGGCATCATCTCGTCTCAGCTCGGTGTGCCACGAGAGAAGATCCTCTTCACGGATCATCACGCCTCGCATGCAGCGGCGGCGTTTCTCACGTCACCCACGCGGGAGGCCGCGATTCTGACAGCCGACGGCGTCGGCGAATGGGCGACGCTGACGGTGGGCCACGGCGAACGATGGCCGGATGGCACCACCGACATCACGCTGCGACGCGAGGTCCGGTTTCCGCACTCGCTTGGGATGCTGTATTCGACGTTTACGGCCTATCTCGGATTCAAGGTGAACGAGGACGAATACAAGGTGATGGGGCTCGCCGCGTACGGCCGGCCAACGATGATGGAGCAGGTGCGCAAAGTCATCCGCCGGTTACCGGACGGCGCGTTCACGCTCGCACCGGAATTTTTCGAGTTCCAGACGACGGCCGACCGGTCGTATTCGTCGAGATTCGTCGATTTGTTCGGGCCGGCCCGCACTCCGTACGATCCAATCGATCTGGAGTCGGTCGAGGGGCGGCGCTTCGCCGATTGCGCCGCAAGCGTGCAACTCGCGCTCGAAGAAATTCTCGTCGACATCGCCTCGCGGCTTCGCCGCGAAACGCGACTTCCCGATCTGTGTTTCGGTGGCGGGGTCGCGCTGAATGGCGTCGCGAACGCGCGCATCCTCGCCGAGTCCGGTTTCGACCGCGTGTTCGTGCCCGCCGCGCCGGGCGATGCAGGATGCGCGTTGGGGGCGGCGCTCTACGCGGACCGAATCTATTTCCGCAACCCCGATCGCGACGTCGCCGATCACCCATTCTGGGGTCCCTCCGTCGATGCACACCATCTCGCGAGAGCGGCGCGCGAGGACGGTCAAGGCGTCGAGGAACTCGATGAGGCGGCGTTGGTCGAGCGCGTCGCCGACGATCTTGCCGCCGGACGGATCATCGGATGGATGGATGGAGCGTGCGAATTCGGCCCGCGCGCGCTCGGGCACCGCAGCATCCTCGCGGCGCCGCACTCATCCGACGTCTGCGATCGGCTCAATCGCGACATCAAACGCCGTGAAGAGTTCCGACCGTTCGCGCCCGTCGCGCCGATTGAGGCTGCGGATCGGTTTTTCGACCTGCCGCCCGGCGGCGCACGGCTCGGGCGCTACATGTCGGGCGTCTTCCCCGTTCGACCGGAGTGGCGGTCGCAGCTCGCCGCCGTCACCCACGTCGACGGCTCCGCACGTGTGCAGGTACTCGAGCGAGGCATGGCGCCGCGTCTCCATGCGCTCCTCGAAGCGTACGGCCGTCGGACGGGCATCCCCGTGCTATTGAATACCTCATTCAACGTCGCCGGAGAGCCGATCGTGACGCAGGTGCTCGAGGGCTACATGACCTTCAGGCGGTGCGGCATCGACCGACTCGTCGCCGGATCGACCGTCGTGAGCAAGCGCGCCGCCGACGCGGCGACATCGCCGAAGGAGTCGGGCGCATGGTCCTCAAACAACGTCGCGGCATCCACCGTCGCCTGATCATGGTCGCGAGCGCCGGCGGGTCGATCGCCGACCTGGCGCGGGGCTTGTGGCGTGGCGAGTCTGGAAAACGTTGGCTTGTGCCGCTCGCCGTGTTCTTGTGCATCTTCGGCGTGGTCCTGATTTTCGCGACCGCCGTCGAGGCGCTCGCCCCGTTCATCTACGCGATCTTCTGAACCTGTGACCGACTTCCGCGAGTTCCTCGCCTGTCCGGCGTGCGGGGGCGCGTTGTCGTCGGAGTGGACGTGCACCGGCTGCGGCGCCCGCTTCGCGGCGCCAGACGGTATTCCGAACCTCAGGCTGGATGGCGATCCGAAAACCGAAATCGTCCGGCAGTTCTACGATCGGACGCCGTTTCCGGGATATCCGCCGAACGAAAACCTGTCGGCTCTTCGCGCGCGCGGCGACCGCAGTCAATTCGCGCAGTTGCTCGATCGCGCGGTTCCCGCCGACGCGCGAATCGCGGAGATCGGTTGTGGAACGGGGCAGATGTCACTGTACCTGGCGCGCGCGGATCGCGTGATCGTCGCGGCAGATCTTTCCCGCGCGGCGCTCGAGCTTGGGGCCGCCGCCGCGCGCCGGTACGCCGTCGACCACGTCCAGTTCGTCGAGACGGATCTGCACCGGTCTGGGTTGAAGCCGGCCTCCTTCGACATCGTGTATTCGTCCGGCGTGTTGCATCACACGCCCAATCCGCGGGCGGCGTTTGCTGCGCTCGCGCGACTCGCGCGGCCGGGCGGCATCGTGATCGCAGGCGTGTACCACACGCTCGCACGTGTTCCGCTTCGCCTGCGGCGGGCCATCGCACGATTGACACGATTCCGCATGGTGCCGTTCGATCCGGTGCTGCGCGATCGGCGTCACGAACCGGCGCGGCGCGATGCGTGGCTCCGCGATCAGTATCAGCATCCCGAAGAACACAGCCACACGGTCGTGGAGATCAAGCGGTGGTTTTCAGAGACGGATCTCGAATATCTCAGAACGTTCCCCAGCACGGTGCTCGAAGACGAATCCGGAGACCTCTTCGCACGCGACGTGGATGACTGGACCGTCGAGCGCTGGCTCGCGCAGCTTGGGTGGATGTGGACGCTCGGCAGCGAAGGTGGCCTGTTCCTGACGATTGGCCAGCGGCGAGTTGGCCGCACGTTCATGTAGTCGCCTCTGCGGTGGCGACACTCCGGAACAAGCTGTCAGTGCCGTTTGCGTCACGACGCGTCATCAGGATCCGACGGCCGTGACGGTCGTAGGCGGCGCGACGCCGTGCTCGTGCTTCTTCCCTTGCGCGCACCAGCCTCAGGGGTGTCGTTCGGCCGATTCTTCAGGCAGCCGACGCCCACCTGGCTGTTCTGCGCGCACGGTGCGTTTACGCTGCTCACCGGATCAGTTCAACCCGCGCTAAGCGCTTAGAGGCGCCCGCGAAGAGCCGGTCGCACGTGAGTACCGTGGCATCGAGCGATTCGGCGAGAGCAACGTATATCGCGTCGTACGCGGTGAAGTTCTGGCGCAGTTCCCAAGCCCGCGGCGTGAGATCCAGATGGCCATGCCGGATGATTCGCAGCAGTTGCAGGTCTTGGATGGCTTCTTCCGCGCGATTGGCGTCGACCTCGCGGGCATGAACGAGTTGTCGAAACGCCCTGAGGACCTCCACGTCCAGCAGATGCGGCGCGTGAAGGTCCTCGTCATTGCTGTAAAGCCGACGCTCGACGCGCGACCCGAGCTCCGTTTGTAGAAGTAACTCGGTGATCGCGGAGGCATCCACGACGATCATGCGGAGTCGCGTTCCCTCCGAATAATCTGAGCGGCCGGGGTTCTCAGCTTGACGCGGGACCGGGCGTGGAGCCGGGCCAGCATTTCGTCGTGAGTAGGCAGCGCCGCGATTCGCTCGATCTCCGCGAGCAGGTAATCGGAGAGCGTCATCCCCGATTGCGCCGCGCGAACCTTGATCTTCCGGTGCACCGCATCCGGCACATTCCGGATCTGAATCATCTTTGACATGTGCTCAGCATGATCGCATGTGCTCCGCATGTCAATACGTCTGGTACGCGCGACCGCAGACTCAGCTCGCTATGCGCGCAATTGGAAGAAGCTCGCCGAGCGCACACCATCAGGTCGATGGTCCCGTGGAAACATCTCAGCGCACCACGCAGTTGGTTTGACAACCGGCCCCTTACGGCCGGCCGTATGGAGCGGGTTCATGCGATCTGGTGCAGCTGCCACCAATCCCGAGCCCGTTCGGGTGTCCACGCGTCCGATCCGTCGATCTCAGTCAGCTTGCGTAAGAGCTCCTTCGCTGTCTGCGGGCGATCTGCGGGGTCCTTTGACAGGCATGACAGCACCAGAGCGTCGAGCTGCGATGGAATACGCAGTTCGGTACGGGCCGACAGCGGAACCGGAGGTGTCTGTGCATGCTGCATCAGAATTGCCATCGGGGTATCGGCAGTGAAGACGAGTTCCCCGGTCAGGAGCCAGCACGCCACGCAGCCGAGTGCATAAATGTCGACGCGGCCATCGAGGTCGGAATTGCCCAGCGCTTGCTCGGGTGCCATAAACGCCGGCGTCCCGTGGATCGTGTTCGCGCGCGTGAGCGCGGTTTCCAGGTCCACGGCGTCGTCGAGACCTTTGACGAGTCCGAAGTCCAGGACTTTGACAAAGTCGTAGTCCTCGCCGTACCGACAGAGAAAGATGTTCGCGGGCTTGACGTCGCGGTGTACGAGACCGCAGGATTCCGCCTCCGACAGCGAGTGACACACCTGACCCAGCAGGTAGATGGCGCGATCGAACGGGATCGGCCCGAAACGACGGACGAGCGTATCGGCGTCCACGCCGTCGAGCAGTTCCATCACGTAGTAGAACGCGCCGTCGTCGGCGATCCCGAAATCGAAGAGTTCGACCGTGTGGGGGGAGCGGAGGCGGGCGGTGGCCTGCGCTTCGCGCTCGAACCGGCGCATCGCCTCAGCCGAGACACCAACGCCGCCATCGGCGCCGCTCGAGGGCCGGATCAACTTGATCGCCGCAGGCCGAGCCAAGAGGCGATGACGAGCGCGCCAGACCTCGCCCATGCCACCCTGTCCCAACTTCTCTTCCAAGCGGTAGCTCCCCAGCTCCCGCGCGGCGGCCACTTCGCGACCGAGCCCGTAGACCACCCTCGAACCCATGAACGCAAAGCCGACTGCGATGGCGCCATTGAGGCTGGAGTTGATGTACGCCTCGGCGTGCGCGACCAGTCTGCCGGAAAGATCGAGCAGGAGCAGCGCAAGCGGCGACATCGCCGCGGCGACAGCAGACACCCGAGCACGACCCTGGGCGGCGCGGGCACGATCAAAGGGAAGAGAATGACCACGGCCGGCGCCCAGGTCAGATGGGGCAGGAACCCCGTGTCACGATAGTCCTCCCAGAACGTCCGAAATGCGATAACGAAGCAAATCGCAATCTCGTACAGCAACCCCAGCGTGAGAAGCCGCGTGGCAGACACCCGACGAGTGCGCGTGACCCACCAGAACGCGGCGGAGCTGGCGACGACGGTGAGATCGGCGAGGTAAAAGGGGGCGTCGGCAAGGAGCTCGCGCTGAAGCGGTCCTTCGTTGAGCCTCGCCACGAGCCAGCCCCCAAAGAACAGGAGCGGGTCGATCGCAAAGGCGATCATCATGAGCAGCACGAGCAGCGCGATGCGTCCGCGAACTTGTTCGAGCAGATCCGGAGGAAGTGCCGACGTGAACCCGCGCGCGCTGGGCGCGGGCGCAGCGGGGCGAACCAGCGTTACCTGCTCGTTCGAGCTCACGCCGGATTATAGGCGCCGATGGTTCGACGTGCTAAGGGCTGTTTCGCTATCGCGACGAGCGTGAGCGAGTCGCGCGGTGGCCCTACAAGCCCGCCCGAACCGAAGACCGAACGCAGTGAGGATTCGGAAAGGGTGGGATTCGAACCCGAGAGGATCTCGTGGAATCTGTAAGTTGCAGATTCCACGATGCCACTGCTGCCGCGAATGCCAGCGTTGCCGTGGCGTCTTGCACGCTATGCACGCAGCGCGGAGTGGCTCACTGTCAACTGCCACCACGACGGAGCGTTCCTCTCGTGATGCAAGGAGCGATTGGAATAGACGAGCGGTTCCTCAGAGTCGAACGAGCAACCTTCCGGGTAGCAGCAGCGAACCGGACCGTCGGTCCAGCGTCACAGATGCCGATGAAGGTCCTGATGAACAATGACTTCTGGTCGCAAGTCGGATCGTCGTCGATCGCCACAGACCTGCATCATTCCAGGCATTTGGGGTCGGTTATGTCACACCGCACGTCACAGTCCATTGACCTTCGGCGTCGCGCGCGAGGTCGGCCCATCACACTGACATCGGAACACCACCGGTGAGTCACGGGACTTTGACAGAATCGTTGAACGTGATGCTGACCTTGACGGTTTTTCCAGGAGCAACGTCAATCGCCTCCGGTTTTGGAGGATTCCTGGTGTACATCCCAAGAGAGGAGCCCGAAGGCGGTGGAGACTGCGCATCCCAAGCACCGGTCGGATCGTACGCGGCGCTTACATATGCAGGCACCGTCTGCACGTTTGAAAACGTAACAGTCCCCTTCTTCGAGTCCACAGATTGGACGTCAACTGGCGGGCCATTGCTCAAATCGGCAGAATTCCACAGGGCGACGTAGATTTTGTGGCGAGCGTCGACGGTTCCTGAGCCCGTGTAATTGATCTCGACTTGAATCGTTCGCTTGTCCGCGCTGGTTTGCGCCGCCGCGTAGGGCGCGAAGATCGCGAAGAGCGCCACGATGGTGCGAAAGTGCGTGCGCATTGCCCCTCCTTTCAACCCCGTATTATCACAGGATGCGGCCGATGTCCTTCGTCGAAGAAGACCGCCTCCTGCGGCGAAGACTCGGCGGGCGGCGGCTCCGGCTGACCGATTCGGACCGGCGCCGCCTCGCGGGCGAGCCCACCAGGTCGGCCGTGCCACATGGCGGGAAATGACCACCGTCGCGATGCTGGATACGCTGCTGCGGTGGCACCGCCAGGCTGATCGCTTTGGCGAGACACGCCCGCGCTCGGGTGGCCTGCTCAGCTATTACGAGCGTGCGCGAGCAGCGTGTCGGCGGCGAGTTGAGACAATACGGGATCGTTCATCCGTGGTACGGTGAGGCCCTCGTTTTCTGCCTCGGAGGTGCACCCGTGATCGGCAGCGCGCTCTTGCTCCTTGGCGTCGCCGCGGCCGCAATACCGTGCGAGAACCTGACGACGGTCACGTTCGCGAATGCCACCATCACTGCTGCGGCGGTCGTTCCAGAGGGTCCGCCGCCTGCGCGCGGAGCGGGCCCGGGCGGAGCACGCGGCGCAGGTGGAGCCCCCGCACTGGGCGGCACGCCTCCAGCGAACATCCCGGCCCACTGCCGCGTGCAGGTGGTCCTCAAGCCATCGGCCGACTCCCTGATCAACATGGAGCTCTGGTTGCCGCTCCAGAAGTGGAACGGGAAGTTCATCGGCGTCGGCAACGGCGGCTTCGCGGGATCCATCCAGGGCAGGACGAACGAGATGCCCGATGCGCTGCGGCGCGGATACGCCACCGCAGGCACGGACACGGGCCATCAGGAAGCCGGTGGAGAGTGGGCGATCGGCCACCCCGAGAAGATGATCGATTTCGCCTATCGCTCGACGCACGAGATGACACTGAAAGCCAAGCAGATCCTGAAGGCCTTCTACGACGAGCCCGCGAAGTACTCCTACTTCAAGGGGTGCTCCACCGGCGGCCGCATGGCGCTGATGGAGGCGCAGAGGTATCCCGACGACTACAACGGCATCATTGCCGGCTCACTGGCGAACCGCCACATCCACATGTGGACCGCCGGTGTGGCGCGAGGCGTTGACCTTTCACGCCGTCCCGAGGGAAACCTCACCGCCGGGAAAGCCGCTCTCGTGAATCAGCTGGTCACCAACAGGTGCGACGTCTTGAAGGAAGGCTTTCTGAACAATCCGCGCCAGTGCAACGTGGACTTCTCGACGTTGCTGTGCACCGCGGGCAAGGAGGACGATACCTGCCTGACGACTGCGCAATTGCGAACGGTTAACGCGTTCTACGGCGGCGTGAAGAACTCGAAGGGCCAATTAGTCTTTTCCGGCCAGGCGCTTGGCAATCCGATCCCGCCGCTGCGCGGCACGAATCAGGCGCCGGGAGGCGTGTTTGACATCGTACGGATCGCCTTCAACGATCCGAATCTCGACTGGCAGACATTCGATCTCGATAGAGACCTGCCGATCATTGACAGGGCGCTCGGGTACGTCGATGCAGTGAATCCCGATCTCACCGCCTTCAAGAAGAGCGGTGGAACGCTGCTCCTGACGCATGGATGGGCCGACACGGGTATCACGCCAGAAAATACGATCTGGTACTACGACGCCGTTCTCGACAAGATGGGCAGGAACCAGAGCAACTGGATGCGTCTGTTCATGGCGCCCGGCATGGGCCATTGCGGCGGAGGCCCGGGCGTGAACACGTTCGACTCGATCGGGACGCTGGAGAACTGGGTGGAACACGGCGTCGCGCCCGATCAGATGCTCGGGAAGGGAGCGGACGGACTCACACGCCCGCTGTGCCCGTATCCCCAATATGCGGAATACAAGGGTAGCGGCGACCTGAAAAATGCAGCGAACTGGGCGTGCAAGGCGCCCGGTCTCAAGGGGACGGGGCAATGATCGTGCAGCTCGATTCGTCGTCTGACGACTCGCAGCGGATTTGATGTCAGGCTTTTGGTGTATCGGCGGGAGCCTGACGCACGCGGCGAGGAGCACACCGCCTGGAGACTCAGTCCATGGCGATCGGCAAACACACGTGCCATCGACATCATCACCGCATGTGGGTCGCGACATTCGGGACGCCCTGGAGAAGACGGCTGACGATGCTCGGGGCTGTTTGCCTTGGAGTGGCGGGGTGCACGACGGCAGACCATCCGATGGAGCTCGCCGGCACCGGACGCTTCGAGTCGGACGTGGCCTTTCTCCGACAGCACACACAGGTGCTGATGCTTGGCGACCCTTCTGGAGCACAGGTCGTCGTGGCCCCGGCGTACCAGGGACGGGTCATGACGAGTACGACGGGCACCGCCGATCGACCGAGCTTCGGGTGGATTGGCCGCGCGGCAATTGCCTCGGGCAAGAGGCAGCCGCACATGAATGTCTTTGGCGGCGAGGATCGCTTCTGGTTGGGCCCAGAAGGCGGCCAATACGCGCTCTTCTTCAAGCGCGGCGACCCGTTCGATCTCGATCATTGGCAAGTGCCTGAACCTCTCGATTGGGGAAGCTGGGAGGTCACGAATCAGACGCCGGCGGCGGTGCGCTTCCACAAACGCATGATGCTGAAAAACTACTCGGGGACGCAGATGGAAATCGACGTCGAGCGGACGGTGCGGCTGTTGCCTCACGTCGATCTGATGACGTCACTGGGCGACTCGCCTGGGAGCGCGGTGCGAGCCGTGGCGTTCGAATCGTCCAATACCGTGACGAACGTCGGCGGCGCGCAATGGAAGCCGGAATCCGGACTCGTCTCGGTGTGGATCCTTGGGATGTTCAGTCCTTCATCGCAGACAACCATCGCTCTTCCGTTTGTGCCAGGCTCGGAATCGACGCTCGGACCGGTGGTCAACGACACCTACTTCGGGAAAGTGCCCGCCGATCGGCTCTCCGTCAAATCGTCGGCCGTTCTGTTTCGCGGAGACGGGCAATACCGGAGCAAGATCGGATTGTCGCCTGCGCGAGCCCTCCCGATGGCTGGCAGTTACGACGCCCTCGGACACACGTTGACGCTGGTTCAATACACGCGTCCCGCCGACCGTGTCGGGTACGTGAACTCGATGTGGGAGATTCAGCGCGAGCCGTACAAGGGTGACGTCATCAACGGCTACAATGACGGCCCGCCAGCCCAGGGCGAAGCGCCACTCGGTCCGTTCTTCGAGCTCGAGACTTCCTCACCGGCGCTCGATCTTCTCCCCGGGCAGCGGCACACGCACGTTCATCGCACGTTCCATCTCGTCGGTCCGGACGCCGAGCTCGATCGGATCGCGCGCGCCACCCTCAAGGTCGGGCTCGACGACTTGACGAACGCCTTCTCAGCGCACCGCTGACGTCAGTCGGACGGCGGGTGGTCCAGAATCTCCTCGCGCTTCCGGTCCCAGTACATTTTTCTTCCTTCCCGGTAGCTGCGAGTCGCCATGACCACGGCGACGGCGTGCGCAAACCCTGTCTCAATGCTTCCATTCGGCGTCTGCCGCTTTCGCATGCACGCGAGCCAGTTGTCGGTGTGCGCCTTCAGATTGTCGTCCTGTTTGATGGGTGGCGGTTCCATTTGACCGGCCAGAAGCACCGGTTGCGGTTTCGGTGCGCCCGACCCTGAATCGAACACGACGTTCGAGCCCCAGGCGCTGCGCGGCTCCGATACGAGCCACCACTGCGGGCTGCCCTCGCCGCCGGGCGAATAGAGCGTTCCCCGCGTGCCGCGAATCACGGTGTAATCCCCGTACGCGTTGCCGAACGTCGTACCGTAGTCGTAGAGCACTTCGTTCTTGGCGAACGTGGACACACTGTGGAAGGTATCCGGATTCTGGCGAACGTCATGCCAGGCGAAAATGCCGCCGTTCGAGACGGTGTCGTCCGGGATGAACGTGTCCAGATAGAAATGCGCGAGGCCGGAGGCATGGCTGTACCACTGATCAGTGATGCCGCCGGAGAAATCCTTGAAGATGCGAAACTCGAAGTAGACGCGGGGATCGAACGGGCGGTCCGGCAGTCCCAGCAGCCATCGTTTCCAGTCCGTATCGCGCTCGCGAATGGCAGCGACGTTTTCGTCCTTCGGGACGTGCCAGCGCGGACCGTTGTAGTTCCAGCGTTGACTGATCGAGACGATCTTCCCCAGCTTGCCGCTCCGAACGATGTCCCGCACCCGCTGCTGATAGGGACAACTCAGCCACTGCGATCCCATCTGGACGACTTGTTCGCCTGCCAGTACTGCCTCGCGAGCGAGTTTGGCGTCGGCCAGTGTATTCGCCATCGGCTTCTCGCAATAGCAGTCCTTGCGGGCTCGCACGACCTCCGCCAGGATTCTCGCGTGCTGGTGATCCCCGGTGGCGATCATCACGGCATCGAGGTCGCCGTCCGCGAGCATTTCCTCCGAGTATTGATACGTCTTCGGCCGCCGCCCGAACAGCCGCTGGGCGTCGTCCGCGGCTCGTTCGCGATTTGCCGACCACAGATCGCAGACGCTGCGCAGGTCGAAATTTGGATCCGTCTCGGCCGACATCTTGAGCATCTGCCGGTGCCCCGCTGCGCGATGCCCGCAGCCGATCTGGCCAATCTGGATCCGATCGTTTGCGCCGACGATCCGCGAGTACGATCGGGCCGTCAGCAGCAGTGCGCCACCGGCGAGAAAGTCTCTGCGCGACACGGTATCCATGGCAACAAGCTCCCTGTGTCGTGGATTGCGGGGAGTATGCTAACACTGACGATTCAAAAGAGCAGCCTTTCGTCCTCCGCTGGTGCGATGAGTCGCCTCCAAGGGGCAGCCTGATGACCCCACGTCCGCCTCCGCGCCGCCGGAGCCGGTCCGATGATCCGCCATGTTGTGATCGTTCTCGTCGTTGTGTTCGCGTCGGCGACGCCCGCGTCTGCGCAGTTGTATTCAGCGCACCGCAACGGCGACGTCGTGCACCTCCAGGATGTGAGAGGTCAGACAACCGTCTCGATCCTGCCGTCGGTCGGCAACATCGCCTTCGAGATGAAAGTGAGAGGACAGAACGTCCTGTACTGGCCGTATTCGTCTGTCGAGGAATTCAAGGCGCGTCCAGGCATGAGCGGCATCCCGTTTCTCAGTCCCTGGGCGGACCTCCTCGACGAGCCGGCGTTCTACGCCAACGATCGCAGGTTCGCGTTCGATCTCCAGCGTGGCAACGTGCGCGGCGCGATGCCGATTCACGGGTTCGTGACGACGACCGATCAATGGCAGCTGGTGGAGGCGAACGCCGATGCGAGCTCGGCGTAGGCGACGAGCAGGCTCGAGTTCTACCGTCAGCCGACGTGGATGAAACAGTGGCCGTTCGCGCACACGATAGAGATGACGCATCGCTTGCAAGACGGCGGGCTCGAAGTGCAGACGACCATCGTCAATTTGAGCGCGGAGCCGATGCCGCTCGCGATCGGATTTCATCCCTAACCGGAAACTCTTGAAGCGGCAGGGCTGCCTGCCGCACCGCATCGTGACCGACCGCTTGCGGAGTGACACCGGCTCCGCGCAGGGCATCATCGGCTTCTCCGGACCCGAGCCTTTCAGGTCTGGTACGAGGTGACCACAGCTGCCTGATCCCGCTTCGGAGCGCCCCGAACGGAGTTACTCCGCGTCGGCGATCGTCAACTTGATAATGCCCGAAATTGTCAGAAGTGATTCGTTGTAGCACGTGATCGCGGTATCCTAGGCGTCTTCAATTTCGATGATCGCCGGCGAGACCGTATCGCACTATCGGGTGCTGAAGTTGCTCGGCGCGGGCGGCATGGGAGAGGTCTATCAAGCCGAGGACACGCGCTTGAAGCGCCTGGTGGCGCTCAAGTTCCTGCCGCTCGCGCTCGTGCAGGACCGCGACGCGAAGGAACGGCTCGTGCACGAGGCGCAGGCCGCCTCGGCGCTCGACCATCCGAACATCTGCACCATCCACGAAATCGATGGGACATCGGACGGCCGGCTCTTCCTCGCGATGGCGTACTACGAAGGCGAGACGCTCAAAGATCGGATCGCTCGCGGCCCACTGGCGGTCGACGACGCGCTCGACGTCGGCACGCAGATCGCGCGCGCCGTCACGGCCGCGCACGAGTCGGGCATCGTCCATCGCGACATCAAGCCGGCGAACGTGATCATCACGCCGAAGCGGGAAGTCAAGCTGCTCGATTTCGGCATCGCGAAGTTGTCCGGCCAGACGGCGCTGACACGAACCGGCACCACGGTGGGTACGGTCGCCTACATGGCACCCGAGCAGATCACGGGGCGAGGCGCTGACGAGCGATCAGACATCTGGGCGCTCGGTGTGGTGCTGTACGAAATGATCGCCGGCCGGCGGCCTTTCGTCGGCGACCATGAAGTGGCCGTTCTGCGAGCCATCGCGGACACCCAGCCGCCGGCATTGCAGAGCCTGCGGCCCGACATCCCCGCCGTGGTTCAACCCATCATCGACAAGGCGCTGCAGAAAGAGGCCCAGGCGCGGTACGGGTCGGCGCGCGAGTTTGTGCACGACATCGAAGCCTTGCGCGCGCCGACGGTCGCCGTCACTGCCGCTCAAACATCCGTCGCGACGCCGGCGCGCGTGGCGTCCCGCCGTGGACGGCTGGCCGTCGCAGCCGGGATCCTGGTGGCGCTGGGCCTCGGCGGCTGGTTCGCATACCGGCAGGCGCAGATTCGATCGGCGAAACAGACGCTGCGCCGCGCTGGTGAACTCGCGCAGAAGGAAGCCAATGCGGAGGCGTTCTTTGTTTTGCGAAGCGTCGAGCAACAGCTCGGCCGGGACCCCGACTTCGTGAAAATCCGTGATTCACTTTTCGTGCTGCCGCAGTCGATCCGGACTGACCCTCCGGGCGCCGACGTGTACGCCAAACCATACGCAAATGCCACCGGCGAATGGGAGTACCTGGGGCGGTCGCCTCTCGATATCGCGCTACCCATGGCGCAAGTGCGCGTGCGCATATCAAAACCGGGCTTTGTCGTCGTCGAAGGTTCCTCCGCCGGGGGAGTACCGCTGCCGCCTATCTCGCTTGCGCGCGACGGGGCACTCCCTGTCGGCATGGTCAAGGTACCGGGAGGCGAAGTGCCGATCGCCGCTGGCGGAACGGTCGTGATCCCGGAGTTTCTGATGGACCGTTTTGAAGTGACCAATCGCGACTTCAAGAAATTCGTCGACGCTGGCGGCTACCGCAAACGCGAATACTGGCTGGAACCGTTCATCAAAGACGGCCGAACCGTGTCGTGGGACGACGCGATGGCGGAATTCCGGGATGCGACAGGCAGGCCGGGACCCTCGACCTGGGAACTCAGCGCGTATCCCGATGGGCAGGACGACTACCCGGTCCACGGCCTCAGTTGGTACGAGGCCGCGGCATTCGCGCGGTTCGCGGGCAAAACGCTGCCGACGGTTCATCATTGGCGCCAGGCCGCGGGCCTCGGAATTTTTTCCGACATTCTGGAGTTCAGTAATTTCGCCGGCAAGGGGCCTGCGCGGGTCGGCGAGTTTCGAGGCCTCGGTCCGTACGGCACCTATGACATGGCCGGCAATGTCAAGGAATGGTGCTGGAATGCCGTCGGCGACAAGCGGTACATCCTCGGCGGCGCGTGGAACGAGCCGAACTATCAGTTCAGAGAGCCCGACGCCCGCGTGCCGTTCGACCGCTCTCCCCAAAATGGATTCCGCACGATCAAGCTCGTCGGCCCGGCCCGCCTGCCCGAGACGGCGCTGCAGCCGATCGAACGCCTCACACGCGACTACGGCCAGGAGAAGCCGGTCGCCGACGATGTGTTCCGCGCGTACGCCGTGCTCTTTCGGTACGACCGCAGCGATCTGAAGCCGGTCGTCGAATCAGTCGATGACGGCTCGCCGGCCTGGCGCGTCGAACGGATCACATACGCGGCGGCGTACGGCAACGAACGGATCATCGCGTATCTGTTCCTGCCGAAGCAGGCGACGCCGCCGCTGCAGACCGTCGTGTACTTCCCGCACGCTGGCGGCTTCGACCTGAGCTCGTTCGAAAAAGCCGAGATGTCTTATCTCGGGTTTCTGGTCAAGGCCGGCCGCGCGCTCCTGCTGCCGATGTACAAGGGCATGTACGAGCGTCGCATGGGCCCCCGGCCAAGCGGTGCCAACGCGAATCGTGATCTGGCGATTCAGCAGATCAAGGATCTCGCGCGTTCGGTCGATTACCTGCAAACCCGCGCCGATCTCGACCACGAGCGCATTGCATATTTCGGCACCAGCTACGGCGCGTGGCTCGCGCCGATCGCCTTAGCCGTCGAGACGCGATTCAAGGCGGCGGCGCTCTGGTCCGGCGGCCTGTCGGTCTCGCCCCGGCTGCCCGAGGTCGACCCGCTGAACTACGCGCCCCACGTGAGGACGCCGGTGCTGATGTTGAACGGCCGCGACGACTTCACGTTCCCGATCGACAGCTCGCAGCTGCCGATGTTCCGGCTCCTCGGCACGCCCGAACAGGACAAGCGCCGCGTGCTCTACGACGGCGGACACGTGTTCCCGTTTGCGCGCGTCGAGAAGGACACGCTCGACTGGCTGGATCGGTATCTGGGCGGACGATAGCTGGCAATTAACGCGCCCGTAGTGTTTCAAAATTCGGCCGACGTCTTTCGGGCCAGCCCGTGATATAAGTTCCGGCCCTGTGATCGATCCCGCGGTGCTGCAGATGGTGCTGGGTGTGCTGACCGGCTGGCTGGACCGCCGGGAGCGGGAGGCGATCGCCTACTTGATCGAAGAAAACCGGCTTCTGCGGCGCCAGCTCGGGACCAAACGGCTGCGTCTCACCGAGACACACGCATCTTTCAGGCAGACTATTGATCGCCGCTCACCGATTCCCATTTCCAGAACCCTGACGGCGGCAGCACTCGGATACCGTGAAAGGGATCAAGCACCAACAGATCCTCATCGCCAGTGACTATCGCGTCGCATTTGCCGGCGCGCGCGGTCGCCAACACGACGTCGTCATCCGGGTCTCGACAGGTCGACTGCTCAAGCGCGTCAGGCACGACTAGCGTGAACGTCTGTTCGAACAGTCGAACAGCCCCTCGCACATCAACAGCGCTCTGACGAAATTTTCGAGTTAGGACATCGCCGAGCTCGTCGAGCAGCGGTCGAGAGGAAATCACGACGTGATGGCGGACGCAATGCTCCAGAAGATCACTGCACGCGCCGCGCGCAACGAGAGCGGCGACCAGCACGTTCGTATCCAGCAGAAGTCTCACGAGACGCGCGTGAACACGTCATCGTCTGTGAAAATGCCTTGAGTCTGCGCTGCCGCCATCATGCGCTGCCGTAGCTGCCGGAATCGGCGCACGAACAGGAAGTCTTCCAGCGATTGCCGGAGCACGTCACTGCGCGACACACCTTCTTCCTTGGCGACCTTGTCGAGCTCGCGGCGGACGGCCTGCGGCAAGCTGATGGTCACGGTTTCTCTCATGTATTAGATTGTAATACAGTGGCGGTGGCGTGTGCTCGTGTCGGTTCATCACCGCGAGTTGCCGCATCCCGAAACGCGCGCGAGGCGACTCAACGAACGCCCGCCGTAGCCC
>JBKPDW010000566.1:0-14661 GCA_046728115.1 Acidobacteriota bacterium | reverse complement strand
GAAGGGGAACGAGAATCTCCGGCCCCGTGGAAAAGTATTCACGCGGCAGCACGCCAATCACGATGTAGGGTTCGCGGTTCAAATGGAGGGTCTGCCCCACGGCCTCAGGCCGCCCGCCGAAGTGTCGCTGCCAGAACCGATAGGTGAGCACGACGACCCGCTGGGGCTGCTCGCCCGCCGGCCCGTCCGCCTCGTTGAAGACTCGTCCGAGGAGGGGCGGAACCCCGCGGACGTTCAAAGCGTTTGCTGAAAAATACTGGGTGCGCACCGCTTCTGGGAGGTCCTGGCCGGTCAGCGTCATCTCCCAGGTGTTCGCGGCGAAGGCGCCGTCCAAGACTTCGCTGTGTTGAAGGGCGACGAGCTGTCGCGCCGTGACAAACAGACCACGCGGCTTGCCCTTGTCGATCATGTCAAGCCTGACGATCCGATTGATGTCGGGGAATGGGAAGGGATTCAGTAACGCCGCATTCACGATGCTAAACAGCCCTGTAGCGGCGGCAATCCCGACTGCCAGGGAGACGACAGCCGTCGCGGCGAAACCGGGGCTCCGGCGGAAGATACGCAGCGCATATCGGAGATCTACGGCGAGGATGTCCAGCAAGAAGTTTCCTCAGCGACGAGCGCGAAAGAATATTACCACTCCGGAGTGATGAGCCATAAGATGAAATCAGGTCGCCGCGCTCTTCTATACGCTCTGCGAAAGCGCCAAGCTCGCGGGCATCGATCCTCACGCCTATCTACTTCGAACGCTCTACGCCGCGATCGCGCGGCCTGACGCGGTCATCTATCCAGACGAACTCCTCGTTCCCATAACCACGACATAGTTTTCTCGTGACCAATCGATCTCAAAGCCGCTGCGTAAGCTTTCCCGTCAAGTAGACACTGCGAAGAGAGACTTTCCGGCTGATGAAGGCCTCGGCAGAAACGTGAGCGGCGGCACCCGGCCGAGGCTGTCATGAGGCCGCTCGCTGTTGTAGATTCGCAACCAGGTGTCCGTGAGCGCCCGTAACTCCGCGATCGATTCGAAGAGATGCGCGTTCAGGACCTCAGTCCGATAGCTGCGATTGAAGCGCTCGATGTACGCGTTCTGATCCGGCTTCCCCGGCTGAATGTAGTGAATGGCCACGCCGTGTTCCGTGCACCAGTCGACGAAGGGTTGCGACATCGACTCGGATACTGACATCGCGTGGACCGATGAGATTTCGAAGCGGAGTCTCTGGACGTGCCGACCATCAGGCCTAGGGGCGAAGACAAGCTGCTCGAGTTGTTCTTGAGTGTCTATGAAGACCGGGGCTGGGCAGGGGAGCTATCGCGCGTCGAATATCCCGAGCGCGTGAAGGATGGGGCCGTCGAGCTCATCGCCACGCAGCTTGCTACGGACCGGACACTCGCTATCGCATCCTTCACGTGTGGGAGCAACGGCGTGCGGACGCGAACGAGCGGACGACGGAACAGGAACGGCGGGTCAAGGTGATCCAGCAGAAGCTCGACCGGCTCGACGAAGCGTTCTTGTACTCCGAGTCGATCGACCTCGCCAGCTACACGCGGCAACGCGACAAGCTGCGCGAGGAGCTGACGCTCGCCAAGATCGACCATCACGCCGACGCCGTCGATGAACTCGACGTAGAGGGCATCCTGGCGTTCGCAGAACGCATTCTGCCGCGCGCCTCAGACCTCTGGGTGCAGGCCTCGCTCGACTACAAGCAGCGGCTGCAGCAGCTGTTCTTTCCTGAAGGAATCGCGTTCGACGGAAATCGATTTAATCGAACCGCCGCAACGGCACCACTTTTCAACTACTTGGCGCCGTCTGAGAGCGCTGATGAAAAGATGGTGAGCCGGGGGGGAATCGAACCCCCAACCCGCAGATTAAGAGTCTGCTGCTCTGCCAATTGAGCTACCGGCCCAGGGAAATTCCGATTCTAACACGCGCCCCCGCCATCCGAACGTTCGTCGTGCCACGACGCAGCGGTCCGATGTCGCGCTCGCCGCGCTAGAGAGAGCGTCGCCGCACCAGGTCACGCGCCACGCGCGAACCCTAACGATGAAAAATTCCGCTGGTGAAGAAGCTATCGTGACCGATACCGGATCACGATCGGGACGCGCGGAGAGGTCGTCGTATCGCGGAACTTGGCGAGCGAAAGAGATACTTCAGGTCCGGCGAAAAGGCGACACGCAACGTGACGTCCGTCGGAGGAGTCGCGGTGCCGCCGGCCGTCCTTCGTCCAGGCATGTGTGAAGCGTCAGTGTTTTGCTCGATGAGCCACGCACGGCCACAGCCATCCGGTATTGGTCAGCCGGGGCGAAGAGTGCGAAGTGGCACATGAGATCGTTCGATTCGGAAGGCGCCTCGAACTGCAATTCGTCATCGTCTCGAAACGCGAACGAGAACGTGTGGAGCGGGTGCGACAGTCCTTGACCAACGGCCTTGATGTAAGCCTCTTTCAACGTCCACAAATTGATCAGGTGTTCGGACCGCTCGGTCGTCGAACATCGATCGAGGAATTCGACCTCGTTCGGAGCGAAGTACCGCCGTGCGAACGAGTCGGCCTTTCGCGCTGCCGCGATCGATTCCACGTCGAACCCGATGTCGGCGTCGGCGGTCACGGCACAGCCGACCAGTCCTCGTGTGTGGGACAGGTTGAAGCTGATTGGAATCCACTCCGCAACCGCGCGCGCGACATGCGGTTTGCCGTGTTCGTTGACTTCAAACTCCCAGGCGCCCGCGGCAAGGCCGCCGTGCGCGGCCAGAGCTCGCCGCGTCAGCGCATGGGCAACGATGAAGTCGCGCCGATCGGCCGGGAACACGAATCGTTTGGATCGATCGCGTTCCTCGTCGGACAGGACGGAGATCGCGGCTTCGATCGCATCGGCGGCAAGCGATTCGGTCAAGCAGTACCAGATGTGAACGTCCTGGTTCTCGGCTGGCGGGGAGTTGCCGGTTACAGACAATCGAGCAAATTCCTCAGGCGCAGGGCCCACGCATCGAGCGACTCGTTCATCATCGTGAATGACAGGCATCCTGTCGAGAGGGTTCGGCAGTTCGTGACGTGCTCAATCTCGATCGTTCTTGTAGTAAATTGAATGCTCGTTGTTCAGCGGTCGAATCGGAAGAAGCGCCCGTAGCTCAGCTGGATAGAGCGGCAGGCTTCGAACCTGTAGGCCGGGGGTTCAAGTCCCTCCGGGCGCGCCATTCTTCACACACGCGTACATCGGCAGCGTCAACTTCGGCCTGGCAAGCCACGCGGAGTCCTACCCGGCAGTTAACCATTCAACCGGTCCGCCGTATTAATCAACGGTTCTTAGTGCGTCTAACTGCGCTCGGGGCGAGTGCCGCAGGCCGTGCGTCGACTGGCCATCTCGTGCCTGATGCGGATTTCGGTTTGGCGGGCCGCGTCGGTGTCATACACCGAGTCGACCGCTCCCGGCAGACCGTGCGAGCGGAAGTACTCAGCAAACGCACGTGCACTCCGGATTTGTGGCGCGCTTGCAACCTCGAGCGCGTGCTGCAGTTCGTGTCCAAGTACGGCAACTCTGGAGACTCGGTCGAGAGGGAAGCCAGACACGACGCGCAGGATGCGATGCGTCGCCGTGGAGCCGAGAAACTCGAGGCTTCCGGTGACGTGCCGGTCACGCAGCTGCCTCGTGGCGATGTACACGATCAGATCGGAATTCTGGAGGGCAGACACGAGCGTGCGAAATGTCAATGAGCCGCACAGACCGTCCTTGATCACGCCTGCTTCGAATCCGGTCGCTGGTCGAAGGCGGGCAACATCGTCTGTCTGGGGCTGACAGCGCTCGCCGACCGGGATGCAAACCAGGCCCGTGAGCAGGCACCGGCCGATCCAGCCCATCGTTCCACCTCTTCGAACCGCCGTCCAGCGGCTCACGTCTGAAGAGGCGAGAACGAGCATCGAAAACTTGAATGCCGGCACTCCGCGGTCGAGTCGACAAATCACTCGTTTGCTGCTCGCATGGAAGGAAGGGCACGAGGCCGCTTTGGAGCAGCTCGTGCCGCTCGTGCATGATCAACTTCGCCGCCTCGCGAGACGTCAAATGAGGCGAGAGCGGCCGGACCACACGCTGCAGACCACTGCGCTCATCAACGAGGCGTACCTGCGGCTGGTCGACGTCCGTCGGGTGCAATGGCAGGATCGGGCGCATTTCTTCGCGATGGCCGCTCGTCTGATGCGGCGAGTCCTGGTCGATCATGCCCGGGCGCGGAGCTATCTCAAGCGCGGTGGCGCCGCTCGGAGGATGTCGCTCGATGTAGCGGCGGATGTGCCCTGCGAACGCGGCTCAGACCTGGTTGCGCTCGATGACGCATTGACAACCCTGGAAGGAATCGACTCGCGAAAAAGTCAGGTGATCGAGTTGCGATTCTTCGGCGGGTTGAGCGTCGGAGAAACGGCCGTCGTGTTGAGGGTGTCACCCGACACGGTGATGCGCGACTGGCGGCTGGCGAAGGCGTGGCTGATGCGCGAGCTCAAGGCGGGCCGCCGTCATGACGAGTGAACGGTGGCGGCGGATCGAGCGGCTCTATCATGCAGCTCTCGAGCGAAACACGGCCGGGCGCGCGCCGTTTCTCGAGCAGACCTGCCAGGGAGATGAGGCGCTCCGGCGCGAGGTCAAATCGCTGCTCGACGCCGACCACGAGGCGCGAACGTTTCTGGCCGAGTCGGCGCTGCACGTCGCTGCGAAGGAACTGACCGAAGCTGGCTCGCAACAGCTCGTGGGACGCCGGTTTGGCTCGTACGAGTTGCTGGCCCGCCTGGATGTTGGCGGGATGGGTGAGGTGTATCGTGCCCGCGATGTGCGGCTCGATCGCAGCGTCGCCATCAAGATTCTCGCTCCTCAGCTCGCGGGCGACCCGGAGTTCGCCCGCCGCTTCGAACGCGAAGCGCGGACCATCTCGCAGCTCTCGCATCCTCACATTTGCACTCTGTTCGACGTCGGACACCTGGGGCCAGGCGACGACACCCCGGCGGTCGATTATCTGGTTCTCGAGTACCTCGAAGGCGAGACGCTCGCCGAGCGGCTGCGCCACGGTCCGTTGTCGATCGAGGTTGCGCTGCTGAGGGCAATCGAGATCGGCGAGGCGCTCGCGCATGCGCACCGCCACGGCGTTGCGCATGGCGACCTGAAGCCGGGCAACATCATCGTAACCGAGAGTGGCGCCACGCTGGTCGATTTCGGGCTGGCGAAGCATCGGCCCGTGAACCAGGCGGGCGCGAGCGGCATTCTGGCTTCGTCGACGGCAGGCGGACCACCGACAGGATCGCGGACGATTCTCGGGACCCTGCCGTACATGGCGCCTGAACAATTCGACGGCCGGGACGCTGATGCCCGTACGGACATCTGGGCTTTCGGCGCGGTGCTGTATGAGATGCTGAGTGGCCGCCGTGCATTCGGCGGTGCAAGCGAGGCGCGCATCATCAGCGGCATCACCGGGCGCGAACCCGAGCCGCTCATGGCCGCGCAACTGGCCGTGCCGCGAGAACTGGACCATCTGGTCCGAACCTGCATGGCCAAGAAACCCGACGAGCGTCCGGCGACCGCAGACGAGATCGTCGCGAAGCTTCGGGGAATCGCCGAACAGATGCGTGACGCTCGCGTGGCGCATGCCTGGCAGAAATCCATCAGTGCGGCGCTGTCGGCCGGCGCCGCTCTCTTCGCGGTGTTGATGTTTGGTGCGACAGCGCTCCTGCTGCAACCCGACACGACGAGACTGACGACCACGGTGGGAAAGCCGTCGATCGCCGTCCTCTATTTCGAGAACAACACCGGCGACGCGTCACTCGACTGGCTGCGGACAGGCCTTGCCGACATGGTCGTCACCGATCTTTCGCAGTTGCGAGGCGTCGAGGTGCTCGGTACCGATCGCCTGTACCAGATACTCAGCGACCTGCGCTGTGCTGACGACCGCACTATATCCTTCGACACTGTCCAGAGAGTTGCCCGGCGGTCGGGCGTGAAGATCGTTCTACGCGGCAGCTACGTGAAAGCGGGCAATGCGATTCGGATCAACACCCTCCTGCAGGAAGCGGCGAGCGGTCGGATCATGGCCACCGAGCGCGTTGAGGCTCGCGACGAATCTCAGCTCTTCGCCAGCGTCGACGACCTCACGCGCCGAATAAGCGCCAGATTCGACAGTGTCGAACGTTCGGGTGCGACCGCGGCGCCATTATCCCCAGTGTCCGGCGTCGACCGGGATCTGGCGATGTGACCACATCGTCGATCGACGCGTACCGTTATTACGCCGACGCGTGAGCCTTCACGAGCGCGGTCGCGATGCGGAAGCCGTTACGCGTGTTTCTCGAGTGGTTTCCAAACGGCCTGCGGGCGTGCAACGCCCGCGCGTTCTACGGCCTGTTTGTCAGGTTCTGCGGTGACGGCGAGATCGATCGCAACCGCGTCGCCGACGCCAGAAAGGAGCTCGTGGGCTGACGATCGAGGACCCATTGTGCCATGGCATCTTCAGGAGCGACTGCCACGTGCGAGTGTTGAGCGCAGATGCCGCGAAGCAGCTGCGCGGTTTCGGCGCTCGCGAAATGGGCAGACGCGTATCCGCAGAGCAGCGTGAAAGAGACGCGCGCCGCGAGGTCGTTCCACAGGCTCTCCAGACAAAGGGCCGCCCCGAAGTTCCCTTCCTCGGCCAGAATGTCCACCATCTCGCCGTAGACCCCCAAACCCCGATGGGATCGCGCAGAGAGCGATGCCACCAGATCGCCGACCACGGCAGCGAACAGATGGGCGACTAATTCGCCTCGGCGCATGAATCGGGCAAGGGTCTGCGAGGCGTCGCAAACCGTCAGCTGACCCGAGTGAACCGCATCGGCGACCGAATGCCCTCCGTCATCCAAACGCTCGGCGATAGCTCTCCAGTTAGCCGGTCGCGCGACGACCAGCAGATTGCAGTTTCCCTTCAAGCCTTCGGACAGGAAGTCAGCGACGCCGGCCGCGCGAGACTCTAGGGTGTCGAACAACTGAACCGCGTGCGCTGTTGTAAAGCTATATCGCTCAACCGACTGTGTCTTACGACTCACACCCCTACACCTTGTGTTTGAATCTAAGCAACCTGCATACCAACACTCGCATCGCGGGAAGAAATGAGATACGCTAGGAAATTCGCGCGCCCGTAGCTCAGCTGGATAGAGCGACGGCCTCCGGAGCCGTAGGCCACAGGTTCGAATCCTGTCGGGCGCGCCACTTTTCCTGAACAAATCTGCAGATTTCGAGATCCGCTCGTCGGTTGGCGATCCCTAGCGATCGCCCCCGCAGGTCGTGCCAGTGCAGGTCGATCTGCCGAAGCCTGGCGCGATCGCGGTCCACCCACGCTCCAGGCTTGATGCGGTTCGTTTCGTGCCCGTTGGCGACGAGGAGCAGCGCCTCCCACGTCGTCTTGAAGCTCGCCTGGAATCCGCCGGTCTCGGTTCCGAACACATATGCGGTCGGCCCAAGCTTGGCTCGACGTTTCAGAATCGGCGTGAGCCGTCCCGGCGGATCGAAGGGGATCCGCCGATTCTCCGGCGATACTGTTCGATCATCCGCTCGATCTGCGCGAGCCCGCCGCCGGCGTGGGCGCGATTCATTGGCGCGTTCTGTTCACTTAACGCACGCAGGTATCACAATCCAGAATCTCGATCGATCCCACGACCCTACGGAACGTGTCGGCGTACTCCGGCACGCAGTCGCGAGGAGTAACGGCCAGTAGATATAAGAGCGTGCCGTTCCGTAACAGCGTCGTGAAAATCTCGACCCACTTAGGTGGGCTGTCTGCTGGCGGTGTATCTCCGACTGCACACGTCATTCGGTGCCGGTCGGACGCAGCACGCGCAGGCGCGGATTCGAACGCTCGTGACGTGTCCACGGTTCCGGACGTCTGGACGTTCGCCTCGCCGATGCGAGCGGTTCCTCAACGTCGATCGCGAGATGGCGCCGCTGCAACCACGCCATTATGATCCCGGGCAGGCGCGTGGCCCGTCGATCCGGATCGCCTTCGCACCAATAGACGTGGGCTCGTCGAGGCAAATCCGCTGGATCGGGTCGCGCCAGCAGCCGCACGAATGCGTCGAAACACACCGGATCGAACGTGTGCATGATTTCGCTCCAAACACGACATTACGCAGGTGAGGCGGATCAGGCTGTACCGTTCAGCACATCCCGGCCGTGAAGATCTCGACGATGGGCCGAGCCACGCCGATGTGGAAGCCCAGCCGAGATCACGGCAACGCTCGTCATCGATCCCGGAGCGCGCTACGTCGAGCTCCCCTGCGGGCTCAGGGCGCCGGTCTAACGAGGCTGCCTCAGTCGTGCAGGACGACGCTCAACAACGAGCTGTTGATCTTGAGCGGCATCTCTCCCTTGTATTCGATGAAGCCCAGCTTTTTGAACTTGTTGAGAAAGAAATTCACGCGCGAGCGGGTGGTGCCGATCATGTCCGCCAGAGTCTCCTGCGAGATCTTCGGCACCACGCGGGTCGGCTTGTCCTGCTTCCCGTAGCGTGCTAGCAGCAGCAGCGTGCGCGCCAGCCGCTTCTCGCTCGAGTTGAAGAGCTGATCGATCAGATCCTCTTCGATCCGGATGTTGCGCGACAGCATGTGCGAGATGAACCGGTCGGACATCGCGTGCTGCTTGTGGAGCACCTGCACCATCGTGTCTTTGTCCACGAGCAGGATCGTGCTCGGCGTGATGGCCGTTGCGCTCCCCATGCGGAGCGGCTGACCGGCCAGACACCCCTCGCCGAAAAAGTCGCCGGGCCCCAGCATGGCCACCACGGCTTCTCGACCGGTTTTCGACAGCACTGACAGCTTGACGCCGCCCCTTTGAATGTACAGAACGTGCTCGCAGGCATCTCCCTGCGTGAAGATGGTCTCGCCTCGCCCGTACTCCGTCACGCTCTTCGCAATGCCCGGCGACTCGAGAAACGCTTGCGCGGTGAACAACGGCGCCGCCTTCGCCGCGCCGTTTGAGGGTTGCTTGGCTCTATTTCGACGTTCCATACGTCCAGCATGCCACTCGGCGGCCCCGGAACGTGTGCTGAAGGGAACAGACCCCTTCGATACCGGGCGATAGCATCGTGACCGTGGACTGGGAGGTCTGGTTATGACATTGGCGCTGCCGGGGCTCATCGTACTGGTCGTCATCGCGGCGATCTGCGGCGCGGTTGGCAAGGCGCTCGCAGGCGGGGTGCGGGGCGGGCTGATCGTCTCCATCGCCCTCGGGCTCATCGGCGCGCTCGTCGGGCCGTGGGTCGCGCAACAGCTTGGCCTCTCGGAGCCGTTCGTGCTCCACCTGAGCGGCCAGTCATTTCCGATCGTCTGGTCGATCATCGGCGCCGCCCTGTTCGTGGCACTGCTGCACTTTCTGTCAGGACGCCCGCGCTGGATCGGAAACTGACCGCGGCGACCTTGACGTTTCTCGTCTGATCTAGTCGTGTAGGACGACGGTGAGGAGCGAGTTGTTGACCTTGAGCCCATTCCTGTAGTCGTTCGACTTCATGGCAGAGCTCGGTCTGCGGTGACCCTTCGGCGGTTGCGCTGAGAAGGCGCGTCAGCTGATCCAGATCGATCGCTTTGACAAGATGATAATTGAACCCGTGTTTCGACGGGAGGTCGCATAGCCAGGCGTGCTGTAACGGGTCAGGCCCGCAGCAGCATGCCGCGGCGTACGGCTCCTCGTGAATCTGTTTGGCCGCCTGATGACCATCCATCCCGGGCAGACCGACCAGCAGTGACCGCCACGTCGGGCCGCGCGACGTGCAAGCAGTCCGAGGCCGCGGGCGCCGTTCACCGCGGCGGGTCGTGCTGCTGCGACAGCCGATGTTCCGCGACCCATTGATGGCTCACAAAACCAAGATCGGTGTGCCGACCGCGCCCGTGCCACCGCACGATTGCGGCGATGACGCCAGAAACTCCAATGCCCACGGCGATCCAGACAAGATTCATCGCGCCGCCTTCGCTCGGTCGTCGCAAGGTGTTCTGCCGTTTCGACGAGGTTCCATACGCCAGAATGACACGCGTCCCGCCTCGGACCGTGTGCACAACGGAACAGACGCGCCGTCGCCGGGGGATACCGGCGGCGACGTGGACAACGAATACGGGCGTTTCCTCACCTGGGCCTCGTGCCTCTTTGTCTGCTATTCCGGTATCCCGAGTTTGGCCACGAGTTGGGCACGAAGTCCGCGGAAGGCGGTTTCGCCACCGGATCCGGCACCATCATCATCGCGATCGCGGGACGGAGTTCCTTCCATAGGACGAGGATGATTGTCAGAGCGATGCCTCCCACGAGGAGCAGGATCACACCCGTGGCAGACGTTATTGGCGGCCCGGACACCGCAAACAGCCCGAACACGACGAGCCACACGGGAATGATCGCCGTGCGGCTGAATATCATCGACATGGTGGTGATACTTTCGAAAAGAGGCGGGGTCCTCGACCCCGCCTGGGTGTAACGACTTTACGCGGCGACTTGGACCTTGATCTGTTTAGGCTTGGCTTCCTCACGCAGCGGCAGCCGGACTGTCAGCACACCGGCCTTGTACTCGGCGCTGACCTTGCCAGCGTCGACTGTTGGCGGTAGCGTGAACGTCCGCGCGAACGGGCCATAATTGCGCTCGATGCGATGGAACTGCTCCTCGGTCACCTGAGTGTCGAGCCTTCTCTCGCCACGCAACGTCAACGTGTTGTCTTCGACGGTCAGATCGATCTCTTCCTCCTTCATGTCGGGCAGCTCGGCCTTCAGCACCAGCTCATGTTGGCCGTTGCTATAAATGTCGACCGCGGGCACCCACGAGCCGCGAGCAAGGTCTTCCTGCGAACCACCGTAGAGGCCCTCGAACATCCGGCTCATCCGCGCCTGATGCACGGCCATGTTTCGCACCGAATCCAATCGAACAAGAGTCATGAGAACCTCCAGGCGGTTGCTTGAGCTAAGAGCTGGATAGCAGATGAACCTGACTTAGTTCAGATAATCTGAAGACTGAGGATACGACCCACTCTCGTTAACTAGTATCGGTTAATTAACTTTAATTGTCAAGACAAATGTGCGATCATGCGTCTCACATGCTTTAGTTTAACGTAACTGGTTACACAGGCTGAGGAACTCCATGGATTTCCCGCTCTTCATCCGACACCGGCTCAGCGAACTCAAAACCGAACAAAGGGATTTGGCTGCAGCCGCCCAGGTGACGGAGTCCTACATTTCACAATTATTGACCGGGAAGAAAGGGCCCCCAGCGCCGGAGCGAACCGATATTTACGACAAGATGGAGACGTTCTTGAGGCTCCCCGCCGGGACGTTGGCCACGCTGGCGGACCTGCAGCGCACAGACGCCTTGAAGAAAAAACTGGCCGATCCGCCGACGCCCTTGTTCAGGGAAGTGCGCGAGCTGATTCTCCGCAAGTGCGAACCCATCAAGGAACCAAGCATCCGGGCATTGTTCGAGAAGGAGCCCTACGGGGCCCTCGAACGTCTGGTCACCCAGAAGCTGCTGGACGTGGTCAAGCGAGTGACGAAAGAGGAATGGGACGATGAGAACTGGCTCCGCCTCGTGGCTCGACTCACCGCCCGAAGCTATGAGCAGATGCGAGTCAGCGTACTCGAGTTCCTGGAGACGGACATCTTCAACGTCTCGGTCGAAAACTGCGTCACGTTTCTGGATCCGCTGATTGAATCGTGGGACATCGACCTCGCGACGTTCGGGATGGAGATTGTCCTGAACCGCCGCCTAGCGCCCGGGCACCCGAAGAAATTCGGGTTCGTGGAACTGGAACCTGCGCCACCGGTCGACGACGAGCCAGGACTCCAGGCCTTCCTGCAGGATCCCGCGCTGAGCGGCGATGCGAACGCGGAGGAAATCGCGTTTCTCAAGAAGCTGAGATTCACGCGACACCGGCCGACGCCCCTCTACTATTACCGGGAACTGCAAAACCTGCGAGACCCGCTCCATTTTCGCTGCGTGTCGAGCGAGGCGGAGGAATGACGTCGCGTCACGCTATGCCGCCGCCGCTAGGGGAAGCGTTCTTCTTTGGAACACGCTCGCAAATTCATCCAGCGCTCCATTGAGAATGGTCGCGAGTCGATCGTCGATCGTCTTCGTATCTACGAGCGCCGCGAGGATGGCGGGATGGCGGGTCTCGAGAAATAAGTAGAGCTCGCGCTCGTACGGACCGATGTCGGACACGGCCTGCCGGTCCAGATGTCCGCGAGTGCCGGCATAGAGCATCACAATCTGCTTCTCGATCGCCAGCGGCTCGTACTGGCGCTGCTTGAGCACTTCGACCAGCCGCTCCCCCCGATCGAGCTGCGCGCGAGTCGCCTTGTCGAGGTCGCTGCCGAATTGCGCGAAGCCGGCCAGCTCGCGATGCTGCGCCAAATCCAGACGCAGCGTGCCGGCGACCTGCCGCATCGCCTTCACCTGTGCCGCCCCACCGACGCGCGATACCGAGTTTCCGACATTGATGGCCGGTCGAATTCCCTGGTGGAACAGGTCCGATTCGAGGTAGATCTGGCCGTCCGTGATCGAGATCACGTTCGTCGGAATGTAGCCGGAGAGATCACCCGCTTGCGTCTCAACGATCGGCAGGGCCGTCAGCGATCCACCGCCCAGTTCGGGCCGCAGCTTCGCGGCGCGCTCCAACAGTCGCGAGTGCAGGTAGAAGACATCTCCCGGGTACGCTTCACGTCCCGGCGGCCGCCGTAGCAGCAGCGAGATTTCGCGATACGCCTGCGCATGCCTCGACAAGTCGTCGTAGACACACAGCGCGTGACGTCCCGCATCGCGGAAGTACTCGCCCATGGCCGTGGCGGCGTACGGGCTGATGTAGAGCAGCGAGGCCGGATCTGCGGCGCCAGCGGCCACGACGATCGTGTAGCGCATGGCGCCGGCCTGCTCGAGCGTCTTCACGACCTGCGCGGTTGTGGACTGCTTCTGCCCGATGGCGTTGTAGATGCAGACCACGCCCGTGTCTCGCTGATTCAGGATCGTGTCGATCGCGACCGCCGTCTTGCCGGTCTGGCGGTCGCCGATGATCAGCTCGCGCTGCCCGCGGCCGATCGGAATCATTGCATCGATGGCCTTGATCCCTGTTTGCAGCGGCTCTCGCACGGGCTGCCGATCGACCACGCCGGGCGCCAGCCGTTCGATGGGCGCGAGCGCGAGGGTGGCGATGCGTCCCTTCCCGTCGAGCGGCTGCCCCAGCGCGTTCACGACGCGGCCGAGCAGCGCATCCCCGACCGGCACCGAGATGATCCGACCGGTTCGCCGGACGAGATCGCCTTCCTTGATCTGTCGGCACCCGCCGAGCAGCACGGCGCCGACGCGATCCTCCTCGAGATTCAAGGCGATGCCGAACAGTCCGTCCCCGAAGGCGAGCATCTCGCCCAGCATGGCGAGCTCGACGCCGCTGACGCGAGCGATGCCGTCGCCGACGGAAATGACGTGCCCGACGTCGGCGGCGTCACACGCAGCGGGGGTCGAGCCAATCGCGTCGCGGATGGCGGTCGAGATCAGTTCTGCACGCACCGTCTTCATCGCGACCACTTAAGGCCGGAAGATCTTCTTGTTCGCGATTCGCGCTTTTTCAGCGGCCGGCACGGCCATCGTCCTGTTTGCGATCAACGACGTTCTGTGTCGTGCAGCACTTGGGCGATGGTCTGCGACGGGACATCAGGCCACAGCTTCAGGACGATCGCCGGCGGAACCAGGCACAGCGCCAGCACGATGGCCCCCGTCCCGATCGTCATGCTCGCGCCCAGCGCGATGACGGCGACGACGGCCAGCCCGACGGCCGTGAACCAGATCTGGAGCACTCTCGACCGAGTCATATTGTTGAACATGAGATTTCTCCTACCTCAGCGTACGGCAGGCGCAACCGCGGCACTGTCCCCAATTGCACAGCGCACATCGGTCGGTCGTGCGTGGCGCTCAGGTCTCTGTGTGGTGCATTAATGAGGCCTTTGGGGATCGGCGGGCATCACAACGGCCTCGCCAGGCATCGTCGCATCCACGCGAACCTCAAGCTCGCTCTCGTCGCGAGTGAAGAGCTCGGGAAGGGCGGCGATGGCCTCCGCGTGGCTGTCGAACCACCGGTTTATGGCAACAACCGGGAGCGCGTCACCGTCGACAAATCCGTTCGGCAACGGGAAGAATGCGAATTTATGCGTCACTGCGTCTTCGTAGATCAGGTATTTCATGTCGTAATCGTGCGTTTCAGAACATGCCACCGTTCGAGTCACCGGCCGACCTCGCGTCGAGCTGATGCCGTTCGGGTATCTGCGAAATGACGGCTTCCGTCGTCAGCAGGAGCGACGCGATCGACGCGGCGTTTTGCAACGCCGAGCGGACCACCTTGGTCGGATCGATCACGCCCGCCAGCACCAGGTTCTCGTAGCGCTCCGTTTGCGCGTTGAAGCCCTCATCGGCCTTCATCTCTTTGACTGTCTGCACGACGATCGAGCCTTCGTGACCTGCGTTTGTCGCGATCCATCGCATCGGTTCCTCGATCGCCCGCCTGATGATGTTGACGCCGACCTGCTCGTCGCCGACGAACCGTAGTCCTTCGAGCACCGTCCCAGCCCGCAGCAGCGCTACTCCGCCGCCGGGGACGATGCCCTCTTCGACGGCCGCTTTGGTCGCATGCATCGCGTCCTCGACACGCGCCT
>JBKPDW010000565.1:0-8079 GCA_046728115.1 Acidobacteriota bacterium | reverse complement strand
GAGTCGCTGAATGCGCGCCGTGGCCGTGTGGTCGACCACCGCGCTGCACCGTACCAAACGACGACGACAAGTACAATGTCCTCAATTCAGATCACGCGCGAAACGCGAACTATTTCAGCGATCTGACAAAGTCGAACTAGGCTTCGTCCCAATATCGGACATCGTCCGTTTGCAAGACGAGCTACCGGCTGCAAAGGCAAGCGAGCTAGAGGGCGAAAGCCGGGAGGGTGTATGAGCAGGTTGCGTGGTCCGACAGGTGTGCTCGTCTGTCTCGCACTGCTGGCTGCCGGGCCGGCCGCGGCGCAGGTGAGCACCGGCGAGATTTTCGGGAAGGCAACGGACACGACGGGCGCTGTCCTGCCCGGCGCATCCGTGACATTGAGCGGCACTTCGCTCATTCAGCCGCTTTCAGCGGTGACGACCGAAACGGGCGCTTACCGGTTCCCGCGCATTCCGATCGGCACATATACGGTGACGTTCGAGCTGGCGGGCTTCAAGAAGTTCGTCCGCGACGACATCATCATTCAGGCTGGATTCAACGCCGAAGTGAACGCCAGGCTCGAGATTTCGACGGTCGAGGAAACCGTGACCGTTACTGGCGCGAGCCCGGTCGTCGACACGCAATCCACGACGCTGTCGGCCAGCTTCACGAGAGATACCCTGGAGAACATCCCGAACGCCCGCGACCCGTGGGTGATCATCGAGCAGACGCCGGGCATGATCATGAGCGGCGCCAACGTCGGCGGCAACCTGTCGGGCCAGCAGACCAGCTTCAGCGCGGCCGGCAGCAGCTCGAATCAGCAGTGGAACATCAACGGCGCCGTGATCAGCGACATCGCATCCGGCAATTCGTCGCCGGGGTATTACGATTTCGACTCGTTCGAGGAAATCCAGATCACGACGGCCGGCGCCGATGCGTCACAGCAGGGCGCGGGCGTACAGGTGAATTTCATCACCAAGAGCGGCAGCAACAGATTCACCGGCTACGGGCGCTTCTACAACACGAACGACGAGTGCTTCGGGGCGATTGGCAGCTGCCAGGCAATCAACGTATCCGACGAGATGCGGAAGCTGGGCGCCTCCGGCGGCAACCCGATCCAGAACATCCGCGACATGGGCGCGCAGCTCGGCGGGCCGATCAAGAGAAACAAGGCGTGGTTCTGGGGCGCGATCTCGCGCCAGGACGTGCGGGTGGGCGTGCTCGGCTTCTACAACCTCGACAAAACCGGCTGCGCGGCGATCGCCGCGTCGCCCAATGCAACCAACGCGGATGGCTCGTACAGGAATTCGATCGACAGCATCAAGAACTGTCTGTTCGGCGATCTGACGACGCTGAAGAATCGGAACGCGCGCCTGCAGTTTCAGGAGGCAACCGGACAGCAGTCGTCGTTCTCGTATACCTACGGCGACAAATACCGCGGCTCCCGCGGCTGCGATCAGTTCCACCCGCTCATCACCTGCTCGGTCCAGACGGGCCCGACGATTTTCTACACCGGCGACCATCGCTGGATCGTCAACAGCCGCCTGACGATCATCGGCCAGTACACGCACATCTACGAGGATTGGTTCCTCGGATTTCAGAACGACGGTCTGAGGGACGTACAGCCGATCAACTGGGTCGACACCACGTATTGGGATCGCAGCAAGTCGAGCGCGTCGTATTACACGATCCGGCCGCAGGACGACGGGCGCGCCGACGGCAATTACTTTGCGTCGAACCTGCTCGGCGCGGACCACTCGATCAAGTTTGGCTTCGCGTTCAGGCGCTCGCCCGTCGAGTCGTTGAGCACGGTGCCGGGCGGGGCAACGGCGCGGTATCGCGGTCAGTATCCGTTCGTTGCAGGCCAATACATCACTGTTCCGACCGATCCGACCGGGAAGCGCGCCTGCACGGTCAATGGCGTCTCGTATGCGGCCAATACGGCCGACGGCTGCGACGAAGCCAACATTCTGCGCGACGCCGACTTCACGTACACCCTCTACCAGCGGAACGCGTACATCAACGACTCGATCAAGAAAGGCCGCGCGACGATCAACGTGGGCCTGCGATTCGATCATCAGCACGACATCGCGACGCCGGCGCACGTCGCGGCGAATCGAATCCTGCCCGTACAGCTGCCGGCGATCAATTTTCCAGGTGTGGACTCCGGCGCCCGGTTCAACAACTGGTCGCCGATGGCCGGTGTCACCTACGACTTGCTGGGCGACGGGAAGACGGTTCTGAAGGCGAGCACCAGACGGTACTGGGGCATCGGCATGTCGACCGCCACGTACGTGGAGCCGACCTCCGACACGACTACGCTCCGCTTCCCCTGGAAAGACCTGAACGGCGACAAGCTGGTGCAGCCCAACGAACTGCAGGTCTTCAGGGCTGACGGGACGCTGAACCTCCTGAACAGTCCCACTGGATACGATCCGAACAATCCCGGTGCGGTTATCTCGTCGGCAAAGGTCAACCCCGACATGCAGAACGACATCACGGACGAAGCGATTGTGGGGATCGATCGCGAGGTGATGAGCAACTTCGGCGTCGGCGCGATGTTCATCTACCGCAAATACCATCAATTCCTGATCACGCAGCGGTACCTCGACTCGACGTCCGAATACAGCGGGCCAATCGCCTTCACGGCGAACTGCGGCAATACGACGTGTCCGCAATCGAGCTACTCTGGCTACTACTTCCAGCGCGCCACCAACACGCACGGCGACACGCTGCGCACCAACAGCACGTCGTACAACACATACAAGGGCTTGGAGGTGACGGCGAGGAGGCGGCTCAGCCACCGCTGGATGATGACGACGAGCTACGTCCACAACGTCCAGAAGGCGTTCTCGACGTTCGTGCCCAGCCTCGACTACCTGGATCCGACGAACCGATTCCCCATCGACTACATCAACGGCTACGAAGACAGCAGCCGGAACGGCCCGCACGTGTTCAAGCTGTCAGGCCTGTATCAGTTCAAGTGGAACATCAACGGGTCCGCGTTCTTCAACGCCCATTCGAACTTCCCGGACAATCTGTACATCCTCAGCCCGGTGCGGACGGGGACGCAGGATCAGGCGAGCGTGCTGATGACACCGAACAACCAGAACCGTCTGCCCGCGGTGAGAACGCTGGACCTCAACTTCGACAAGGCGATCCGGCTCGGTGGCGCGCGCCGAATTACGCTGAACGCGGCGATCTTCAACATCGCCAACGTCAATACGATTCTGGACAAGGCCAACGGCATGACGATCGGCGGAAGCACGTCCGTGTTCGGTGGCGGCGGCGTTCGGGCGTACCGCCAGAACATCTCGAACGCCAATTTCTACAACACGATCGTCGGTCCGCGCGTGGCCCGCTTCGGCGTCCGAGTCAATTTCTGACGAACGGTTCGAGGTTCGAGGGTCGAAGTTCGCCCGCGCGCCTCTGCAGCGCGAGCCTTTCGGGCGACCGCTTCCTGGGGTGGCGGCCCGAGGCTGGTCACGCGGACGAATTGTCGTCTTGAGATACAATCAACAGCCGAAAGGAGGGCCTGTCACATGAGTGCCGCGATCGATCGTGCCTGCGACGGGTCTGCCTTGACCGGCGCGCCGCCAGCGTTCTAGTTCACGTCGGCGTCCGCAGAGTCAGTTCAGACCCGCCTCGCAACCAGACAACCCGAACATTCAGTCCACCGTTTGCAGGGAGGTCCTCGTGTCTGTACTGGCACGGCTTGGTTGGCACTCGTTTTTTGAATCGCAGCGTCAGGCTCTCGCACGAACCGATTTGGCGTTCGCGCGAGTCATCGAAGAACAACGCGGCTTGTTTCGGGTGGCCGGCGAATGCAACGGACTCGCTGAAATCAGCGGCCGCTTTCGCCACGACGCTCGGACGGTGGCGGATCTGCCCGCCGTCGGCGATTGGGTCGGCGTCCGCACGCAGGATGCGCACGACCGTGGCGTGATCCATGTGAGGCTCGAGCGCCGCGGCGCAGTCTCTCGCGCTGGGGCGGGCGCCGCGCGCGTAGAACAGGTTCTCGCCGCCAACGTCGACACTATCTTCGTCGTCACCGCGGTCGCGAGAGATCTGAATCTCAACCGCCTGGAGCGATATCTCACCATCGCCTGGGATTCGGGCGCGTCGCCGGTGGTCCTTCTGAACAAAGTCGATCTCTGCGACGACGTCCAGAGCGCGTGCGAGACCGTGCGCACACGCTTGCCGTTCGTGGACGTGCTTGCCATGAGCGCCACGCTGGGAAACGGTCTCGACGCGCTCAATCCGTACCTCGAGCCGGCGCGGACGATCGCTATGCTCGGTTCGTCAGGCGTCGGCAAGTCGACGCTGGTCAATCGTCTGCTCGGCGGCGCCGTGCAGACCGTCGGCGCCATCCGCGAATCGGACGGTCGAGGACGACACACGACAACATCGCGGCAGCTCTTCGAATTGCCGGGCGGCGCACTGCTCGTCGATACGCCCGGCCTCAGGGAATTGCAGGCCTGGGAGGGCGAAGCGGCGGTGACCGGCGCATTCGACGACATCGACAGGCTGGCAGCGGGCTGCCGTTTCTCCGATTGCTGCCACAACGGCGAACCGGGCTGCGCGGTACTCGACGCTGTCGACGCGGGACGGCTCGACGCCGATCGTCTGGAAAATTATCGTCGCCTGCTGAGGGAGGCAGAACACGAAGTACGAAAACACGACAAGTCGGCCGCTGCCCAGTTGAAGCGACGCTGGAAACAGATACACATCGCGCAGCGCGCGATGTATCGAGATCGAGACCGCAGTTGATCCGTGGAGCCGCGCTGCAAAATATCGCGTTTCGCCATCACGGGGAAGACGGAGGAGGACGGGGCACGTCGTGCTGGCTTGGATCTTCTCATCCGTGATTGCTCTGCGCGTCGTGTCTTTGGTGGTGAGAGCCCACATCGCTTAGAGCCTGTATCAAAACCCTGACCGGGTGCGAACCGCTGCTGTTCGTGGCCTCGTTCGAATAGTGTGATTCGACCTGTTCTCGGCAGATTCTGCGCAACTTGAACGAAGCCGCTGACTCGGCGACCCGACGGGCAGCGCCGAACAGTCGGGTGAACTCGAGGTGCGCCCACCAGGTGCGCCCACCACTGGATTCGCAGTTCTCAGCTCGAAGGCGCGCGGTCGTCGCGCATCTCGTGACCAGGAAAGCGGCCCCGGCGGTTTCGTTACTCGTATCGCAAAGCCACCATGGGATCGACCCGCGTTGCCCGCGATGCCGGAAGATAACTTGCGGCCAAGGCCACACCTGCGAGCAGGGCCGGCGCCGCCGCGAACGTCAGCGGGTCCAGCGGAGCCGTTGCAAAAAGCAGCCCCGTGATGACTCGTACCAATACCAGAGACCCCGCGAGCCCCAAACACGTACCCGCACCGATCAGCGCCGCGGCCCGGCTGAGCACCAGCCGCAACACCTCGGCTCGCGTCGCTCCCATGCTCACCCGGATCGCGAACTCGCGCGTTCGCTGAATCACCAGGTAGTTCATCACCCCGTAGATTCCTATCGACGCCATCACCAGTGCGAGCATCGAGAACGCCGCCAGGATCACCGTGCGGAAACGGGGCTGCGCTACCGACCCCGATACCAGTTGCTCCATTGTCTGGATCCGGTCCACGGGGATCGCCCGATCGATCGCCGCAACGGCCCCGCGTAGCTCTCCCGCGGCAGCACCGGTGTCGAGCGCCGTTCGGACAACGATGGTGGGGCCACTCTCGGTATTGGGCGCCTGCTCCATCGGCACGTACATCTCGGGCTTCGTCTCCCCGTCCAGTCCCTCGTGCAGCACGTCGCCCACCACTCCGATCACCGTGCGCCATGTCTCCGCTCCAAACTGCAGACGCCTGCCGATCGGGTCTTGCTCTCCCCAATACTCGCGCGCCATCGATTCGTTGATCACGGTGACCCAGGGCGAATCCGCCGTATCCGCCGGCGTAAAGGATCGGCCGCGCAGCACCGGAATCCCGATCGTCTCGAAATAGCCCGCGCTCGCCGGGCGGTACTTCGCCATGTTGAACATCCCAACCGGCAGCGGTGGTCGGCCTTCGACGATGAACGACCACCCGTTGTCCAAAGCGCTGAGCGGCAGGTACGTCGCCAACCCGGCGGATTGCACGCCCGGCTTTCTACTCAGGGTCTCCAGCAGTTCGCGTTCGAAGGCGGCGATCCTTCGGTTATCGGGATACCGCGATCTTGGTAGCGACAAGCGCGCGGTCAGGATACTATCCGCGCGGAACCCCGGCGAGACGTGCGTCAGTGCCCAAAAGCTCTTCGCCATCAGACCGGCGCCGATGAGAAGAACGATCGCGATAGCGATTTGCGCCACGGCCAGTCCATTCCGAAGGCCGCTGTGAGAGGCACCTGCGACGCGAAGGCTCTGTTTCAGCGATTCCCCCGCGCTGATGCGCCTCATGCCGACCAACGGACCCAATCCGAAGAGAATCCCAGTCGCCAACGAAATCACCGCGGTGAACGCCAGTATGCGCACGTCTCCGGCCATGCCCGCCGCACGCGATAGGTCGGGAGGCAGATGCGGAGCGAGGGCGGCAGTCACAGCCAGCGCGACGAGAAGGCCCGCGGTCCCGCCGATGCCGGCCAACAACAGACTCTCGGTCAGAAGTTGTTGGGCGAGCCGCCCGTGGCTTGCACCGAGCGCGACCCGAACCGCCATCTCGGTTTGGCGCGCCGCCGCTCGGCTCAACAGAAGGTTCGCGACATTCGCGCAAGCGATCAGCAGCACCAGTCCGACCGCGCCAAGAAGCATCCGCAGTGGCCCGCGAACAGTCGCCGTGACCCGCTCGACCAGCGAAATGGCGGCGATGCCCCTGTCGCGGTTGTTGTCCGGATACACCCGCGCCATGCTCGCCGCTATCAGATCGAGTTCCGCCTGGGCCTGCGCCAGTGTCACGCCTGGCGCGAGCCGCGCGATCACACGTAACGTATGCGAGCCGCGCTGCAGTCGCTGGGGATCGAGCGCGAGCGGAGCCCAAATGTCGGCTTGGCTGCGCGCCTGGAAATCTGCCGCCGTGCTCCCGAACTGAAAATCCGCCGGCAGCACACCGACGACCGTGTAGCTGTCGTCATTCAGCGTGATGGCCTTGCCCGCGATGTTGCGGTCCGCGCCGAATCGATCCCGCCATGCCGGGTAGCTTAGAATTGCGACGCGATTCCCGCCAGGCTGATCCTCTTCCGGAAGAAAATTGCGGCCTAGCATGAACCGGACGCCTAATACAGAAAAGAAACTCGACGAAACGTCCCCTCCGGCCAACCGCGACGCCTCGCTCTGTCCGCCCAGAATGAAACTGGACGCGAAGCTGGATGCACTCACCGCCGCCATCCCGCTGAACGACCGGCTCGCGTCACGCCAATCCACAAAATTCGCCGGCGCCACGTCGCTCAGCGTTCCGTCCCGCTGCCGTTCCCAAAGCGTCACGATGCGACTCGGCTCGGCATAGGGCAACGGCTTGAACAACACCGCATAGCACACGCTGAAAATCGCCGTATTCGCGCCGATCCCGAGCGCCAGCGTCACCACGGCCGCCGCCGCGAAGCCGCGATTCTTTCGAAGCATCCGGAGCGCATAGATCAGATCGGCGCGGAGCGACTCGATGGCCGGGAACACTTGCATGTCCCTCCGGTCTTCCTCCAGCAACGTGGTATTGCCGAATTGCCGCCGCGCCGCGCGCATGGCGACGTCCGCCGTCATGCCCTCCCGCCGATAGCGCTCCGTCAGCAATCTGACGTGTTCCTCGATCTCGTCTTGAAACTCGAGGTCGCGCTGTTCATTGCGAACCGTGCCACGGATCCGCGTCCACAGTTTCCGCAGCCGGCCGATCATGACTTTTCGCTCGCCAACCGCAGTACGCGGCCGATCACAGCAGAGATCCGCTCCCAGTCTTCGGTCTCCTTCGCCAGCTGTTTCAGGCCGCTCTTCGTAATCGAGTAGAACTTCGCTTTACGGTTGTTCTCCGAAGCACCCCACTCCGCGACAATCCACCCCTCCTGCTGCAGCCTCAACAGGGATGTGTAAACCGTGCCTTCGTTCAGACGGAGCACTTCTTCGCTCAACTGCTCGAGCCGACGGGCGATTCCGAAT